>CAZCCD010000004.1:23598-32625 GCA_964497435.1 Candidatus Woesearchaeota archaeon | reverse complement strand
ACTTTATGGTATAAAAATACTTTCATGCTTCACATTAAGAGGAAAACTTATAAATAGCAAAACCTTTAATTAGTTATGAAAAAGAGGTTTCAATTTTTAAAAAAATGAAAAAGAAGAGGCATCATAAAAAAGGACATAAAAGAAAAGCAATTAAAAGACGTTATAAAAAAATCCGCCCAAGGCACCATAAAAGAAAAATACATAATAAGAGAATAGTAAAAAAAATAGTTATGAGAAGAACAGGGATTCAGAGAGCTCCCCCAATAACAATAAATATGCCCCCAATGCCCATGTCTATGCGACCTAGAAAAAGAACTCGTCATAAAAGGAAAATTGTTAGAAGAGGGCGTTATGCCCCCAGACAAAAATATCAACAATTAACTCCTCAACCTTCCACTCAGCCAGCTGTTCAAAAAAATCTAGAGGTTGACAGACTGTTAATTGAAAATTTTGTCTCTCTTCAAAAAGTGATGACAAATCTATCAGTTAAACTTGATGATTTAACAACAAAAATATCAAAACTCCTTGAATTATTTGAAATTTCTGCAAAAGCACTTGCTGAAAAAGAATTTGAAGTAGAAAGAGATAATAAAGAGATGGTAGAAAGGCTCGATAACCTACTCGATCAAAATAAGACTCTTGCAAGAGGAATGGCGTTAATGCATGAAAGAATTCCAAGAGATTATACTCCCCCTCAAATAAATTATGTTATGCCTCCAAATCAACAAATGGCTTTCTCAATGCCTCTTCCGCCCGCTCCTGTGCAAAGACCACTGACTCAAGAAATAACTCCTGAAAGCGAGTCTCCTGAACCAAGCCCTTTTAATCCACCTAAGCCAAGTTTTGAATATCCTGAATAAAAATGGAGAATATTTCCTTAGAAGAACCTTTTAAATGGCTTGAAGACACTAGCCAAGAATTTAGGATTTTATTTCTTTTAAAATTCACAAAAGCATTAATAGAAAATTCAAAAGAAGGCTTCTTTGTACTTGATCATCATATAAGAAAAAGCGAAATAAAAAAAGAAGCAGCTAAAAAAATACTGGAGAATAAAAAACAAAAAAAAGAAGATGAATTCATATTAAGTATGATGCACAAAGAGCCTTTTTATCGCAACTATATAGATATTGGCTTGCCTCCACCCTTATTATTTAAAAAACCTCAAAAAAAAGAAGCCTTAGCATCAAAAAAACCAGTTTCTGTAGGAAAAAACGCTGCTCCTGTTCAGCAAATGCCAAGGCAAATACCTCCAAGGCATTATAAACCATTAATAATCCCAGAGTTTCCTCTGCCTCCAACAGTGCAATATATAAAACCAATTCCAACTAATACACAAATTGACCTTGGAAAGTTAAATGCTGTTGTAAATGATCCTGCAGTAAAAATAATAGAATGCAACGGGCAAGATGAGAAGATAGTTGTAAAGGGAAATATGGGTGTAAAGCCAACAAACATAACTCTCACAAAAGAAGAGTTGAATTCTGTTCTCGAATCTTTTTCTCAAGCTTCAAAAATACCTCTTCATGAAGGAATTTATAAAATTGCTGTAGGAAAACTTATTTTATCAGCGATAATCTCGGATATTGTAGGTTCTAAATTCATAATAAGAAAAATGGAACCGCAAATAGTTCCAGGAATAATGAGGCCAGGAATGCCTCCTGGAAGACCCCTACCTTATTTCTAATTCTAAGATGCAAAATAAAATTACAAAACAAAAACTCGAGAAATATTTTAAATTAACTGAAAAAGCTCTTGGAATTGCTAAAAAAAATATAATAAAAGGAAAGGAAGAGGAAGCCAAAGAAATAACTGACATGGTTTCTAATTATTTAAACGATGCAAAACATTTTGAAAAAAAAGAAGAGATTGTTACAGCCTTCGCAGCAATAAATTATGCTCATGGTTGGCTTGATTCAGGAGCAAGACTTGGAATTTTCAATGTGAAAGACAATAAGCTTTTTACTGTTAAATAACTACTTGAATATTTATAAAAAAAGAAATAATTATATAAGGTAGATCATATTTGGTGTTTATATTAATAATAGACTAATAAATTTTAAAATAATTAATAACGAACTTATCGATTAAGTTAATTTATAGATTGGAATTAACAATTTAGATACTTTTAAATACAAAAATATTTTTTTAATTAAATGAAAAAGAAAGTGATAGTCTTAAGTCTTGGAGGGAGTTTAATAATTCCTGATGACATTGATGTAAAATATCTTAAAGAATTAAAAAAAGTTTTATTATCAAAGAAAAATAAATATAAATTCATAATAGTCTGTGGAGGAGGTTCTACAGCTAGAAAATACATCAATGGCCTAAGAATTATCGGAGCCGATAAAAAACTCCAGAGCCTCATAGGAATGGAAGCAATAAAACTTAATTCAAAATTTATGAGTTACTTTTTTGAAAAAAAACAAAAAGAAAAAGTCCATAACTCTCTCAAATCCGTTGAAAAAGCCTCAACAAAAAGAGATATTATTTTCTGTGGAGCATTAGAATACAATCCAAACATGACTTCTGATGGCACTGCAGCAGAAATAGCTTCTTACTTTAAATCCCCTTTCATAAATCTTACAGATGTTAAAGGTTTATTTAACAAAAACCCAAAGAAGCATAAAGATGCAAAGCTAATACCAAAAATTAGTTGGGAGGACTTTGATAAAATGGCTTCAAAACTTTCATATTATCCTGGCCAACATTTTGTTTTAGACCAAAGTGCTTCTAAAATAATAAAAAAACATAAAATATCTACATATATAATAGGAAAAGATTTAAGACAGCTAGATAATTTTCTGGACGGAAAAAAATTTATAGGCACAATTATTAATGGGTAAAAATATAAACTCAAGTTTTCTTTTAATTTTATGAAACATGTAATAATACAAGTAGACAATTTTGATAAGGCAAGAAAAGATTTAAAAATTATGAGACAAAGAAATCCAGAAAAGTTAATTGGATTTACAGGAGCTGATGATGAGCTTAATAAAAAAATTCTTGAGAAAGAGAAAGTTGATATTTTCATGCCTATATTATTTCACAGAAAAGACTATCAAAAGCAAAGAAATTCTGGATTAGATTCTGTGATGGCAAAGCTAGCCAAAAAGAACAATGTTGTCATAGGAATTTGGTTGGATGAATTACTAAATTCAAAAGAAAATAAAAAAGCAGAGATTCTTTCAAGAATAACCCAGAATATAAAACTATGCAAAAAAAATAAGCTCAAGATGGTTTTTATAGCGTCAAGAAAAGACGTTTATGATTTAAAGGCCCTTGGCTTAGTTTTAGGCATGCCAACATGGATGACGAAAGACATAGACAAAACTTTTTAACCTCAAACTAACTTCTTTTAATATGGAACTAAAAAAAATAATTGAATCTTTAAGCCCCATAGAAAGAAAAATTCTTCCTTACTTAGAAGAAAAAAGAATAGATATTATAGTCAAAAAATCTGGCTTAGATGAAATCTCTGTAAATAGGGCTCTTTTGTATCTTGAAAATAAAGGCATTATAAAGTTGTCCCATGAAACAAAAAAAGTCGTTGAGATTGGTGTGAACGGCGCATTGTATAAAAAGAAAGGCCTTCCAGAAAGAAGACTCCTTAACATTCTCGCTGAAAAAAGAATCCTTTCTCTTGTCGAGGCTAAAAAAAAATCAATGCTTTCAGATGATGAGTTCAAGGCTTCTATAGGGGCCCTAAAGAGTAAGGCAATGATTGAAATAAAGAAAGAAAAAATAATCTTCATTGCAAATAAAGAAGAAATATCAAAAAAAAGCCTTGAAGAATCTCTCCTTGAATTACTTCCAATTGAACTAGAGAAACTAAGTGAAGAAAAACTCCATGCCTTAAAAAATTTAGAAAGTAGAAAAAAAATAATTGAGATAAAGGAATACAAGAAAGTAAATATAGAAATTACTGATCTTGGTAAAAAAATAATAAAAGAAGAGATTAAAGAGGAAAATTCTATAGAGCAGTTAACTCCAGGAATTATAAAAGATGAATCTTGGAAAGGTAAAAAATTTAGGAGATATGATACAACTTCGAGAGTCCCTTCAATATATGGGGGCAAGAAACACTTTGTTAATCAGGCAATTGAATATGCAAGAAAAATATGGACTGACCTTGGATTTAAGGAAATGTCTGGAGATTTTATCCAAAGTTCATTTTGGAACTTTGATGCATTATTCACGGCACAAGACCATCCTGTAAGAGAGCTTCAAGATACATTCTTTGTCAACAAAAAAACAAATTTACCTGACAAAAAAATTGTTACTAGTGTAAAAATATCTCATGAAAAAGGAATTGGAGGTTCTACAGGCTGGAAATATGAATGGAATGAAGAAGAGGCCAAGGAACTTGTATTAAGAACTCATACAACCTGTCTTTCTGCACAAACTCTCGATAAACTAAAAAAAGAAAATAAAGTAAATATTCCAAGCAAATTTTTTGCCATAGGAAAATGTTTTAGAAATGAAACCCTAGATTGGAGCCATGGCTTTGAATTCAATCAAACAGAAGGAATAGTAGTTGACAAAAATGCAAATTTCAGACACTTGCTTGGCTATTTAAAAGAATTCTTCAAGAAAATGGGATATGAAAAAATTAGGTTCAGGCCTAGTTATTTTCCTTATACAGAGCCCAGTGTAGAGATAGAGGTTTTTCATCCTGAAAAAAAACTCTGGCTTGAGCTTGGAGGAGCAGGAATTTTTAGGCCAGAAGTTACAATTCCTTTGTTAGGAGAACCTATTCCTGTTCTTGCATGGGGCCCTGGCTTTGACAGAATAATAATGAATTACTATGGAATAAAAGACCTTCGTGATTTATATAAAAATGATTTAAATCAGCTAAGAAAAATGAAATTTTGGATGAAATAAAATGGAAAAATGCATATTTTGTAAAATTGCAAATGGAAAAATTCCAAGTGTAAAAATTTGGGAAGATAAAAAACACATAGCAATCTTAGACATACATCCAAATGTAGAAGGAATGACTTTAGTATTAACAAAAAGACATTATGATAGCGACGCAACTGATATGCCCAATAAAGATTACATTGATTTAATGATTGCTGCAAAAAAAATTGCAAAATTATTAGAAAAAAAACTGAGGGTTAAAAGAGTCTCAATAGTCATGGAAGGTATGGGAATCAATCATGTACATCTTAAATTATATCCTCTTCATGGTCTTGATGAAAAATTTAAAGAGATGTGGGCTCAAGATGAAATATTTTTCAAAAAATATAAAGGATATATTTCAACTCAATTAGGCCCTCAAAAATCTTTAGATGAATTAAATAAAATTGCTAAAAAAATCTTAGAATAAAATGGCCTTAGTGACATTTAACAGACAAACATTTGAAAAAGAGATCGGAAAGTTAGATGAAAAGATGCAGGAAAAAATATCTATGTTTGGAACTCCACTTGAATCTTTCAACGAAAATGAATTAATCATAGAAATATTTCCAAATAGACCAGATTTACTTTCTTATCATGGTTATAAAAGAAGTTTCCTTTCTTTCTTAGGAAAAACAATGGGTTTAAAAGAATACAAAATAAATAAACCTGAAAAAGATTATCTAATAGAAATAGATAAACAAGTAAAGAATATAAGACCTTACACAGCCTGTGCAATTGTTAAAGGCCTTGAATTAAATAACGAGAGAATAAAAGAAATAATAGAACTCCAAGAAAAATTACATATCACTGTTGGAAGAAAAAGGAAAAAATTAGCAATAGGAATCTATCCTCTTGAAAAAATAAAACTTCCAATACATTATACAGCCTTAGAACCCGATAAAATAAGGTTTATTCCTTTAGAATCAGAAAAAGAAATGTCTGGCCTAGAAATACTACAAAAGCATCCAGCAGGCAAAGAATACTCTAATTTGTTAGCAGGAAAAGCCAAATTCCCTATTTTTATAGATGCTGAAAAAAATATTTTAAGCATGCCCCCAATAATAAACTCAAAATTAACAGGAAAAATAACAGAAGAAACAAAAGATGTTTTTGTTGAATGTTCTGGATTTGATTTTGAAGCATTAAAATCCTGTCTTAATATAATTGTAGCATCACTTGCTGACATTGGAGGGAATATTTACCAAATGGAATTAAAGTATAACAAAAAAGAAATTACTCCTGATTTCTCCAATGAAAAAATGAAAATTTCTTTAGAAAATACAAACAAACTTCTTGGAATAGAATTAAGTGAAAAAAAGTTGAAAGAGTGTGCAGAAAAAATGGGTTACAATTACAATAAAGGCTATGTTGAGATTTCTCCTTGGAGAATGGATATTTTACACGAAGTTGATATAATAGAGGATATAGCAATAGCTTATGGATATGAAAGCTTTGAGCCAGAGATACCTTTTATACCAACAATAGGAGAGGAAGATTACAAAGAAAAAATAAAAAGAAAAATATCAGAAATTTTAACTGGTTTAAATATTTTAGAAGTGTCTAATTATCATTTAACAACAAAAAAGGATCAATTTGAAAAAATAGGTATTAATGAAAAACAAAAAAAGGAATTTATTGAGGTAAAAGACTCAAAAACAGATTATAGAATCTTACGAAAAGATTTAACTCATTATGCATTGAAGATTCTTTCTGAAAATGTTGATGCAGAATATCCTCATAGAATTTTTGAAATTGGAAAAGTTTTTGAAGCAAATGACGAAATTGTTGAAAAAGAAAAGCTTTCTGTGGCTTTCTCTCCAGGAAATTTCACAGAAACAAGGCAAGTACTAGAATACTTATTCAAAATGTTAAGTTTAAAAGTAGAATTAAAAGAACCTAAAAATTATCCAAATTATTTTATAGACGGGAGGATTGCTGAAATTTTCCTTATTGATAATGAAAAAAGAGGAACAAATCCTATACTTAAACTTCCTCCAGGAATAAGTACAATTGGAGAGCAAATACAGGAAACAATTATGAATATCAATAAGAGAGTAGGTCTATATCAGGAAAAAACAAAGAGCCTTGGTTTTATAGGAGAAATTCATCCTAAAATACTAAGAAACTGGAAAATAAAAATGCCTGTCGCATTATTTGAAATAAGCTTAGAAGAGGTTTTATCAATTTTAAATAAGCCCTAGGTGGGGCTCGAACCCACGGTCTCAAGCTTACCATGCTTGTGCTTTAACCAAACTAAGCTACCAGGGCAACTTTATTAAGATGTCTCTTATTTGAAAAACCTATTAAAGACATCCACTTTCTAAGTTGATCAAATCCATAAATCTCGATGATATAAATATTCCTATCCACATTAAATCTGGAATATATTTTAAAATCTTTTGATAATATTTCTAAAAGTTGTGTATATAATTCTTTACTCACAGTTTGAAAAATAATCCTCGGATAAGGTTTTTTATATATTTTCCTCTTATCCATATAAATTCCACCATCTGTGTCAAATATACCTCTAACAGTTGAATAAATAAAATTCTTTGGTAAAATCAAAATTTTCTGAGGTATTTTAACAGTATGGGCTTTCTTTCCAGGTATAAAACCAAATACATCTTTCAAAAAGAAAAAAAGCTCTTTTGAATAAAACCTTACTCGAATTACATTTTTAAACTTAGACTTATAAAATTTAGGACGTAAATTTGGAAAAACCTTAGAAATATTAGGGGTGAGATAATCTCTATGATAACTAATATCCTTCTCACTATCTCCAGTAAGTTCAATTTGATAATTTTTATTATTATAACAATTAAAAAAACCATCTCCAATAAATGCCCCAACAAATTCACAAATTTCTGGAGAGATACTAATATCAAATAAAAATTTTTTAATTTGTCTTGTTCTTTTCTTTTTAGATTTTACAAATGAAATTAAACCTTTTTTCCTACCATCCCAAAACTTATTAAAATTAATTTTATAAGCATTTTTACCCCCTTTTACTTGACCATAATTGTCTGGAAACATTTCAATATTCTCAAAAACTTCTTTCTTTAAAGGGTAAGTTAATAAATTAACAAAATTCAAGAATAGCTCTTCTGGAATTAAAAAACGACCAGATTTGTAGCCATCAAAAACGGATTTAGAAATATTATGATGATTTCTTATCTCTTTCCAAGTCTTTTCACTAGTTTTAATTGAGTCAAAAAAAGATTTCCTCAAATCGTCATTTGAGAATTTTACTTTCATATTAAGATATAGATCTCAAAATTTATATATTTTGTGCTATCTGAGCTACTGTACCAAAAATGTCAAGGTTCTGAGTTCAATTCTCAGCTGAGGCTTATAGTCTTAATCAATTATATTGTTAAAAGAATACATCTTATTTATTCTGTTTTTTCATTGCCCTCATAAATAATAACGTCAATAATACTATTATCAAAGCAACACCAACAAACGCTGTCAATATCGCAACTATCCAGAAAAGCTGATCAATCACTTCATTTGATGAAGCCATTGCAACTATTACTGAAAGGACAAATAAAATTCCAAATACCATTAAATTCTTCAAAACAATTCTAACCTTAATCTTGCTGATATTTTTAACTGCCTCTGCTCCTTTGGTTAATCTTTCTTTCGCAAATTCAGTAGATTTAGCAATTGGTCCTTTAGCTCTCTTTACAGACCTCTTTGCTCTACTCACACTCTTTTTTTTCCTTGGCATTTTAGATTAAATAATTAAATATAATTTATTAAGGACCGTCTTCAGTTCCAATTTTAAGCACTATCCCCAGCACCCATTTTACCCTCCAACATCCATTACTCTTGGTCCAAGCCAAATAATAATCCCAAATAATAAGTACAATAGTTTTTTCATTTTATTCTCCTTTGAATATTTTAGGTTCCGTCTATTCCGCCACCTATTTTATCCTCCATCTTCAGTACCCATTCTTTCCATATCTTAAATAAGCTCTAAGGCTTTATAAATATTACTTTAGGTTAAAGAGATACACTGCTCGCATCCCATTGATAATTAATTTTTGTATGACCGCTAAAAATGATAATACAAATTAGCTTTGATAGATAATTTAAATTTATGTTGGTAAAAGAAATCTATTT
>CAZCCD010000004.1:14500-23588 GCA_964497435.1 Candidatus Woesearchaeota archaeon | reverse complement strand
AATTATTATAATTTAAAGCAGATTTACCAAAGAAAATCTAGTTAACTACTATTAATATCGAGCGACCTTAGAGCGAGGTAATTTATGGGGTGGGAATTAATCACAAAAAAATCTCATTCAGGCTTCCAATCCAATCTAATGACATTTCCAGTTATTTCTTTTATATTGCTAAATATTTTGGAATTCCAGTTAATCCAAAGCTCAAAGAAAACACTAACTTCTTTAGAATCTTTAAAAGATATATTATTGTTGCTTATAATAAAAAGAGCGCTTAAAAACAAAACCATTGTTAAAATTATTAAAAATTTCATATTAACTTACATAACGCGTTGAATTTTTTTTATCGACATCTTTTCCTTTCCAATCCATTTTTATTGCATTGGCTGTTATTTCCTTAAAATTTCCGAAAAGAGAGCCAAGCCATGAAAAATAAAGTTTTCCTGCCTCGGCCATTCCTGAAAAACTCTTTAAATTCACATCTTTATCTCTTATAACATATGTAAAACTGAAATAAGAAAATAATATCAAGGCTATTAAAAAAATAGCAAACATTTTATGCCTCGCCCTCTTTACTTCAAACAAAAGCCATATGAGTATTATAATTCCTATAATAACTGCTATAGCAAATCCAGATGCCATGAAAAACTAAGATAATAGATGTATAAAAATATTTCCATAACCAAACAACAAGCTTTTAAATTAAACTTCATAGAAAGTTCTATAGCCCTGTCGTCTAGCGGTCAAACTTTTTTGTGATGTAAAAATTAAGAAAAGGACCATAGATACAGGACTCTGGAGAAAAACTGCAGAGAAATCCTGTAACCCAGGTTCGAATCCTGGCAGGGCTATTTATGGTTGAAAACCATAATGGGTTCGCGTAACTTAGGAATATTTCATTTTCGAATTCCGAATGATTTCATGAGACTAACTTTATGAATTACAAGTGAGGTCATGAGTTGGCAGGGCTATCATCTTTTAAGAAGAATTAGAAAGTATATAAGTTAAAAGAAATTCTGTCAAAGAATCAAATCTTAAACCCTAACTCACTAGCATCTTTTATCTCTTTATTATGCTGATCCATAAATCCTTTGCTAAGACAATCATAACAAATGTGAATAGTGCCGTCTTTTTCCACAATTCTACCTTCTCCTTTACATTTTAAACACGATTTATCGCCGGTTGCCATTTTTAATGCAAATAACTACTATATTTAAGGATTGTGTAATTAAAAAAGATATATGAAAAGTTTATATACTATTGCTTTTTATTTATGTTATGGCAGAAAAGGAAATAGGTAAAGTGTCTAGCTTTTTCAGTCATGTTGGTGTTGCAGCCATAAAGCTAACAGGAACCTTAAAAGTAGGGGATAAAGTCCATATAAAAGGCCATACAACTGACTTTGAAACAGATATTGATGAAATACAGATTGAAAGAAAACCCGTAAAATCTGCTAAAAAAGGAGACCATATTGGAATAAAAGTCCCTGAAAAAGTCAGGCCTAATGATTCTGTGTTTTTAGTCAAGTAAAATATAAAGTTTATAAATGAATTTCTTTTATTCTTCCTAGACGCCCTGTTAGTTCAGAGGCCAAATCCTATTTTGGAGTAAAATCTATATGGGAGGCTAGGAATGCGGCCCTCTCAACTTAATTAAATTGCATGAGTATAGTCGTCGAGACAATGACTCGCGTCCTCTTAGGACAGGCTTTTTATTTAAGCCTCAGAGAATTTTTGAGAGGTAAAGAAGTTCCAAAAGAACTTCAAATCGCGGTTTTCACCGCGCTTAGAGAACGGCCGTGACCCGAGTTCGAATCTCGGACAGGGCGTGAATGCCATTGGAAATGGCATAGAGGTTCGCGTAACTCCAGAAAGTTTAATTTCGAATCCGAGCGATTTTGCGAAGACAATCTGAATCAATAACGAGCAAGGTCGCAAGTAGGACGGGGCGTAATACCATTACATTTTCTTTAAAAACAAATATTTAAATACTTTGTAAGGATATGTATTTAGACTAACTCATAAATAACAGTTTTACTTTTTTTAGATTGTCTGAAATTTTATTTTTATCATCTCTTTTTTTAAGCTTTCTAAAATTTCTTCACGAATTTTTCTATCAAGTCCTTCTGGGGGAAATACCCCAAATTTTTTTATTTTTGAAATTCCAAGAATAAATAGTTTTAACATTAATGCAGTTGGATAAGAAATAAAGTTTGCACCTAAATTTAATTTGTCAATATCTTTTTCTTTTGGAAAAGCAACAGAATAGACAAGCCTGTTTTTTTTATTATTTTTTTTACCTTCACCAATTACAGCAAGACCAAATTGAGCATTCTTTATTTCCCACTTATCTGGAATGTGTTTATTGTCCTTTTCAAGCAATTTAGATAAAAATACTTTGGGGTTTATTTCAACATTGTCTATTTTTATTTCATCATCAGAAATTAATCCCAATTTAAACAAGAATTTGGCAATTTCACTTTGACTATCATATAGTTTTATATCTGCATTTTTTAATTTTATATAAAGAGGTATTGTACCTATTTCTTCTTGTCCAACTAAAACTGTTCTTTTTACTCCAAATGGTTCAAAAAAATTAAAATCTTCCTCTTCTGAAAATCTCTTAGCCAACTTAAATTTTCCTTTTCTGTATACGAGAGGCTCCCAATTCATTTCATCAAGAAGCCATTCAACGCTCCAGGGAAAATATAGTTTGTCGCTTCTTGTATCTTCAACAAGCCTAATTTTTATTGAGTCAATTTCATTCAGCTTTTCTGAAACTTCTCTTGCTAGAAGATTTGTTAGCCCAGGAGATGCACCTGAATTTATTAAACCAATTATCTTATTTTTTTTGAAGCCTTCGTTATAATTTAATTGCTCTACAAGATAAGGGCTTTGTGAATTTTGATTTGTATCAAAGTTCCAATAGGAAGCAGTATCAATATAATTTACTTTTGATGTAAGACAGCATTCTAAAAGGATGGTATTAAAATGCGGTATAAGGACGTTAACTAAAATATCTGGTTTTTCTATTTTTAATATATCTAATAAATTCTTTTTTTGAGAAGCATCAACTTTTTTGAATATAATCTTTCCATGTTTTTTTTCTTTAATGTTCAAATCACAGCAAATTATTCTCTTAATGCTTTTTTCTTTTAACAATAATTTTGATAAAACCTTTCCTACAGAACCATACCCCATTATCAATACTTTCATTTCAATTTATCCTCTTTCCATTCTCCAGAACAACCATTTCTCTTTTTCTTAGTTCCTTAAAAAATGGTTCTGGCGACACTATGTATTCTGGTGAATAACTTCCTGATTGATTAATAACTCCTTTTTTTATCATTTGGGCTAGAATACTTGCTGGCATTCCTGTATCAATGTTGCATCCAGCATCTTCCCAACCTTTTAATGTTGGCGCAATGCACTCCATAAGAATTTTCTTTTTTTTATTGTTCTTTCTTCCCGATATTTCAACCCAAAGGTTTTCTGTTTCAGTATATCCTTTTGGCATCTTTATTCTTTTCATTACTTCTGTAAGAAATTCTATGGGTTTTGTTTTTTTTCCTTTAAAATTAATTTCTTTTTTACTTCCAAAACCTAATTGTATCATGCTATTTATTTTTTCAAAAGAGTGGTCTGGAAAGCCTGCAAAAAATCTAACATTTTCTATTCCTTTATTTTTACAATAGCTATAAAAAGTATAGGTTTCTGGATGATGACCAACATTGAACTGTTTCTCTTTTCCAATAGCCCTATGATAACACTTAACAATTGAGTTAAGTGGTTTTATTTTAACTATTTTTTTATGATGAATAAATGGGGCAGGAGCAGTAAATTCTTCTATTATACTTTGTATTGAAAAAGGAACGACAAATTCTTTTATGTTTGAGTCCCATGCAAACCCCACATCTATTCCATCTATTTTATCAAACTTATCTACAATGTGTCTTAACATTATATTACCTATTCCTGGAACAGAACCAATTCCTGTTATATGAATTAAGTTTTTCTTTTTAAGCACTTTATCTTTAGCCAATTGTTTTTTTGTCATTGGAATATCAGATCCTAAATCAACAGAGTGAACTCCCGTTTTTAGACATGCGTTTAATACATTAAGATTCCAATTTCCTTCTATACAATTAATAACTATATTTGATTTAGAATTTTTAATAGCATTAACAATTGTAGATATTTTTCTTGCTTCAATATACTTAAAATAAGTTTTTTTAAATTTTTTTAATAAATGTAGAATTCTTGATTTATCTCTCCCACACATTAAAACACTATAACCATTTTCCAATAGATCTCGAGTAACAATTCTCCCTTGTATGCCCGTAGCTCCAAGAACAATAAAATCAAACCCCATTTTATTTAAAAACTAAGAATGTTTTATTTAAAAGTTTATCCAAAAAATAAAAATAAGATTTATAAAACCGATTTTCCTATTTCTTACAACAAAAAGAGGTTTTTAAATCCGAATCCATCGGAGGCAACTATTGGAGGGAAAGTGTGTGTGAGCAATTTCGCGAGACAAATTGCTGAACTCACAACGAGAGAGGTTGCGAGTTAGAGAAAACCGCAGGTTGTCTTCAGGTTGCTGGATTGTGAAAACCCACTGTCCCGTAAGGGAAGTTTATAAAAGAAACCGGAGGTGTCTTTTAATGGTATGGCTTGAAGTTGAAACAAAAATAAAACTAAATGATTCTGAAGTTCCTGAATTTAAAAAAAGGATAAAAGAGATAGCTGTGTTTGAAAAAGAAGGAACAAAGGCTGACGATTATTTTGCAATACAAAACAATCAAGATTATCCTAAAAAAGCATTCAGAATAAGGGCTATGAAAGACAAATTTGAGGTTAATTTCAAAAAATGGCTCGTGAATTTGTGGACAAAAGACATTGTCGTCAAACAGGAATTTGAATTCACACTTCATGAAAAAGACGAAGTCGAAGATATTTTGGCTTTATTCATGGATTTAGGTTTTAAAGAATGGGTAAAGAAAATAAAACACAATGAAACATATCAATGGAAGAAAGACAAGAAAGTTTCAATAGAAATAAATAACGTAAAGCATCTCGGATACTTCTTAGAAATAGAATACTTATGCCAGCCAAGTGACATTAAAACAGCAAGAAACAAAATAAGGGCAGTCATAAAAGAGCTTAAGATAAGACCTTCTCAAATTGACAATACAGGCTATACAAAAATGCTTTGGTATAAAGGAACTAAAGAGAAAAAGAAATTCTTAAAAGTAAGATGACATTTAAAGAGTTTATAAGATTTGATAAACCAAAGAAGATTTTTACGATAGTGTATTTTGTATTATTAATTATAATCTCTATAAATCTTTTTAATGGCAATTCAATGATTGTTTTTGTTTTTTTTCTTCTATCCGCACCATTCTTTTTTATTACCTCTTCCTATAATTCGCCAGCTTATTTCGTAGTAACTTTATCCTTCATTATAAATTTCATCATTTATTATATAATATTCTCGTCAATTATTTATCTTATAAAAAAGAAAAAATCCAAATAATCCTTTCGACAGATTTAAATACAAAAAATTCTTAAAGCATTAAAAGATTGAAATCTATAAGATTTCAATATAGAGGTGAAAATGTCTTACGTCGTAAAAAAGGGCAATAAATTCTGGCCAAGCAATGAAATGAAAAAAATAGCTTGGATAAACAATCCTAGTGTTTATTCTCAAGCTGAAAAAGCTCCTGTAAAGTTTTGGAATGAACAGGCAAAAGAGTGCATTGTCTGGGAAAAATTGTGGGAAGAAAAAAACACTTACGTTGAAAAACTCCCCTACTTCGAGTGGTTTAAAGGAGGAAAATTAAATTTCTGCGTCAATGCTTTAGATAGGCACTTAAAAAATCCAAACAAACCAGCTTTAATCTGGATTCCTGAACCTATAAATGAAAAACCAGTAATTCTAACTTACGGAGAATTATATGAGAAAGTAAATAAATTCGCAAACTCTCTTAAAGATCTTGGAGTAAAAAAAGGCGAAGCTGTCTCTATTTATCTTCCTTTAGTTCCAGAAGCTTTAGTTGCAATGCTAGCATGCACAAGACTTGGAGCTATTCATTCTGTTGTTTTCTCTGCATTCGCAACAGACGCGTTAAAAGCTAGAATTGAAGATTGCAAGGCAAATGTCCTTATAACTTGTGATGGATATTATAGAAGAGGGGAAAAAGAAAATTTATTAAGCAAGGCAAAAAAAGCAATAAAAGGCACAACTATAAAACATGTTATTGTTGTCTCAAGATTGAATAAAAAAAGAAATTATTCTGGTAAATTTACTAACTTTAATTCTTTTTTAGAAAAAGGCTCTACATATTGCAAGCCAGAAATAATAAACTCTGAAGATCCAATGTTTATTCTTTATACTAGTGGCTGTTGTCATCCAAATTCTTTAATACAATTAGTAAACGGAGAAATTGTAAAAATAAAAGAAATAGTTGAGAAAAATATTAAGCCGAAAATAGTCAATATGCATTCTAATCCTTTAGTACAAATGGAAGATAACATCACAAACCTTCATAAATATCCCAATAACTCTGTTTTATATAAGATAAGAACACCCTCATTCGAGGCTATTTTTACTCCAAATCACAGATTATTTAGTCTAGATGAATATGGAAATCTAATTGAAAAAGAAGTTAAAAATTTATTAAATAATAATAAAATATTTGTTATATCTAGCATAAATATAAAAGGAGAAAAACAAACACTTCCAAAACTAAAAGAAAAAAAAGAATATGGAAATAAAACAACTTATAAACCAGAAAATATTCCAGAAATTCCGAATTTTCTAACTTCTGAATTTGCTCAAATCTTAGGATATTTTGTTGGAGATGGACACTTAGATAAAAGAAGCATTATCTTTACAGATAAGGACATATCTAATTTAGAATCTTACAAAAATTTAATTTTGAAAGAATTAAATGTAAAAAGTAATATAAGAAAAAAGAGTGAAAGATTAAGATTACTAGTTAATAGTTCTTTATTTAGAAATTATATAATAGAAAATTTTCCTGAAATTGCAACTATAAGCAATAAGAGAGACATTCCAAAAATTATTCAAAAAAGTGAGAAAGAATGTATTGCTGGGTTTTTAAGAGGATTATACGATGCAGAAGGAACAATTGGACACTCTTTTATTAAATTATCAAGTACAAGTGAAGAATTGATTAGAATTTCTCAATTATTAATGAGAAGATTTGGTATAATCGCTAAAGTATATCATGGAATAAACAAAGAAAGAAAAATCAGAAATAGAGTTATAAAAGAAACTCCTTATTTAGATGTCATAATTTCCGAGAGAGAATCCTTAAATAGATTTCATAAAGAAATTGGATTTTCGGATCAAGCTAAAAAAATGAAGCTTAATAGTTTAGTGGAGAAATTATCTTCAAAAAAAATATTTTCAAAAGATAGATTTCCTTTATTTTCTCTTCTAAAAGAAATTACAAAAACTATTAAAGTAGATTGGAAAGGGGATTTTAGCAAAATCACCAAATTTGTTCATAGCAATCAAACTGATAAAAAAGGGTTAAAAATAATTAAAGAATTTTTAGATAACAAAATTGAAACAGAAACTAATAAAGAAAAATTAGAAAAATTAAAGATAATTAGAAAAAAAATTCAAAAATTATTAGAGTTTAAAAATGCTATTCTAGAAAAAATTTTAGAAATAGAAAAAATAGATAACGAATATGATTTTGTTTATGATTTAACAGCCGAAAAAAATCATAATTATATTGTCAATGGAATTATTACACACAATACAACTGGCAAACCAAAAGGAATTGTCCATGATACAGGAGGATATGCTGTCCAAGCTTATCTAACAGCAAAATGGGTTTTCGATATTAAAGACTCTGATATTATGTGGTGCACAGCTGACATTGGCTGGATTACAGGGCATACATACGCTTTTTACGGCCCATTGTTAAATGGAGCAACAACTCTAATTTACGAAGGAACTCCTGATTTTCCAAATCCTTCAAGATGGTGGCAAATCATAGATAAATACAAAGTTTCTGTTTTTTATACAGCACCTACAGCAATAAGAATGTTCATGAAATGGGGTGAAAAATATCTAAAGAAACACAAATTAAATTCATTAAGAATTCTCGGGACAGTTGGAGAGCCAATAGATGAAAAAGCGTGGATGTGGTATTTCAAAAATATTGGAAAGAGTAAATGTCCTATACTAGACACGTGGTGGCAGACAGAAACAGGAGGCACTATTATAAACACTCTTCCTGGCATTGGTCCTTTTATTCCAACAGTTGCTGGAAAATCCTTCCCAGGAACAAGACATACAATCCTAGATAAAAATGGAAAAAAATCTTCCCAAGGATTTTTAGTTCAACTCTCGCCCTTCGCTCCAGGAATGCTGCATGGAGTTTATAACAACCATGAAAAATATGTAGAAACATACTGGAAAACATTTAAAGGAAAATATGATACTAGTGATGGAGCAGTAATGAAAGAAAGTTATTTTAGAATAACTGGAAGAACAGATGATGTAATGAAAGTCGCAGGCCATAGATTATCAACAGCAGAACTTGAAAATTCAATAGATAGTAGTAAATTTGTAAATGAATCTGCAGTTGTCCCTATTCCAGATCCAATAAAGGGCCAGACTCCTATTGCCTTTGTTGTGTTAAAAAGCGGAAAACCTTCAGAAAAGTTAGAACAAGAAATAAAACACCATGTTGACAAGACTCTAGGCCCTACATCAAGGCCTCAAAAAGTTTATTTTGTTAATGATCTCCCTAAAACTCGTTCAGGGAAAATAATGAGGAGAATTCTTAAAAGCATATTAAGCAACGAAGAGCCAGCTGGTTTAATGACTCTTTTAAACCCAAAGTGTGTTGAAGAAATCAAGAAGATGGTTGGGTTTAAGCTCCAACTAAAAGTGGAAGAGAAGAAAAAATAGGAATTAATTCTAGTATAACAATCTTTAAATATAATATAAGAAATACGGAACTTATGTACTTCGGAGATTTAGAGAAAGCAGTTGAAAAAATAGATTATTGGTTTGATATTTTTGAAGGTAATAGATTAATAAT
>CAZCCD010000004.1:0-14490 GCA_964497435.1 Candidatus Woesearchaeota archaeon | reverse complement strand
GTGTTGAGGAAATCAAGAAGATGGTTGGTTTTAAGCTCAAACCAAAAGTGTAAGAGAAGGAATAGGAATGTTTTTATTACTGGCTTCTATGTAAGAGTATGAAAAAGAAGGTGAGGGAAGGACAAAAATTAGCTATTCTATCTTTGCTGGCAATTCTTCTTGTCGAGTTAATGCTGCTTAGTGAGTTTACTGGTTTTGCTGTTTTTAAGACTGTGGGAGAAGATAATAAAGAAAGTGTTTTCGGAATATCAACCTGTGTTCCTCAAACAGAAATCTGCGATGGAAAAGATAATAATTGTAACGGAGCAATTGATGAAAATAATGTATGCAATGAAGTTGAAAGTCAACCAGAATTTGATGGTTACATTGTAGAATTAAAGGATGAACCGCTAGCTACATATAAAGTTTCGCAAGAAAAATTCGGAGTTTCTACTGCAAGTATTAGCACTTATAGAAATAATTTGATAAAAAAACAAAATGAGATTGAATTACAGATAAAAAACTTAGCCCCCTCCACAGTTATTATTAATAAGGTACAAAATGTTTTCAATGGATTTTCTGTTAGAGGTATTTCTAAAGAAGAGATTCAGCAAATTGAAAATTTGCCTGGTGTAAAAAAAGTATATCCAAATTATAAAGTTCATACAACCTTAACGTATTCTGCCCCTTTAATTGGTGCTGATAAAGTCTGGAACATACAGATAAATGGAACAAATATTACTGGAAGAGGAATAAAAATAGGAATTATAGATACGGGGGTTGATTACACTCATCCTGATTTAGGTGGATGTTTTGGTCCAGGATGTAAAGTTGAAGGTGGCTGGGACTTTCAAAATAATGATGGAGATCCTATTGATGACATGGGACATGGAACACACGTTGCTTCAATTGCTGCAGGTGGCGATTATAATAAAACCGATGGAATTATAGAAACTGGAGATCCCTTAAATGGAGTTGCTCCTGGAGCAAAAATTTATGCTTACAAAGTTTTGGATAATAATGGTGAAGGATATTTTTCAAATGTTATAGCTGCTATAGAAAGATCTGCAGATCCAAATCAAGATGGAGATTTCTCAGATCATTTAGATGTAATAAGCATAAGTTTAGGTGGTTATGGAGACCCGGATGATCCTACTAGTCAAGCAGTAGATAATATTGTTAATTCAGATGTTGTGGCTGTAGTTGCTGCAGGAAATTCTGGTCCAGATGGAAATAACTACTGCAGGCATAGTGAAGATGAAACAGGTTCTTCTTATTCTATTTGTTCTCCTGGAACTGCAAGAAAAGCAATAACTGTTGCTGCCTCTTCGAAAGATGATAGAATTGCCGAATTCGGCTCCATAGGTCCGACAACTCTTGAAACCTTTAAACCAGACATAAGTGCTCCAGGAGTATTTATTTGCGCTGCTCGATATGATTCTGTTTGGGAATATGCCAGATGTTTTATTGGCGATGACTCTGATACACATCATATTGCACTTTCTGGAACTTCAATGGCTACTCCCCATGTATCTGGGACAATCGCATTAATAAAACAAGCACATCCAACCTGGACACCCGATGAAATAAAAAATTCTATTAAGGGAACTAGTGTTAACCTTAATGCTTCCGCATCTCAAGAAGGAAGCGGAAGATTAAATGCTTTAAGTACGGTATTGCTTAGTAATCCAATAGATTATTGGGATATGGGATTATTTCCTTTGCAAGGAATTTTTGATAACCATAGTATTATTGAGATTAAAGGAATATTTCCTGAAAACTATAGCAGTTTAATATTAGAATACACTCAAGAAGAAGTTGAAAACTGGTCAAATAAGGGGGTTACCCTTGTTGAAGAAGGTAATTTAATTGCAACATTTGATTCGAGTTTTATAAAAGAAAGAGGATCGTATAAATTTAGACTTACAGTAACAAAAGAAAATTTAACAAAGCAGGATTCAATTAAAATTTATTTTAATGGAGATTTAAGGCCAGGATGGCCATTGAAAGTTGATAATGTTTCCCATATCAGCATAAAGAAAATTAACGTGGCTGATCTAGATAATGATGGGAAGAAAGAAATAATAGTGGGGATTAATGGGCTTAAAGAAGGAATATGGGACGGACTAATCTATGTTTTTAGAGAAAATGGATCTATATTTTCAGAAAATTGGCCAATGAGACTTGGATCTAGTGTAAATAATCCAGTGGTTGCTGATTTAAACAAGGATGGATTTAAAGAAATAATTGTTGGAGAGACAGACATCTATGCAATTAGTTATTTTCCAAATGGAAGAATGCATGTTTTAAGCCTAAATGGTACAGAACTTAATGGTTGGCCAGTATTACTAAACGGAAGTCTAACAAGTGAAATGGGTTCCAGTGTCGGGGACATAGATGGAGATGGAGAATTAGAAATTGTTTCGCCAACTGGGGGAAGCTTTTCAGATCAATATGGGACGATAACTCTTTATAATAAAGTTTATGCTTTCCACTCAAACGGTAGTTTAGTTAGAGGGTGGCCAGTTGAAACTATAAAACCTCGTTATCCATACGATGCCCCCCCCGTATTAGCTGATTTAAATAACGATAGTTCATTAGAAGTAATAATTGGAGCAATTAGCCTAAATGTTTTTACAGGTGTACCCCTGGGTGGAGGTGGAATTTTTGCTTTCTATGGCAACGGAACTTTATTAAATGGATTTCCTTATCGTAATGATGACTGGAATTGGGCCATAGCTGCAGCAGATCTTAATAATGACGGAAATATAGAAATTTTGACTCATGATGAAATTATTGATTCGCATGGCAATCTTGTTAGACGATTTAAAGAAAGTGTTTTTTCAACTCTTTCTGTTGCTGATTTAAATAAAGATGGAAATTTGGAGATTGTCTATGGAACCTCTGATGGATATCTTAGGGCTAGAGACTACTATGGGAATTTACTGAGGGGCTGGGAAAATATCTTCTTTCTAGGGACATTTTATGATGGGAACCCGATTATTGGAGATATTGACAATGATGGATATTTTGAGGTACTTATTGGAAGTTCACAAGATAATAAAATTTATGCCTTTAATCATGATGGATCAATTGCCAAAGGATTTCCAATATTAATAGGAGCGTATAATTCTGAATTAGCTGATTTAGATAATAATGGAAATATTGAACTTATCACGTCTACTAGTGAAGTCGGCATTCATGCTTGGAATTTAAACACTCCTTATGATTCAGAAAAAATGCCCTGGCCAAAGTTTCAGCACGATTCTCAACACACTGGTTTTTATAATAGAATGTTTGTATGCGCTGATGTTAACTTGGACGGAAAAGTTAGCTCGGGCGACGTAATCTACTTAGTTAATTACATCTTCAAGGCAGGCCCTGCTCCAAACCCCATATGGACTGGTAATGTGAATAATGATACAATAATAAATTCTGCAGACGTAATTTATCTTGTGAATTATATCTTCAAAGGAGGACCTACTCCAATGTGTTCTGGGGGAAATCCAACAACTCAGAAGACATATACTCAAACTCAATTGCAATCAATTGAGAATCAATTAAAGGCAGCTGGAATTACCATTGATATAACTCCTGAAATAACCCCTAAAAAAATTGTTCCGGGGGCTTCATCTAATATTAATTAAAAGCAACCCACGATCTTTAAAACGCAAATCCTAAAATCCTCTTAATAAACTCATCAATTTCTTTAATTTTATTTTTGTTCAAAGAAAATTGCAATCCATATGGGGCTGGTTTAGTCAAAATCAATTGTTTTTTAATTAATTCCCGTGCACATTCTTTAATGTCTCTTCCCAAATGAGAAGGAAACCCTCTTTTTAATGTATCAAAATGAGTATGTACGCCTCCAATAACCTTCTTTCTTCTTAAGTTATATAAAATCGTTGCCTTAATTTTGTCATCATCAAATTCCATAATAAATTTAATAGATAGGAATATTTAAATATTTCTAATTTTGAAATATAAAAACATATATAGGAATATTTATAAACTACAACATTTTATTAAACTCATGAAAAACGAGACAATTTTTTTAGAAGTTTTTGGCAATAATCCTGTAATGAAAGTTTTAGATTTTCTTATAACATTTCAAGCATTTGATTATCCTTTAACAGAAATAGCTAAAAATTCAGGGGTAAGTTATTCAACCTTACAAACATTCTGGAATAAGTTAGAAAGAAATAATGTAGTAATTAAGACAAGAAGAGTTGGAAAATCAGATCTATTTAAGTTAAACACAAAAAATCCTGCAGTCCAACAGCTCATAAAACTTGATTGGAATCTTTTAAAGGGTGCTGAAAAAGAAATTGTTGTTTAGGAGTAAAACTTTAAAAACCATTTTTCTCTTTAGTTTTATATTAATTTCTTAACTCTCACTTAGGGTGGGTGGTTGGGGGATTGGTGGAGGGATAATCAAAAATGAAACGTTCATCCCGAAGATGGAAAAAGCGCTGGCAGATGAGATGGAAATGGCAGCGTAAGAAATTAAGGAAAGAAAAGCACAAGCGTAAGCTAAAGAGGGCTAGAGCTAAGTAATTTGTTTATAATATCTATTTCTCAACCATAACAATCTTTATAACTCATTTAATTTCTAATATAATATGGTCTCGGAAATATGGACTGAAAAATACAGGCCGTCTAAATTTAACGAAATGGTTGGTCAGGATGAAATAATAAAAAGAGTGCAGGCTCTTACAGAAAGCACAAACATTCCTCATCTTTTATTCGCAGGACCAGCAGGAACAGGAAAATCAACCCTGGCTTTAATAGTTGTAAAAACCCTGTTTGGAGAAAATTGGAGAGAAAATTATCTTGAACTAAATGCGAGTGATGAAAGAGGAATAGCAATAGTAAGGGAAAAAGTAAAAACATTTGCAAGAACAAAGGCCCTTGGAAAGGTCCCATTTAAAGTAATATTTCTGGATGAAGCAGACGCACTAACTCCAGAAGCCCAGCAAGCTCTAAGAAGGACAATGGAAAACTTCTCTGGAACATGCAGATTTATTTTATCATGTAATTATTCAAGTAAGATCATAGACCCTATACAATCAAGATGCGCCATATTTAGGTTTAAATTGTTGGAAAAAAGAGATGTAGAAAAAGTAATAAACAAGATTTCAGAAGGAGAGGGTTTAAGTATACATCCTAGTGCTCTAGAGATGATTTATGAAGGAAGCGAAGGAGATTGTAGAAAATCAATAAACCTTATTCAGTCAACAGCATCTGTCTCTCCATCAATAACTCCTGATCTTGTTTCAACAATAATATCAAGTGCTAAGCCAAAAGACATAAGAGTTGTTTTGGATTACGCTCTTTCAGGAGATTTTCAAAGGTCAAAAGAAAAATTACTAGATGTAATGCTAAAAGAAAGTATTTCAGGACAGGATGTAATAAAGGCAATACAAAAAGAAATCTGGAACCTTCCTGTCGAACCAGATTTGAAAGTGAAACTTACTGAAAAAACAGGAGAAACAGAATTCAGGATAGTTGAAGGATCAGATCCATTCATACAACTTCAGGCCCTTTTAGCGAGTTTCGTTTTAGCTGGAATTGCAAAATGAGTGTTCAGGAATTAGAATTACTGAAAACAAAATTATACAATGAATTTTACGAAGCTAATAAAGAGCTATTTGAAAAAAACCCGCAAGAATTTGCGTTTGAGCAAAGACAATACGTTGAAAAAAGATCACTAGAAATTAAATACAAAATAAAGCACAACATTGATGACATATTAAGTAGAATATTAGGAGAAATATAATGTTAAAATTCAAATAAAATGAATAATAAAGAAAAACCTCAAGTTGGTCTTGCGATAATTGTTAGGAAAGATAGAAAAATTCTTTTTGGATTAAGAAAGGGTTCTCACGGCAAAGGAACTTGGAGTTTTCCTGGAGGCAAACTAGATCATGAAGAGGGCTTAAAAGAGTCGGCATTAAGAGAACTAAGAGAAGAAACAGGAATTGATATCAAATTAATAGATGAGAATCCTTGCGCAGTAACTAATGATATATTTGAAACAGGCGAGCATTATGTCACTTTATACTTCAGGGCAGATTATAAATCGGGTGAACCACAAGTTCTCGAACCTAAAAAATGTGAGAGATGGGAATGGCATTCTTGGCATAATTTACCAGAACCATTATTCTTGCCTGTTCAAAATTTAATTAACCAAGGTTATAATCCTTTTGAATGGTAAAATGAATAACGAAAAACCGTGGACAGAGAAACACAGGCCTAATTATTTTGCAGAAATAAAAGGACAAACACTTGCAGTTCATAAAATCAAGCAATTTGTCGAGGGTTTCCTTTTAAAAAAAGGAGAATATCTTTCAATCCAGAGATTAATAAAATCTGGAGGAAAAAATCCAAAAAGAGCCATGATTCTACATGGCCCTCCTGGAACAGGAAAAACAGCTTTAGCTTTAACAGCTGCAAAAGAAACAGATTCTGAAATTTTTGAGTTAAATGCTTCTGATTTAAGAGACAAAAATAAGCTAAGAGAAATTCTTAAACCTGCAATAGAACAGAAGTCTCTTGCAAAAGAAAATAAAATTATCCTCGTTGATGAAGTAGATGGAATATCTAAAGTAGATTACGGAGGTCTTCAAGAACTTTTGATACTTATTGAAACATCTACATATCCTATAATAATAACTGCAAATGATGTCTGGGACAAAAAATTCACTGTGCTAAGACAAAAATCAGAATTGGTTCAATTAAAAGAGATAGATTACAAAACAATAAAAGATGTTCTTATAAACATACTAAAAAAAGAGAATTTGTTTGTAAATAATGATATTCTTACAAACATAGCAATAAAAGCAAAAGGAGATTTACGAGCAGCAATAAATGACCTACAATCTGTGTCAAAAACAAAAGACCTTGACGTAGAATTGGATGAAAGGAACAAAGAAGTCGATATATTTAATGCATTAAGAATGATTTTCAAAGGAAAACCAACAGAAGAAATGTTAAATGTTTTTGATTCTGTTAACATACCTTTGGATGAAATAATACTCTGGATTGAAGAAAACATTCCTGTCGAATATTCTAAAGACGAACTTGAAAGGGCATATGATTTATTAAGTAAAGTAGATATTTTTAAGGGAAGAATTCACAAACAACAATATTGGAGATTCTTGGTTTATGAAAATTTGCTTTTAAGCTATGGGATTTCTTCGGCGAAGAAAAAAATAAAAACAGGTTTCACTAATTATAAAAAGCCAGAAAGAATCCTTAAAATATGGCTCCATAATCAAAGAACAGAAAAGAAAAAATCAATTGCGCAAAAGTATGCCAAGTTGGTTCATGTTGGCGAAAAACGTGCATTGCAGGAATTCCCTATATTAAAAACAATAATAAAATCAAATCCAATAATACAAAAAGAACTTAGGCTTAGTGAGGAAGAAATTGAATATTTAAACAACTAACTATGTTTAACAAAATATTCTGCACCAAGTAAAGAAAACAGCTCTTCTTTTAAGCCATTAAAAATTTCGACTTTTATTCCATTGGAAGATAATTTCTTAATTCCTTCACCAGAAACTTTTGGATTTATATCTTTCATTCCAACAATAACTTTTTTAATTCCAGATTTGATAATTAAATCACAGCACGATTCTGGTTGATAATTCCTGTAACTGCATGGTTCTATAGTAACATACAAAACAGATTTTTTCAGTTTCGAGGATTTATTTTTAAAAATTTTCTCTTCAGCATGAACTCCAATATCATTTATTTTCTCATTAAAACCAGAAGAAATAACTTTTTTTCCAGAAACAAGAACTGCACCAGCTTTCAAATTTTCATTGGATTTTTTCGCTTCTTCTATTGCAAATTTCATAAAATATTCATTATCCATTATTATAATAAGACACAAAACTTAAAAAATGTTTTGGAATTTTGGTAAAAAAACAAAAAGGGCTAAAAATCAATTAAAAGGATTATTGCACTGAAGTTGTATTTATTGTAGTATTTGTTATTCCAAGCTCTTCATCAATTATCTTCTTAAATTCTTCAAATGGATATGCTCCTGACAAAAGTCTTCCGTTAATGAAGAAAGCAGGAGTTCCTGTAACACCATAATTTGCTCCATCTTGAAGATCAGCCTTCACTTCAGCTTCCATATTCCCAGAATCTAAACATGTATTAAAGTCAGCTGTTTTTAATCCAAGCTGCCGTGCATAACTCTTCAAGCTTTCAACATCCAAAGCTTCTTGATTTTCAAATAGTTTGTCATGATACTTAAAGTATGTAACATCTCCTCCCTGTAATCTTGCACATTCAGCAGCCTCTGCAGCCTTTAAAGCATCTAGATGAATACTTGTCAATGGAAAGTCTCTAAATACTAATTTGACTTTTCCTGTGTTGATATACTGGTTAACTAACAAAGGATAAGTTTCTTCATAGAACTTTGCACAGAATGGACATTGAAAATCACTAAACTCAACTATTGTAACAGGCGCGTTCGCATTTCCTTTCACAGCATCATCGTCTAAACTAATTTCTATATTTGAATCAAAAGAGTTGTCTTCTGCTTGGGTATTTGTTTGTTGAGAAGCTAATCGCATTAGTTCGTCTATAGGAGCAAGCCCCTGGACTAAATTTTCTCCATCTTGAGTTATATAAACAGGTACTTCTCTTCCTTCAAAAAGAACAGTCACTTCATATAACCCTGATTTTGTTATAGTTTTAACAGCTTCTACAGGAGCATCTAATTGAGAATTAATAAACTCAAGAACCTTTGATTCAGCCTCTTGGGGAGAGACAGCAACAGCAGAACCAGTCACATTATTGTCTGAAAAATTCCCAATAAGCAAAAAAACAGTAATTACCCCAAGAACAATTGTAGCAAGAATCCAAGGATTTTCTCTTATTTTGTCAGTTACTCTAGAATTTGTTTTTTCTATTTTTATAGAATCTTTTGTAACTAATGTCTGAGTTGAATCTTCTGTTTGTTTAACATCATCTTTATCGCCAATTTCTGTCTTAGGCTGAGATAAAAAATCATCTTGTGCCTTATCTTTTTTCATGAGTTGTGAATGAAAAATCTCTTTATAAAGATTCCTATGCATAAATATAAAAATAAAAATTCTTTCCTACACTTATGGTTTATGATATTATTATTGGAAGAAATGAATCTGATAAAAAAGCATTCGGAAATAAAGGGCTTGTTTATCTAGGAAAGGGTTATGTAAAAATGGGCCAATATACTTCTTTGAGCAATAAAATTTTTATGGATATAGTAAGAAGCCACGTAATATTAATATCTGGCAAGCGTGGAAGCGGGAAAAGTTATTCTGCGGGTGTTATCGCAGAAGAATTATCTAATTTACCAAAACAAGCAAGCCAAAACATAACTTCTTTAATCTTTGATACAATGGGAATTTATTGGACAATGAAATACAGAAATGAAAAAGACATAGGCTTGCTTTCTGAGTGGAATCTAAAGCCAAAAAACCTTCCCATAAAAATATTTGCACCTGCAGGATATTATGAAGAATATTTGGCTAAAGGCATTCTAATTGACAAAAAATTCTCAATAGATCCAACAGAAATGGATGCAGAGGACTGGATTTTAACTTTCAACTTAAAAATGGTTAATCCAATATCAATATTAATTGAAAGAACAATCAAAAAAATGAAAGAAATTGACTTTTATACTATTAATGATATAATAACAAAAATAGAATCTGATGAAAAATCAACTAGTGATATAAAAAATGCTGCAATAGGTTTGTTCGAGGCAGCAAAAACCTGGGGCGTATTCGCAGAAGAAGAAATAGAAGCCACACAAATTTCAGAATTTTTAAATGCAGGAATAACCAACATACTTGATTTAAGTGTTTATAATTCTGTCGGAACCTTTAATGTAAGGGCATTGGTAATAAGCCTAATTTCAAGGAAAATATTTAATCAAAGAATGTCGGCCAGAAAATCAGAAGAGATAGAATCAGTATCCAGTGGATTTAATTATTCGGCAGTGCAAGAAAAAAAAGAACATCCTTTGGTGTGGATTTTTATTGATGAGGCTCATGAATTTCTGCCTTTGAGTGGAAAAACTCTTGCCACTGATGCCCTAATACAATTGTTAAGAGAAGGAAGGCAGCCAGGAATTTCTCTTGTTTTAGCCACACAACAACCAGGCCAGATTCATAGAGATGTAATGACCCAATCAGACATAGTCATATCACATAGAGTTACCTCTGCTCCTGATTTAGAGGCCCTAAATTACATAATGCAATCTTATCTTTTAGAAAGCATAAAAAAATATATGGATGATCTTCCTGATGCAAGAGGTTCTGCAATAATATTAGATGACAACTCAGAAAGAATTTATCCAATGAGGATTAGGCCTAGATTTACTTGGCATGGCGGTGAATCTCCAACAGCTGTAAAAGCTGAGAAAAATTTGTGAGGACAACAATGCATTTAAACATTAAATAATTAACAAAAATATGACCATTGATGATAAATTAAAAAAAGAAATTGAAGGACAAATTATAGATATTGTTTCAGAGGGGCTTGGCAAGGAAAAATCCATGATAAAAAGAGAATCTGTTTTTACAACAGATCTTGAGGCTGATTCACTAGATCTTATGGAACTAATAATAAAATTTGAAGAGAAATATGGTTTAGAAATAGGAGATGAAGATGCAGCAAAAATAAGAACTGTTGGACAAGCTATAGATTATGTAATAGATAATTATAAACCAAAATAGTAACTTTTATAAAGTGATAACAATTTTGTAAAATATGACAAGCCAAGAGTATCATTCAAGAGCATATCTTAGAGAATTATATGACGGGATTTTCCAAGAAACAGGAAGAAAGCATTTAGTAAGAGAAAATCTAGCAAGAAGATTAGGTATAGACCAAAAAGAGTTAGGAGATGCCGTAGGCAAAGAAGAAGTGGTTGAGAGAATAATGGCTTATCAAAAAAGATTGGTCATAAATAGAAGAGCTCATTTTTTATCTGCTGCTGAAGAATTAGCCAAAATTGTGTGGCCGATGAAAGATATACTAAAAATTGTAGACTTAATTTTATATGGCTCTGTTGCAAGAGGTGAAGAAAATCCTAATGATCTGGATCTAATGTTTTTGCATGAAAATCCTCTTTTAGACAGATATCAAGATTTACTAAAGATTACTCCTATGTCTCCAAAAAAAGCCTTAACAACTTTAGTAGATATGTTAAATGTGCAAGAAATTTCTGAAGTTATTAAAGGAACAAAGGTGGAGAGGTTAATTAATGAAGGTATGATAAGTGCTAATTATATGAATGTGAGATATTTTTCAGATTTGGGGTATAGAGCCAGATGGAATCAACAAAATGAAAATCCGAACTTCGCTAGAAATGTTTTTGCAACAGGGTTTTTATGGAACCCTAACGCAAACAAATACGACACTCCAGCAGAAACAAAATATCGCCTGTCTAAACCACAGCCAGGTCAACCCTTACCCTAATCTTATAAGGAGCAATTTCCCCTGCATGTTTTATCTTTAAAATTTTGATTTTCTTCTTAGCTTTTTTAGCCCCGTTTTTTATTTTTTCAACTATATCTTTTTCTTCTCCAATTTTACAAAAATCATAATAAAAAATTCTTGTTCCTTTTCCAGAGAGTTTAAACGCCTCTTTCAAAAAAGTATCTTTTAATTGTGGGCGGGGCATGACAATGACATCAAAGTATCTAGGAATATTTGAAAGTTTGTCTCGCTGTGCTCGATAATTTGTAAAGCTATTAATATAACTCCTATTTTGTTTTTCATTAACCTCTACATTAATATCATGAGACTTTGGCGAGCGCAAATTTTTGGTTGGTTGGTAGTGGGACAATCTCTCCGCAACCTTCTTAATATCTCCAGGCAACAACACGACTTTTCCTTTTAACTTATTTAGCCTTATATTCAGCTCAGCATATTTATTAGCTTCTTTATTTATCTCATTGCTATAAACTAAAGCCCCTGTTTTTTTAGCTATGACAATTGAATAAGGAGCTACTCCAGCAAACATAACTAAGACAGAATCACTTTTCTTTATTTTTGAGGCAATCTCTTTTCTTTCATTGCTAAGTCTTGGGGAAAAATAAACTTTATCAACGTTAAATCTAAAGACACAATTATTTTCCTTGTAAAGGGCTTCTTTTGTTTTTTCACCAGCCATAAATTTAGTTCTTAATTTCCTTAATCTTCCTTTAATCTTTCCTGATTTTTCTAGGATAGTTTTTATAGCTTTATTCCCTCTCATTAACTTTTCTGCAAACTTCTTTTTATCTTTGTTCATTGCCCCTCTAGGGAACTTAACCACAGCAATATTACCTAGTAAATCGTAAGCCCTAATTTTATTCATAGTTAAAAAAGCAAAATTAGAGATTTAAATGTTGTGGGAAGATTTATAAAAAAGATATTCGTTATTTAAAAATGAAAAGAGGTATAATCGTTGCTTTGTTAGGAGCAGTGTTATTTATTGACTTAGCAAGCGCGTCATCTCTTTCTGACTTTCTCTATAGTTTTGATCCTCAAACAGTTTTTATAATGGTCTCATTTTTAATTTGCTTCGCAATTCTTAATTTTTCCTTAACTAAAATGTTCAAAACGCAAAAATCCACAGGAACAGTTGTTGCCTTAGGAATTTCTTTGTTAATAGTTTATGGAATTAATAGATTAAACTTTGACCTTGAAAATTTATACTATTCTATATTTCCTGATGACTTTATAACAACAGTTATTCCACTAGTTCTAATTGCAGGAATTGGTTTTTTAATTTGGAAGATAAAATGGCATACTTTATGGGTAATAGGATCTATACTTATATTTATTGATTTGTTAGGAATAACAGCCAGAGAAAGAACATTATCCACAATAGGAATCGCATTAATTATAGGATATATTGTTTCTTTCTTTATTAGAAGAAAACCACAAAGAAATGCTTATACAGGCAATATAGAACCCCACAAAACATCAAGAAGATATGGAAAGGGTTTTATCTAAACCCAGCTTCCAAGGCTCTTCTGTTTCAATCTTTCTTTGATTTCTTTTAACTTGTCAAATTGTTTACTTACTCTTTCTTCAGAAAAATCATGCCTATCAACCAGAATCTCTTTAATTTTATTTTTATCTAACTTTCCAAATCTTATATCAACATTAGAGACTCTTGGTTTTTTAAACAGCTCAAAAATATCTTTCCAATCAAACCTATCTTCTTCTTTCAGACTCATTAACTGCTCACTAACACTCTCAAAAATTAAGACAGGTTGTTTATATCTCCTTACTATGTCTAAAGCTTTTTTCTGTCCAATTCCAGGAATTCCCTTAGGATTATAGTCTGTCCCAACTAAAATTCCAAGGCATATTAACTGGTCAAGATTAATTTCTAAAGAATTTAAGACTCTATCTAACTCAATTATCTCTGGTTTTATCTCAATATAACCAGAAACTGTTTTTCTTTTTCTTGCCAGTGTCAAATTTTGAATCAATCTTGGAGTTCCGAATAATAAAGAATCATAATCCTGACTTGCAGAAGCAAAAACTTCTTTATTAACCCTGGCCAAATAAGCTGCCTCTGCCTCTCCTTCACCAGGGGCCTGAATAATGACTATTCCCATTGCCTTCAATAATTCTTTGCTTTCTTCAATCATTTCCTCGTTCAACCTAATTAATCCAGCAGAATACTTTCTCATTCCTTCAATGTCTTCCTCGCTTTTTGCTTCTTTATATTTTTCCCTGGCTAGTTCTCTGGCCTCTCCTCTTTCTTCATGAGTCTTCCATTTCAACTCTGGAGGTATTCCATCGAAAACATAAACGAGTTTTAAACCATCTGCAATTAGATTAATATTTCTATAAAACAATCCAGAGAGATGGCTCGTGACTCTTTTTTTGTTGTCCATTAACGGAGTTCCGTCTGGCTGTCTTATTGATGAGAGAAATTGATAAATTGTATTGAAAGCATCAACACAAATAATCTTTCCTTTAAGACTTTCTATTTCAATTTCCTTTCTTGGTATTATGTCGCGTATGTTTAAACCCATGGATAATCGAAAATTTAGAAATATAAATAGTTATCTGAGAAACTTGGCTTCTCTTGCTTTCCTAGAATTTGCTTGTTCGATCTCTAAAACTAAACTCGCAAGACCTAATCCTCTAGCTTTGGCTTTTATTTCTGCTCTCAAGTCTGATAAATAATTCCAAGCCTCTTCTCTCCTCATGTTAGAATAAGAATCAACATGATAACCTATAGCTTTTATTTGAGACAATCTTTGCTTTATTTCTCGTTCACTAATACTCTCTCCTTTCTGGCATTCTGGAAATCTTGGTAAAGCAATTTTAGCCGCATTAGCAATAATTTCTTTGCTCAGATTTTGATTAGACAATGAATCTTTGCTATACCTCCCCCCAAGTTTTTTACTAACCTCAGGATCTATTCCTCTATATCCAATGTCCTGCCATGGATCTTCTCTTTCAAATCTTTCATTATCATTTAAGTAATTCATT
>CAZCCD010000003.1:117962-124222 GCA_964497435.1 Candidatus Woesearchaeota archaeon | reverse complement strand
GGCGATTCCTCCCAAAACTTAAAAGTCTGGGTATCCTCGCCGTGGATGTAATGAAAAATAAAATAGAAATAAGACCATTTAAACTAGGAGATTACATTAGATTTCTGAAAGTAAGGTTAAGTCCGAAAACAAGAAAAGAATTTGCAAGAAGCATACTAGGTTATTTCATAGTCGCACTTAAAGATTTCTCGTCAAAGATAAAGGTTTACAAATTCTCTATTTATTTCAATGACAGGATTGCTGGATTTGCTGCAATTTTCAACGAAAGAGGACTTAATGAGTTAGAGATTTTTGTTTTGCCTGAATACAGGAGAAAAGGAATTGCAACAGAAGCAACTAAGGAATTAATAAAATACTGTACCAAAAAATTAAGATACAAGAAAATTAGTGTAGTCATACCTGAAGGAAAACCAACTCCTGAAAGAATAGTTAGAAAATTAGGATTTAAGTTGATAAAAAGAGATAAGAAAAATAAATTCAGAGTTTGGGAGAAAAGAAGATGACACTAAATATAAATAAAATTGCTATTGGTAATTTAAAATTTACCGGATGGCTAATTTTTGGATTTGGTATCCTAATCCTTATCGGGACACTAATTTATTGGAAAAATGATAAGTTAATAGAAGCCGTATTAAAACTTTTATTTAGTGTTGTTATGATCTATTTAGGCTATAATATACTCACTTCAGTAAAAAAATTGCAATCAGATAGGAGAAGAAGATGAAAAAAGAAATTCTTAAAAATGAGTTTAAAGATGAAATTAGCAAGAATAATTTAAAAAATATAGCTAAACGATTTAAAGTATTGTCCACATCTCAAATAGATGATTTTTGGTTTAATTGTGGATGGACCGACTCAGAAAAAGGAAGCAATAAATCTTTACCTAGTTGGAGATTAGAGAAAATAAAAAGTAACATGGAATTTGCTCAAAGTCAATTAGAAAATCTTTTTGCGGAAACACCAAAAAAACAGTTTATAAGAGCAATTAACTTAATTAGCAATGTCAAACAAGAGGCAAAGTCAAAAATAGAAACTATTAACAGAGAACCAGTAAAGGGCTTCCGAGACTATGAAGGAGAAGAAGCACAAAAACGCTTAGAGATTAAAAAAATCCTAGTCGAAACTTTCGAAAAATATGGTTTTCAACCAGCTGAAACACCTATAATTGAATATGAAGATTTTGTTATTGGAGAAAATAAACAGGATGAAGTCATATCTGATGTCTTTAAATTGCAGGACAAAGGAAAAAGAAACCTTGCTTTAAGATATGAATTCACTTTCCAATTAAAAAGACTGGCTAAAAACAAAAAACTCCCTTACAAAAGATACCAGATCGGAGAGGTTTTCAGAGACGAGCCTGTTTCAAGTTCAAGGTTCAGACAGTTTACTCAATGTGATGTTGATACAATAGGGAGTTCTATAAAAGAAGAGGCAGAAATACTTGCATTAACTAATGAAATACTAGTAAACCTTGGTATTAATCCAATAATTTTAATTAACAATCGTAAGCTGTTAAACGAAATCTTAGATGATTTGAAAATAAAAAGCAACAGGGAAAAAATTTTAAGAGAAATAGATAAGATAGATAAAATTGGAGAGAAAGAAGTTAAAACTAATTTAAAGAAACTAAAGGCAGAGAAATTTCTTGATGTTTTAAAAAAAGGAGAAAAATACTTCAATAAATTTGAAGGATATAAGGAAATTATTTGTTTAATTGAATATTGCAAAGCTTATGGTGTTAAAGTTTTATTCTCTCCTACAGTTGTTCGTGGTCTTAGTTATTACAATGGAAGTGTCTTTGAAGTAAAGGCTAAAAGCAAGGAAGGGGTAACTAAAGAAAGCATAGTTGCTGGTGGCTCTTACAAAATAGATAACATTCAAGCAACTGGAATTTCTTTTGGGTTAGAAAGACTTTCTTTGTTGGCAAAAATAAAAGATGAAAAGGAAAAATACCTTGTTGTTTCTCTTGAACAAGATAGAGAAGCAATTAAACTAGCACAGAAATTAAGATTAAAAGATAAATTAGTTAACATTTATTATGGAAAACCAAGTAAAGCATTAGAGTATGCTAATTCTAAAGGAATTTATAAGGTTATCTTTGTTGGAAGCAAAGAAATTAAGGAAAAGAAGTTTATGGTTAAGGATATGGGGAGTGGGAAGGAAAGCATACTGAAGATTTAAAAATCATAATTCTTATTTGGAACAATGAGATTCTACAATACAATTGGTTATAAGGGAGAAGAATGGAGATATAGTTTTACTAATCCAAATCCATTGTTAAGCGAAGAAATTAAAGAGAGATTGTTAAGAGACATGTTGGATATGTTTTACGATAATGATAAAAATTTGATAATTAATGACAGAGATTATAGTGCTATGATAAGTAAAAGAGGGCCGATAAATATTGGATATTTATCTGGCGTGGAATATGTTGCGACTGTTGAAACAGAAAAAGGCAAATCACATATTGGTATTTTAGTTTTGGACAAGATTAGAAAGCCAATCTAAATTAATTATCTTCTCCAATCAACATACTTATATTTCTTTGTTCTTCGTGTATGGAATCTCTCTATTATTTTCACTATCAATAAAATCAAGAATATCATAATTGAAGCTGGAAACATCCATAGGAACAAAGCATCTGTTAATCGTTCAAATCCAAATTTAGTAACTATGTAAAAGAAAGATATTATAATAAACAAAAAAGTTGCAATCAACTCTGTATTTATTTCAAGGTCTAAAAGTTTGTTGAACATGAATATAGCAATAAATTAAAATTTAAAAACTTAATCTTTGTAAAGTTTAGATAGTGTCTTAATAACAAACTTAAGGGAAATGTCATAAGAAGAACCTTAGCTATTAAAGGAGATGTCATAAGAAGGACCTTGGTCCTTTTTATTTGGGCTTATAGTTTAATGGTAAAACACATGGCTGGCAGTCATGAAATTCGAGTTCGATTCTCGATGAGTCCATATTATGATTTGAAAAATCATAGTTAGCCGTGATACTGGAGTAAAACAAAAATATTTAAGATTCGATTCCGAGTGATTTCACGAGGGTAAATTTATCAATTGCGAGTGAAGTCGCGAGTTCGATGGGTCCATATTTTAATATAACAATCTTTTAAAACAAAAAAATCTTTTATTAATAATGTTTGAAACAAGAGGGGACAAAACTGAAGATTTAAGGTTTGAAGAAACAGAATATATTTTACAAAAATATGTAGGTTTGTTAGAATTGAATATAGGTTATCTTGAAAAAATAGGGAAGATTACTTTTAGAAGAAGATCGTCAAGTCATGTGTTAAGGGAAGATTCTAATGGCAAACCTAGAAGGCAAATTGAAAAGCACTTTTCTTTTGGAATCTATGAAGAAAGAGGTTTTGCCATAGATATTAGGAGACCAGTATTCTATGACGAAAACAGTAGGTTAGATCCGAGAATTAAAATTTATTTTTATATTGATGGTGGAGAAATGCCAGAAGATTTTAGAGATATATTCGGACCAGCAAGAAATCACACTCCTTCTCCTATTGGTTATAGAATAGCAAAGAATAGAATTGAATCCTTATTACAAACTAACGAACCTTAAAATCATTTCCATATTCCTGACTTCTGGATGAAACAAAACTCCGTAAATTTCTTTAGATTTGTGTTTTATTGCTTGAGGAACACTTCCAGAATTAAACTGCTCGAACTCTTTTGTTAGAGTCACATAATTATTGTGTAAGTGATAAACTTCATTATCTCCTTTCAATGATAAAAATTCTTTTCCAAAATTTTCATGATAATAACCTATTTCTGTTTGTTTTCTTAAAGTTCCATTAAACAAAAGTTGGATTATCTGCATTCCTCCACAAATTCCTAAGATTGATTTATTAAAATTTTTAATCCAATTAAATTTGTCTAAATTCTCTAAAAATTCATCATCTCTCAATGATGTTCCGCAAATTATAACTTTAGAAGATTTTTCTATGTATTTTTTTGTTAAATCCTTATAGTTTTTAATAAATCCATGGAATCTTGCTTTAACTAAAATATCTCTTATTGGTTTTACAAATTCATAAAAATGGAATTTTTCTTTGGAGATGTTGATTAGGAGGAGCATTTTAATTTATATATCTATTTAACTTTACATATGTAAACTTAAGTTTATGGGTTTCTTTTTATTTTTTATTATATGAATTTTTTCGGGGCATTAATGTAAGGATTATGCCGTCTTTTTTTTATTAATGTTAGTATATTTTTTATTTTAAATCAACCTCCATCCTCCAACTGTTCTTTTCTCCTGTGATTTTACTTTTTTTCACCTCTAATGGTTTTTTGAACAAAGGACAATCAAGAACAAATGTTTCAAACTCCCCACCTTCGCCAGCAGCATGGATTTTGTATTTTTCATTTAATTTTTTCATGTCATTAATAAAATTATTATTTATCTCTCTTCCAAGCCACTTTTCATCAAAAGGATAGGCAGAAACTCCTGTAACAATTACCTTAAATTTATTTTTTATCAGTTCATTTAAATATTCAAACTCTGGCTTTTGCCATAAAGGATTGAAACATTCTATATTTAATTTCTGGCAGATTTTTTGAATCCTTGTTGACTGATAAACACTTTGTATTGCTCCTGTAACAACTCCCTGAATCTTATATTGCTTTATTGCTTTTTGGATTGCGGACTCTAAATCTTTTAATTCAGCTTCTTTTTTCCCTTTTGTTTTTTGTATAATTAAAGGAATATTCATTGCCTTGGCTTGTATTTTTGTTTTCTCTATAGAAGGAGTATGAAACATAAAGCTGTCTGGGTTTTCACTATGTATAGATATTAAACATTCAATCTTGTATCCGTTTTTCTTCGCTAAATAAGTTGCGTAAGTTGAATCTTTCCCGCCTGAAAAGAGAACACAGAGTTTCATTCAAACACAACAATATTTATAATTATAAAAGTATTCTTTTAAGGATGGGAGATCCAATAAAATATAAAGGAGAATATGTTGGCTACGTTTATGGTATAAATCATGGTCGGCCTAATGATGGATTTGTTGTTAGATTTGATGGATTAGACCGGCTTGTAAGAATTCTTTCCCTTCCAAATACTGAAAAAATATCAATTGGAAGAGATAGTGACACTACGACTATTGGTGAATTTAAAGAAAAATTTATTGGACAAAATGGGTTAAGAATTTATTGTTCAAGCGAAATGGAAAGAAGAGATGCTGGTGAAGCACCCACACACTTAGGTACAAACGAATTAATAGCCCAAATAAGGGACCAAACAAGGGATATAATTAGGAAAGAGGAACTCAGAACACCTACCCAAAGAATACAAGACTTCATCATCGCCTATTTCAAGTGGCGCGCATATGGGGGCAGGGACTGATACGGCTCATTTAAGTTAAAGTATAAACTCAATCAAACATATCAGCAAGCGGATTCTCAAACTCCCTATTGATTTTCTCAAGCCTCTTTTTTCCTTCTTTATCAAGATCTGCAATTTCTTTATTTAATTCTTCTTTTAAATCAGCAAATGGATCTGGATTATGTTTAAAGTAAACGTCTTTAAGCCAAATATAAATTTCATCAAAATGTTTTTCCTGGTCAAGCCAGACTTTTTTTTGGTTTTCAAGATGTAATAACGGAGAGAATGAAATTATTTTTTCTTCTTTATCATCTCCAATAAATTCGGTGTAAGAAATTTTATGTTTATCTCCATTTTCCTTAAAATGTTTAAATAATTTTGAATATATTTCTTTTATCTTGTTTTTAATGCTAAATTTTCTTTTTGGCAAAGCAATTCCTGCCTCTCTTAAAGCATTCTTATTTAATATTTCCTTTCCAATCCTTCTATTTTCTGTTTTTATTGCTCTTCCCAAAGATTCCATTAACTCTTGTAAGGTAACTCTCTTAAATCGTGGAATTGGGCTTCTAGGAACTAACTCTGGAATTTCCTCTTCTAAATCTATTCTTTCCTGGATATATTTCTTTTCCTCTTTCCTTCCAAAAAGTATTTCATCTATACTTTTGATGTACTTGTTCAAAAGAATTTCAGATTTTATTCTTAAGAGAAGTGACGCAGCTAACAAAACTTTGCTTGAAACAAAAAAATCAGCTTCTTCAAGTTCTTGTATTTTTTGGAGATATTTATCAGTCAAGATAGAAATATCAATATCCCAAGGATCAAGCTGTTCTGTATTAATTAAGTCGTAGATTATTTCCTGCCAACCAATCTCTCTGTTAAAAAGCAAGTCGTGAATCTGATTC
>CAZCCD010000003.1:0-117952 GCA_964497435.1 Candidatus Woesearchaeota archaeon | reverse complement strand
TTTTTCTTGCCTTTGCATTAAATTTATAAATAAAGGAGTTTTATAATTGTTTGTAAAGTAATCCGTAGTATAGTGCCTAAATAGTGAATAATGTAGTGCCTAATAATAAGTATATAAACTCTAAAAAGGTAATTAGAGATACTACTAAAAGTGAATTACCTCTTGTCATTTCAAAAGAGTAACAGGATAGAAAGATTTAAATACTAGTAATGATTATATTTATTATCACCTCTTTTTCCCCAGGATAGAGGTATTGGGCAACTATTTGATACTCAATACATCTATCCCAGGGTTTATAATTTCGAAGAAATTAGAAAGGCTTAAAACGAAGAATATCGCTGACCAGGGTTTAAATTAAAATATCATATTCAAATTAACTCAAAAGAGTAAATTAATTTGCGGGCTTAATAAATTAATTCTGTGAAGATAACTTTGTTATTGGAATTAATTTGCCCAATTTTATATTAAAATTAAAAAAGTTGTGGAATAAGTTAATATTCATTGATATTATTTACTTTTGGTCAAGAATTCTACTCGTTCATAAGTAACTATTAATATTTTATTTTGCTTTACTTATAAACTCTGCTCGTCCTTGACTAATTATTGATATTATTTACTTTTAGTCAAGAACTCGCTATAATGGCATTTGCCACAATAAACTCTGTCATTTGCATTCATTAAAAATATTCCTGGCCCACATCTTGGACAGAACTTTTCCCTTGTTATTTTTCCGCCATCTATTTTATACTTAGAATATTTCTTGCTAGTCGGTTTATTTTTATGGGGCTTCTTTCCTTTTTTTCCTTTATCAGCCATTGTTATTCAGATTTTTGTTCTTCGGGTTTATTTTCTTCTTTAGGATTTTCTTTGGGAGTTTCAGGTTTCTTCCTTCTTTCTACATCTTTCTTCTTGTGAAACTCTGTAGAATCTCTTTCCTTTTCAGAATCATAAACATTAGCAATAATATTAAATTCTTTGGTTCCAAATTTCCCGTGAATCTTCTTTATTTTTATATTTTCAGGGTTAGTTGAATATTTTTTTGAAATAATTTCTTCAACATCTTTTCTGCTTGGAACAGAATTAGAAACTATAACAAATTCTATTTCTTTCCTCTTAAATAATTTGTTCTCAAATTCTTTAGAAACTTTATGTAATTCCATGTTATCTAGTTTTAATTGCATAATTTCCCTTACCTTTAATTTTTAATTTTTTAGCCATTTCTGATTTTTCAGGATTTACAACAACAATTCTTCCTTTGAAATTATCTGTGAATTCTCTAGCCCCGCATTTTGGGCATTTATCTCCTGTCTCATAAATTGCGTTACAAATCTTGCATGCTTTTTGTTTCATTTGATCCTCCAAAGGAAATAAAATGGAAATTTATAATTTATTTTTTGTTTCATTTTTTGTCTTTCTTCTCCTTCTTGCTTTTTTTTGGTGTTTTCTCTTCTACTTTCAAAGCAAGTTTCTCTGCTTTTTCTCTCTTAATTTGATCTTCTTTAATCCAATCTAATTTACCGAGACCCGGCTGTCTCATTGTCAATCCAATTTTTGGCTCTTCACCTTTATGGCTTATTGCAACTATTCTAGCAAGGCATAAATCTCCTGCCTTCAATGATCTCTTTGAAGCCTTTCCAGTTAGAACATTTGATTTTGAAAATGAAACATAATCATCCATTGTCTGACCTATATGAATCATCCCCCTCATTACTCCCATGTTAATGAAAGCTCCAAAATTAGTTATTTCTGCTATCTCACCAAATAAAAGCTCTTGTAATTCAGGCTTCCATGTCAAGAGTTTGAATGCTGATTTATAATATGCAGCGCCATCTCCGGGTATCATGACTCCTTCTCCAACATTAAGGATTTCTACGACAGTTATGACTTTTCCAAGCTCTTCATCGTAATAATTAGAATAAATTTCTTTAAGTTGTTCTTCAATAGCCTCCATAGTAGGCAGACCAAAAAGCTTTGGCGCGACTCTTACATAATCTTCAACTTCACTTAAATAGAACATTTTATTTTAATTTTATCTTTAGATAGTTGTAAAAAATAGTAAAAGTTGGTTTTTAAAGTTTCTGCATACAAAAAATTTAAAAATAATAAAAATTAGAGCATTTAATGAAAATTTTACCATATTTAATGGTTGCTTCTTTAACCTGGCCAAGCCTGAACGGTTTTTCTTCTTTAACAGCAAATCCATTATCTAAAGATACATCAAGACTTGAAAATGTTTTAATAGAAGATGAAGTTAATGAAAAGGTAACAAAATTAGTTTACACTAGCAATCTTGGAAGGTATGGCTTAAGTGTTAATCCGTTAAATGAGGGGTTTAAAGTAGACACACTTAACCCAGACAGCACTGGACAAACTCAAAACACGAGCAGTGAAGGAATTGACAGATTTTTTAGTGATAAAGCAATTTTAAGTGTGATGTGGGTCGATAGTGTCACATCTTTGGACACTCTTCATAATGTTTCAAAAGAAGGATATTATATAGGAATGGCAATTGCCAGAATTGTGCCAAGGAGATTTATTGAAAATAAAGAATATAGGGGAAATGACGAGAACATTGTAATTGACAACTGCCCAGCATTGATTCATCAAACAATTTCATCAGTTAATTATAAAGGCACAACTAGTGAAGTAAAACATTTAATAGCTACGTTAATTAAAAATCAGAGAGGATATATCATTCAAGTATTAGATAATACGAACAAATTGCCTGAAAGTAAAAGAGCAAATCTTGAGGATTTTTTTAAGGAAATAATATCTGGATTTCATGTTATTAATAGATGATAAATATTTGTTCCCAAAAAGCAAAATTTATATATAGAAGTTATGCCTATGTAGAGTATGGGATTAATAGATAAATTAAACAAAACTTTTAGATCTCAAAGTGGAAGAAGTTTTGTTGCAGCAACAGCCATTGCTTTTTCTACCCCGATAAATGTAAATGCTCAAACCGGAAGTTATGTGATTGAATCCTCACAGTTTAAGAATAGTGAATTTTATTCCAGCCTTAAAAACCTTACTTTAGATAATTGGGCTTATTTTTATGCTGTTGCAGACTTATCAATGTTGGCTGCATCTTATAAAGGAGAAATGTCAAGAGAAGCAACTCTTTATAGAGGAATTTTAGAATTAAGATTACCTGAAGATTCTAATAAAGTGATGAAAAATGCTCAAACTATTCTGTATGTTTTAGATCCTATAAAAACCTCTGTTGTTAATGAATTTTTAGAAGCTGAAGGAGAATTAGAAGAAAGAGTTAAGACAGCATTAGGATGGGGGGCCAGACCAGGAGACATTTTATTCCAACTTATCACAAGATTGGGAGTGCCTGATAGAGAAATTGAGAATCGTGCTGCAAATGTTTACACTTTTCCAAATGGTTTTAAAGCCAGAATTGAAAGAGATAAAAAAGGAGAGTTTGAAATCCTCTCAACCAGCGACGATATAAAAAGACTTGTTACAATCGATCCTTCTGAGAATTCTTGTGGCATTGTTGATAAATATAGAGACCCAAGAACAACAGATGCTGACAGGAGATTTTTTGAAAATGCAAAAGATGTTGCTTATTCAACAACTCCTTTTAGAGGATTAAAGGTTGATGGGATCGGCAGTATGTTATTTCCGATAGATTCAAATGGATCAAGAGATCCTAGCAAGAAATGGGATAGGGCAAGTGCATTGATAAATGTTTATCTCTCAACTAGAGAAATTGCTGGGAGAAAAGCTAGAAATGGAGATAGCTCAAGAGGAGAATTTTCAGTTATTTATTCAATAATGACTCCAGAAGGAAAAATTATAGATGGAGATTCTTCTAGAGTTGCCGTATCTTTTGTCATGGGTGATGATACAAGAATTTCTAAAAAAATTCATACTAAGCCGTTTCATATAGTTGGAAAAAATAATGAAACTAAAGATATTCATATAGGAGTTAGAGTTAGAAGTGGGGATAAAGCAACAGAAAAGGGATTTGTTTATACATTTCCAAAATATGGATTACAACCATGGGAAATAAAACAACTTGGTCCAGGAGGATTTCCTGAACTATATCCAGACATAATATTAACTAGAGGAAGAGAAGAAAACTTGTTAATCCCTGTTTTAGATGCGGGCAGCAATAGTGAATTGTATCTTTCATTAACTCCTAAAAAAGAAAGAAAAGCTGAAGTGATAGTGGATTTGCCTCCCAGATGGTATTTTGATATTGGCAGCACAAGCGAAACAAAAGAAAGGATGACAACAAAATCTAACGAAGGACTTCCTCCATCAATATTCACAAAAAGTCTTAATATGGAAAACCCTAATGCTCTTCTTGCTTTAAACGTAGAAATTCCTGACACCTTAAAAGCCGGAGAATATTACATAATTGCATTTACTAAAAGAGAAAGAGATCTGGGTTCACAACCAACTAGTTGGGCAGTGGGAGAGGCAGAAATAAAATAAAAAAATTAAAATAATTCTTAATCAATGCCTGGACATGAAGGTGCAGGTTCTTGGCCTATTCTAGGACCACCAACATAATTAGCATCCCATCCATATAATTCATCATCCATACAATGTCCTGGTAAAATTGATGTTGGATAGGGTGTCGCACTCACACTCGGTGTAGAAACAATAACAAAAGCTGTTCCTAAAACCAAAGCCAGAATTCCTAAAGCTAAAAGTTTATTCAATTTATATTAACCTCCCATAATTTAATTTATAAAAGAGATTAAATCCCATAAAACTGAAGGGTATGGGAAGTTTATATATTTTTGTGTGATGGAGTTTATTCTAGATAAAGAGTTAAAAAGAAAAGAAACAAAGATAATTAAAATGAATCTTTTAAGATACATAAAGAGCTTAGAAAGAAGAGGAATTGTCTCAAGAAAACCCCACCCAGTAATACCTTTTGTTTTAGCTTTTGTTAGTTTGGCATTAGGAATTATTGTATTTTATATAGATAAAACCAATAGTTATGCTCTCTTTTTTCTTGCAGGATTTATTTTTATATTTGCAATTTTGCATTGGATTGTTGTGAGAGCTGTCAATAGAAAAACAATTTTCTAAAAAATTTATTAATATTTCAAACAACCTCTAGCTTCTTCATTCCCCTAATTATAATCTTCTTATTTTTAATTTCATCCTGTATTCCTTTGTCTAGAGTCCCTACAATCACCTCTGGATTTTCTTCTGCATACCTGATTATCCCATCATCAACATTCTTAGAATCCAAATCTATGGTCTTGTATTTATGATAACTTAAAAGATCTAAGGCAAGTTTTGATTTTAATCCTTTTAACTCATTTAAGACTTGTTTTGGAATTATTATTTGGTATCCTTCAAGTTCAAGTTCTTCAAAGAAATCTATCTTCTGCTTCAAACATGTCAAGATAAAGCTCGTGTCTAAAATTACCTGTTTCATTTGACCTTATTATAAAGAAATTGGGGTTTTTATATTTTTCATTAAGTTTATTAATTGCTCATTAGATTAAATTGAATGCTTGAAAGAATTATTCTTGCAAAGCCCAGAGGTTATTGTGCTGGAGTTGAAGTAGCTGTAGATACTGTAAAAAGAGTTGCGGAAGCTTTTCCAGGTGAACCCATTTACATGATTCATGAAATTGTTCACAATGAACACGTTGTGAGAGATTTAACAGAAAATTATAATGCCATATTTGTTGAAGATATCTCTAAAGTTCCTGATGGAGCTAGAGTAGTTCTTTCAGCGCATGGGAGCCCTGAATCAGTATATCTAGAAGCTAGAAAAAGAAACATGAGAGTGAACGATGCTACTTGCGATTTAGTTAGTAAAGTGCACACAAAAGCAAGAAAATACTTTGGATTAGGGTATGAAGTAGTTTTGATAGGCCATGGGGGACATCAAGAAGTAAGGGGTACAATGGGGCAGGTTCAGGGAATTCATTTAGTTCAGACTCCTCTAGATGTCGAGAGGCTTTCAATACCTAGGGAGGCTAAAGTCGCTGGAATAACTCAAACAACCTTATCTTCTTATGATGTTGAACCAATAGTCAAAGCACTAAAAACAGATTTTCCTAATTTTGTAATGCCTCAAGATGATATCTGTTATGCCACGACAAACAGGCAGGAAGCTGTAATGGCAATGGCGAAAATGGTGGACTTGTTTTTAATTATAGGAAGTAAGAACAGCTCTAATTCACAAAGGTTAGTTGAAACAGCAGCAATAAATAATGTCGATGCATATTTAATCTCAACATTTAGAGATATTAAACCAGTTTGGTTAGAAGCAGTTAGAAATCTGGGAGTTACTTCTGGAGCTTCTACTCCTGAACATTTAGCTGAAGAAACAGTTTCTCATTTGGAAAGAAATTACGGTGGAATTGTTGAAACATTTACTTATAAAGAGGAAAGAGTTAAGTTTAAAGATAAAGTAATTGTTTGAGACAGTCCAAAGAACTCAAATTACTTCCACATTCATCTTACCAAGCTCTTGTTTTAATATACTAATTAACTCTTCCTTATTTGTTTTTAGTTTCTCATGTCTTTTTTCTTCTTTAGCCTTTTCTATTTTTAGATTGTCAATTTCTAATACAATTTCTTTTATTTTAGGATATAATTCTTGGGTTTCGTCTTCTTTTATTTCTTGTTCATGTTTTTTTGTTTCTTCTAATTTAGAATATATTTTTTCTATTTTATCTAATATTTTCTCATTGTTTAATTTAGCTTCATCTAACAAACTTATAATTGATTTTCCATCGTCTTCTATAAAGTGTGTATAAAAATCTTCTTTATAATTTTTTAAGATATTCATTTGTTCTTCGTTTATGTGGAAAAAATTAGCTAAGGCCTTAAAATCAAGAAGTTGTTTTAATCTAAAAATATCATTTTTTAACTCTTCTTTTAGGGATTCGATCTTTTTTTGATTTCTCAAATACCCCAAATAATTAGAACTCTTCTTAATTTTTTCTATTTCTTCCAAGATTTTTTTATTTTCTTCTTCTTTATCCATTATCTTTCCATTAAGAGATAGTATCGTTTCACTAATTTTTCCAAAGGTTCTATCAATGGAAGGAATCATATCTAATTTCGACTTAACTAAAGAGATCCTTTTAAAAAAATCCACAACACTTTTACCTTTTTCGTATGTTTTTAATAGGTCCTTAGAAAAAGCTCTTACACCGAATTTTATACTTGCCATTTCTTTTCCAATTAAAATTGTAGCCCTTTCATAATTCTTAAATGAGCTTTTATTAAAATCAAAGAAAATCTTATTTATCCTCTCAATAAATCTCTCTAATTTTGGTTCTTCTAGGTTATTTAATCTTTCAATTAAGTCTTCCACAAGTTCTATATATTTTTTTCTACTATCAATTACAATGTTTTTAATCTCATCTTTCTCCTTTCTTGCATCAACATCAACACCCTTTAAAATTACTATTTTCTCTCTAAGTTCCTTAATAAAATCCTTAATCTTCCATCCGGCCACAAAGAGAATCTCTTTCTCCTTAAGTTCATTTTCTCTTATTCTCCTTTCAATCCAATTTTCAATCTCAAAAAAAGTTAGCTTTTCTATAACAATCTCTTCAAAATTGTTTGTCTTAGTTATTTTTCTAAAAAAATCAAATATCCCCATTCTACCTTCCTAGAAATCTTATTATATAAATTCTACGCCCACACCGGGAGTCGGACCCGGGTTTCCAGCGTTCTGCATTTCTCCCCATAATTTCTTAAGGGAAGTCAAGCGAAAAAAGTGTCATTATGAATTCCGCGTTGAACCCTTTAGGGAAGGTTAAGCCGAGCAATTTCACGAGACAAATTTCTAAACTCACAACGAGTGAGGTTGCGAGTTAAAGGAAACCGTTAGGTGTCCTCGCCATGCGACAGGCTAGCGTCATAGCCGTTAGACCATATGGGCATATAATGAAAATAGAAAATTTGTTTAAAAAACTATTGGTTCAAATCACATAATAGTTTTTAAACTGAAAAATCTCCTAAAATCTATGGTGCTTGACAAATTAATTGGGGGGCACAATAGGAATTGCTAAAACAGACCCTTTTGGGACTTTATGCGCTCTCTCAGGCTCTCTCGCAATTGCTGAATCAGATCACTCTCTCCTCATAAAAATTCCAATCTATGGAGGTGTTGCTGCATTTGGGGTTTACCATATAGCTAATATGTTGAATCAAGAAAGAAACCTTCATCAAGAAGTTCAGAATGAAGGAATATCTGAATCTTTACTAGATAAATATAATCGTTCAGCTATGTGTGCAAGAACAATGTTAAGAGAATATCTAGACAAACATAATTTAAGCGAGTTGAAAGAAAGGCTTAAATCTTATTCTGTAAGACATTATGTAGAAAGGGAGTGGAGGCGTTGGAAAATAGGAGCAAGAATGCTACGAAGAGGGAAAAATCCTTTTAAAGCTATATTCAGATAATTTTTTATTATTATCAATATTAAAAATGTTAAGTTTCAAAGTTTATTTTACAATATAACAAAATTTAAATAATTTAGTGTATTATTTTATCTAATTGATGGGATTTAGAGGCAAAATTGAAAAATAAAAAAATAAATCTAATAATAATTTTTACATTTATAATCATTTTTACTGGTGATAATTTAGTTCTATCTCATCCAGGTTGTATTCATCGTGGTTGCATGCAAGGAGGGTGCCCACCAAATCATGGTCCAGGTGATGGTCCTGATGGAATTCCTAATACCTGTGATGAATGCCCGTGGACTGACCCTGAATGCATAAATGCAAGGGGTACTGGTTGTGATGTTACTTATTCATATGTACTTAATGGCCCAACTGATTCTCCAATTAGATTTATCGCAGATATCTGCTCAAACTCCGTCACTTTTGATTGCAATGATGCTGACCTTAATAGTATATTTTTGGATTCTAAGTTTGGAGTCACAATAAAAAATTGCAGGGCAATATACGGACTAATAGAATTAACTAATGCTAATGCTAACACTCTTCTCTATAATCTTGGTTCTATTCGTATTGTCGATTCAGACTCTAACCTACTAGCTTCAAATATAGGTGCAATTTCACTTATATCTTCTAATACCAACACGATTACCTCGAATTCTAATGATGTTCATCTGTTTAACTCCAACTTCAATGTGATAACTTCTAATACACAAACTGGATTCGGTTCAGGATTAATTACTCTTAGAAATTCATATTTTAACACTGTCTCATCAAACACTCTTAATTTTATTATATTTTTTGATTCTAGCTTTAACATACTATCATCAAATATTTTGAAAGGTCCTGCTGGGAATAGATTTATCACTATTTTTTCTTCCAATTTCAATACTATTACTAATAATATAGTAGAAAATAGTACTCTTCATGGTATTGGTTTTAGAAACTCACATAATAATACAGTAAATAACAATAAGGCATGTTTTAATGCACGTGGTGATTTTATAATAGTAAACTCATCGGGTTCAGGAAAGGATAATACCTGTGATACCACTGATGGATGGAATGATGATGGTAAAATAGGATGTACGTTTTCATGCCCCTCCAAACCTGAATGCGTTGATAAGTCAGGTAATATTATTAAAGATCTTACCCCAATTAGCGAGCTAGAAGTTAATTATACTCCTCCTGTTCCTAACATGGCGCAACAATTTGAAGCTGCAAATGGTAAGATAGTGGATCGTGCTCATATGAACCAGACTCTTAACAATTCTGTTGATAATTTTGAAAATCTTATATTGAATTTACCCGGTATTCAGACTTTTCAGGTTACATCCGGGTTTAGACCAACAGCTTATCAAGCGCATTTTTATGAAATAAAACAAAGGAATACTTCATTACTTAATGCTGATTTTAATAATTCAAAATGTAAAGAACTTAAGAAAAAGGTAGATGAAGAAATTGCTAAACATGGAATTAGAGATGGTGTGTGCAAGGAGAATACATCTCTACATGAAGTAGGAAAAGCAGTGGATATAGTAATTTGTGAAGTTATTAATGGTGTAACTTCATGCATAAATTCAAGTAATAAAAATAAAAAAAGTATATCAGGTGAAGATATAGACACTTTAGCTGAAAAAGCAGGATTACACAGACCTTATGGTACAAGAGATGCTGTACATTATGCTCTCATAGGAGATGAGGATTGTAAGGCAGGTACAGGTAAGGGTAACTCCCCAATTAATATTCTTTTTACAGATCCTTTAGGGAGAAGAATAGGCTTTGATCCTACTTTAAATTCGAGTGTTAATGAAATAGGCGATAGTGTAGGTTACTCTGGACCAGGAACAGAACCCCAAGAAATTCTTCTTGGCGAAATTATCTCGGGATTTTATAATATTACTGGCATAGGTATAGGAGATGGTCCTTATAATATAACATTTCAAATGTCTAGTTCGGATGGAGAAATTATTGTTGATGAGGTTATTGCTAGTGGTTTTGCCTCTCTAGGCCAACCAATTGACCCTATTCGGCCCGTAAACTTAATCCTCCAACTCGACAGAGATGGCGATGGCATTCGTGATGAATTCGATCAGTGCCCTCTAGAAGATTCGAGCGGCTTTGATGCAAATTCAAATGGTTGCAAGGATACTATAGAGGAATTAATAAATCAAGTTAAAACATTAAATTTACAGCAAGGTATTGAAAGTAGTTTAGATACTAAACTTCAGGCCGCGAAAGATGCATTGACCGCATTAAATTCTAATCAGAGACAAGATGCGATTAATAAGCTTCAGTCATTTATAAAAGAAGTTGACGCACAAAGAGAAAACAAAATAAAAAATGAAGAAGCAGATTTGCTCGTTAGCATGAGTAATAATATTATAATTAATATTTCTTAATTTTATATATAACTAACCTCTTTATTAAAATTTAAAATAAAATTAGCAGCACATATAAACCAAAATCCCTATTACTTTAGATTATCTTATTGCCCATAAAAATAAATTTGATATGTCCGATATTAAATGCATTAAAACTAAAATCTCAGATCATTATCCTATTGTAGCCAAGATATTCATTAAGAAATTTAATGAGAACCTTTAGAGTGAATAATCTCCTAGTTAGCAAGAAAAATTACTCTTTCCTCTTTATCACTTTCTTCCCAACATATTTCCACAAAACCTTAGGAACTTTTATGCTTCCGTCTTTTTGCTGGAAGTTTTCAAGTATTGCAACCATTGCCCTTGATGTTGCAACCATTGTATTATTCAAGATATGGACATACTCTCTCTTCCCTTTATCATCGGATTTTATATTTAAAGCCCTTGCCTGAAAATCAGTGCAGTTTCCTGCACTTGTTACTTCCCTATATTCCCCCTGCCTTGGAAACCATGCTTCAATATCATACTGCTTTGAAAACTTATTTCCAAGATCACCAGAACAAATAGCAATTACTCTAAAAGGAATCTCCAAGGTTTTAAAAAATTCTTCTGTTATTTTCTGCATTTCTTCTAGGATTTCAGAAGACCTATTTGGTTCACAGAAAACAACTTGTTCAACTTTGTTAAATTGGTGCATTCTAAAAAGTCCTTTTGTGTCAACACCATGACCACCTATTTCTTTTCTAAAACAAGGGGTGAGAGCACAAAGTTTTATTGGCAGTTCTTTTTTTTGAATTGTCTTGTCTTTAAAGAGCGAAACTAGAGAATGTTCTGCTGTCCCAATCAAATATAAATTTTCATTTTCAATTTTATAAACAACATTTTCAAAATCCTGCAAGCCATTTAAAGCCCCAAGTAAAGCCTCATGATTAAGAAGCATTGGAGGAACAACAAAAGTAAATCCTTTCTTAGATAAAAAGTCAAGACCATATCTTTGAAGAGCATAATCTAGCTTTGCAATCTCTCCAAGCAAATAATTAAATCCCTGCCCAGAGTTATTTCTGCCAGCCTCAAAATCAGCAAAACCCATTTTCTCTGTTAATTCAGCATGATTAACTAATTTAGGATTTTTCTTAGTTTTCCCCCACTTTCTCAATTCGACATTGTCTTTCTCATCTTTTCCAATAGGAGAAGTTTTGTCGAGAAAATTTGGAATCTGCATTAGAAGTTTTTTAATTTCGTTTTCAAGATTTTTTCTTTTCCCCTCAAGCTTTTCTATTTTAACAGGAATTTGTTTAGCTTGTTTTAAAAGAATATTAACCGGTTTTTTGTTTTTCTTAGCCTGATTTATTTTTTCTGATATTTTATTTCTGTCAGACCTCAATTTATCTTCTTCGTACTTAAATCCACGCCATTCCTCATCAAAAACCTTAATTCTATCGACAACAGGAACTAAGTGATCCTTAAATCTTTTTTTTATATTCTCTTTTACAAGCTCTGGATTTTCACGAATGAGTTTTATGTCTATCATAATTAAAATAAGAAAGATTGTTATTTAAATTTATTGAAGAGAAGATTACGCGGAGTGTGGGAGGAAGCTGTAATTAATTTAGTAAAGTTTAAAGGTATTAGGTTCTTGGAGTATTTATGAAAAAAAGAACATTACTCATATCAGTCATAGTCTTATTTTCCTTAATTATTCTACTTATTCTTCTAAAAAATCTTCCTTACATTATAAATAACGCTGATTTGTGTTACTCTTTTCCAAATAATCTTTTTGATGGTGGAAAAATGTGTATTAGCAATTATGCAGTAAAAGAAAATGCTCCAAACATATGTAACAGGTTAGGTTCTACGGATACGATAGATCCAAAAGTTAGATGGACTTCTCCTTGGCGCGATGGTACAAAAGAATATTGTTTTTTGAGAGTAGCTTTAGAGTCATATAATGTGGAATTTTGCTCTCAAGCAGGAATATTTGAGGTTGAATGCCTAGAAAATTTTGGCAGATTTCCTGATAAAGAAGAAACCATTCCTAAGAATTTTACAATAGAAGAAATGAAGTATTGTGAACAAGATAGTGATTGTGTGCAAGTTATGAATAATTGTTGTGCCGGTTCTAACTGCCTTTACACTTCGGTTAATAAAAATTATTCAGAATATTGGGAATCTCAGTTTGATTGCACTAATATTGGTTGTACTGGGAGTTTATGTAATAAGTTTTTCCTGCCAAAATGTGTTAACAATCAATGTGAATTAGTTAAGGTATTTTCTAAAGCAGAAATCTTAGAGATAGCAAAGAATTCTACATCTGCAAACATGGAGGGGGTGCCTCTTAATGATATTTGGAATATCATTGATGAAGAAATTAGTTTTTTAGATAATAAGTGGTACGTTAATCTTACTGCAAATTATGGCTTTGGATGTTGTAGTAGTTGTGGACCTGGCCAGGCTTGTGCAACCGTTTGTACATCATGCGGTACAAAAACTATTGAAAATAACTTCATAATAAATAACGAAGGCATTTTAATAAATGAAAGTTTTAAGGAGATTGCTTGCACTGAAAGTGAAAGTGGTTGGTGGCGTTCAAGAGAATTAAAAGGAGAAAGTTGTCTGGTCGTTGAAGGACAATATACCTGCCCAAACTATGATGGAATTGATTGTTCGCCAGGAATTATTCCCGAAATAATGTGGTATTGTGTTGAACCATACCATACATGGATCAAAGACAATTGTAATATTACTTTTACTTATTAAAAATGAAAAATAAAGCAATTTGGGTTGGAGGGGTTATTGGCTTTATATTCACATTAATCTTGATCGTCTCGTATCTTACCATAAACACACCTTCAACCATCACATTTATGTCTGTTTTGTTCATTCTTTTATTTATTGGAAATTTTGTTTTTATAGGAGGTTTTTTAGGTTATCTTAAAAAACATGGCCATAATAAAACTCTTTTTATATTTTTAGCGACCTATCTGATAACAGTAGTAATTAATACATTTAATTTTGCAGAAGGATGGATTGTTGCATTTGGCTATGGATATTTTTTAGAGTACATAATTCTTGCTTTTGCAATACCAACCCCTATTGTTTTTCTAATCATGGGTTTTTTTACATTATTTATTTTTGTTATTTCTACATTGGGAATTGGATTAATTCCCATTGCTTTAGGATTTTTGTTAGCATCGTGGGTGGTGAAAAACATTAAAGGTAAACCTAAAGTTATAGCATTCATACTTATACTGTTGCAATATTGGGCTTTTGTGGTTAGTCTCGCTGGAATATTTGGATTATTACCAACATGGTAGCTCTTAAATAAAATATTAAACACTCTTCAAAAACTCTCCTGCACTAACTATCTTAATCTTCCTGAACTTCTTTAGCTTTAACAAATGATTATCCCCGCTAATGATATAATCTACTTTTCCTGAAACAGCAGTCTCCACAATTTTATTATCATCTGGATCATCTTTTACAACATCCAGTTTTTCCTTGATTTGAACAAAATTAGAAGTTGTAGTTAGTATTTGTGTGTTGAAATCAGATATTTGTTCTTTGGAAAAACCAAATCTTTCCCTGCTTATTACGTCATTAAATTCTTCTAAGATTTCTGGAGAAAGAATTAACTGAATTTTACCTAATCTTGCTAACTTTAAAACCTTGTATTCATTTCCTTCAGCTATAAAAGCAGAAACTAATACATTTGTATCTGGGACAACTTTTAACATTATTCTTTATTAGTTCTTACAGCTTTTATCTCTTTCTCTACGTCTTCCTTTGTTATCCCCTTAGATTTTGCTATTTTCCATGCACTCTTAAAAACTCTTTCAAATTCTTCCATGCTTTTTGCAGATTTAAAATCCTTAGTTCTTTTAAGAATTATAGAGTCTCCGCTTACGTAAACAAAAAACTTTTCTCCTTCTTCTATCTCTGCCTTTTCCCTTATATCTTGAGGGATAACTACCTGGCCTTTGGAAGTCATCTTTGTTATTTCTATTTCCATTGTAAGACTAGTAAGAATAGTCTTATTTATAAATGTTTCGTTCATTGGATATTACTGCAAGATATATTATGGGAAATTTTATAAACAATCCTCTCCATTTTAATTCATGGGGGTGATAGAAAATCTCGGCTTGTCAATTCAGGAAAGATATACATCATTTATATCTGGATTTCCTGCATGGACTCAGCAGAGTATAAACTTATTCATACTTGTTCTCATAGTCTTTCTCTATTGCATATTTTTCTGGAAATTCCACAAATTTATCTCGAATAAAAACTTACTTAATTTAAACCTAAGCAAGTACAATACATCAAGGCATCCTTTTTTCTCAAAATTTCTAGCAGGAATCCTTTACTTAATAGAATATATTTTAATCTTACCAATTATTGTATTCTTATGGTTTTCTGTTTTCACAATATTCCTTATTTTAATAGACGATGGTAATGGAATAACAAATATAATGGTAGTTTCTGTAATATTAATAGGTGCGATAAGAATGGTTGCATACACTCCAAAATATGGAAAAGAGCTTGCTCAAAATATCTCTATATTATTCCCACTAACAATTTTAATAGTTTTCATATCTCAACCAAATTTGTTCTTCGATTTTGGAAGAGTTCTTGGTTACATATCGCAGATCCCGTCTTTATTCAACCAAATAATAATATATCTGTTATTTATTGTTTTCTTGGAAACAATTTTAAGGATAACATATGGATTCTTCAAAGCTGTAGGAGCACTAGATAAAGATGATGATGATTGAAAATAATAGCTAGTTCTTTAAACATACAATTGGATTTTTGCGAAAGAAGAGACTCTAGAGCCGTCTTTTATTGGTGTGGATTCGTGAGTAAACTCAAGATAATGAAAGCTTGAACCCCACTCATTAGCATAATTATTGGCCAATGATTTAATTTGCCTTTCATTTTTAGTGCGGGCTTGCTCAAAATCAAGACTACTCGAGGAGTTAATCTCTTCTATAGCAGAAAGTTCTAAGGGAGAATGAGGAATCCCATAAGGAGTTATTCTATGGCCAGGAATTATTTCGTTTGTTTCAACAACCCTATAATTTCCTCCTTTTGCAATCTCTATTAATCTACTACCTGGCATAAATTAAAGATTTGTTTTTGGTTTAAATTAATTATTGTGATGGAAAAACCAGATAAAGAGCATTAAAAAAATATAAAAAGGAATTTTAACTTTAATTTATAATTTATTAAAAGAGGGAAAAATGAGTCATGTTTTTATTCAGTTAAGCCTATTGATTTTAGTTGTCTTAGGTGTTTCTTTCATAATGAGAATTCTTAAACAGCCGCTGATTATTGGATATATTATTTCTGGAATTATATTGGGCCCTTTGTTTTTCAATTTTCTTCCTCAAGGAGATACATTAAATACTTTCTCTGAAATAGGAATTGCTTTTCTTCTCTTTATAGTTGGTTTGAGTTTAAGTCCAAAGGTTGTCAAAGAAGTTGGGAAAATATCTTTAATAACCGGAGTTGGACAGGTTATATTCACATCAATCATAGGTTATCTAATAGGAATAGCTCTTGGCTTTGATAAAATAACTTCTTTATACATTGCTGTTGCGCTTACTTTTTCTTCTACGATTATAATAATGAAATTACTTTCTGATAAAGATGCCCTAGACAAACTCTATGGAAGGATTTCAATAGGTTTCCTTCTTGTTCAGGACTTTATAGCAATTATAATTCTAATGATAGTCTCATCTCTCTCAAGCAGCTCAAGTGCAGAAACAGTGATTGCTTATACATTAATTAAAGGAGTTGTTATATTCGGAGTTTTAATTGCCTTAAGCAGATTTGTCCTGCCAAAACTAAGCTCATTTTTCGCAAAATCTCAAGAACTTTTATTTGTCTTTTCCATTGCCTGGGGGCTTGGTCTGGCTTCTTTGTTTTTCTATGCAGGCTTTTCTATTGAAGTTGGAGCATTGATTGCAGGAGTAATTCTTTCTATCTCGCCTTACAGTTATGAAGTAAGTTCAAAACTAAGACCTTTAAGGGACTTCTTCATAATTTCATTCTTCATACTCCTCGGCTCGCAGATGATTTTCATTAATGTATCTTCTGTAATCTTGCCAGCTGCAATATTTTCTCTTTTTATCCTCATAGGAAACCCTCTTATTGTAATGGTTTTAATGGGTTATTTCGGCTATAGCAAAAACACAAGTTTCATGGCAGGACTTACAGTCGCGCAAATAAGCGAGTTCTCTTTAATATTAATCGCACTAGGGGTTAAGGTAGGCCATATACAAGGCGAGATTCTTTCTTTTGTAACATTAATAGGACTAGTGACTATAGCTGGCTCAACTTACTTAATAAAATATTCTGAAAAAATTTATCCAAGACTGTCAAATTATCTAAATATTTTCGAAAGAGAAAAAACAAAGGAAGATGTATCAATGGGGAAAAAACATTATGATTACATTTTATTTGGAGAAAATAGAATAGGTTTCTCGATAATGAAGTTATTTATGGGAATGAAAAAAAGCTATCTTGTAGTTGACTTTAATCCAGAAAGGGTAAAGAAATTGAAGGCAAGAGGTGTTAACTGCATCTATGGAGATGTCTCAAACACAGAATTTCTAGAAAATATCAATATCAAAAAATCTAAAGTAGTTGTCTCGACGATTCCTGAAATAGACACTAATTTAATGATACTGAGATTGTTGAAAAAGATGAATAAAAATATTGTTATCATAGTGACTGCAAGACATATTTCAGAAGCATTTAAACTCTATGATGAAGGAGCAGACTACGTAATTCTCCCACATTTCCTCGGAGGTCAATATACTGCTCAAATAATTGAAAAAAATAAAGACAGCAAGATAGAATATGAAATAGAAAAGCAGAGGCATATCAAAGAGCTGAAAGAAAGAATCAAGGAAGGTCAGGAGCATCCAAAGACAGAGAAGGATAGAGTGTAATTTTCGCAGGATTTTTAAAGTATAAAAAAGTTTAAATACCTTTAATAGGTTGGAATTTTAACCTAGAATGGCAAAAAATAGTATCTTGTTCCTTGCAATTTTAGGGGTGATAATTCTAGCTGGGGTTGTAAGTGCTTTGGATAGAGATCTTTATAAAACTTTTAATTATACGTATGAAGATTTTGAAACATCACCTCCAGAAGAGGTTTCTCCAATAATAGAAATAATCTTGCCAGAAAACGGCTCAACAGTAAAAGGAGATTTTACATCTTTAGTTGTTGAAACAGATGAAAATGCTATTTGTTTGTATAGCCTTGGCTTTCGTGGTCCATACTATGGAGGGGGAATGCCCCCAGTTGAAATGGAAATAACTGGAGGAAAACTCCATATGCAACAAATTAAAAATCTTAAAGAAACACAAGAAGGAGAAAATTACATAATAAGCGTAACATGTGAAGATGAATTTGAAAATTCTGGAAATGCAAAAGCTGATTTTTACGTAGATCTAACAGAAATTAGAGAGGTCATGATAATAGAAGATATAGACGATTACAAATATGATAAATCTGCAATGATTGAAATTCCAGAATCTGATGAAGGAATTCTTAAAATGTATTTTTCATACTATGACAAAGGTGATGGTAATCTTTATGGGGTGAATGTTATTGAGTTTGAAGACAGCTTGTCCTTAAAAGAATTTCTTAAAGAAGGTGAAGAAGAATTAACATTAGAAAAGATTAATGAGAATTTCGTTTACACTTTTAAAGATGAGGGTATTATAGCTATAATCTGGCCTCATGAAAATTTAATAATTTTCGTTCTAGCAATCCAAGATTCAGCAGAAGAGTTGGTATTTCCATCACCATTAGTAGAAGCATATTTAGAGAAATATCCTAGTGATTTGCCTTTTGAAGTGGAACATCCTCCTAGAACTGACCTTCAAAGAACATTAGGACAAAAAACTGCGCCGGTTACTTTAGAAATGTTCACTGACTTTGAAGGTCCTTTTGATGCAAGATGGTACAACAACACTTTCCCGTTGATAAAGAAAAATTATATAGATACAGGAAAAGTAAAATTAGTTCTTAAGCATTTTCCTTTAAAGAGCATTCATCCTCACGCCAAAAACTCAGCAATAGCTGCAGAATGTGCCTCATATCAAAATAAGTTTTTTGAGTACATAGATTTTCTGTACAAAAATCAAAATGCCTTATCAGACACAGATTTAAAAAATTATGCCGAGGAAATAGGGCTTGATATGAATAAATTTAGTAGTTGTTTTTATAACAGTAATATTGGGTCAAGAGTAGAAGATGATATTAATGAGGGTATTAGTAAAGGTGTTGCAGGTGTGCCAGCATTTTTTGTTAACGGAAGATTAATTAGCGGAGCACAACCATATGAAGTATTTGAAAACGCGATTGAAGAAGAATTATCCAAAGACACAACTCCTCCAACAATTACTTTACTCGATCCAGACGACAATGAAGATTTTGAAACATCAAAAAGCGATAAGACTATAACTTTCAGGTATAAAGTTTCTGATGAGTCAAATATAGCAAGTTGTAGTTTAATTATCGACGGAGATCTTGAGGATTTAGATAATGTTATTGAAAAAGATGTAGAAAATATATTCAGGCAAGAGTTAGACAGCGATGAGGGTTACAATTGGAGAATAGAATGTGTTGATATTCATGGAAATAAAGGAATTTCAGAAACAAGAGATTTTGATATTGATAAAAAGAAAGATGATAAAAAGGATAATGATGTAATAAGAAACACTCTTGATTCAAATTTATTAGTCGATAATTCTGGTAAAGAAAAGACGGGCGCTTTCACTCCAACTATTAAATTAGAAGAACCAGCGATAAAAGTTACTGACCAAGATAAAAAAACAGAAAGTCCAAAAAACAATTTCAGTCTAGGTGAAGTTAGCAACATTTGGTTAATACTCTTGCCTGTTTTTGGAATAGGAATTGTTTTGTTATTGATTCTGATTGTCGTATTTAGAAGAAGGTAGATTAAAAACCAATTACCTTTTAAGGATGATAGTAATTTAATAAAACACCAAAACCGCAAACCTCTTAAATAAAAAATAACTAATTCTGCTGTAAAAAATGGAAAAAAAAGGGTTGTCTGAAAAAGAGGTTGAAGAAAAACTCCTGAAAGAAGGTTATAATGAAATTAAAGACGTAAACGAAGTATCATCTTTAAATATTTTATTAAGGCAGTTAAAAGGCAATTTTATTGTTTATCTTCTTTTCACAGCAATGATTATTTCTTTTTTTGTCGGAGAAAAAATAACAGCCTATACAATTTTTGTTGTTATTTTTATTGTAATTTCAACTGGATTTGTTCAGGAATATAAGGCAGAAAAAGCAATCAGTGCCCTAAAAAACATGTTAATGCCTATATCTATAGTCATAAGAGATGGAAAAGAAAAAGAGATTCCTTCAAAAAACATTGTTCCAGGAGACATAATTGTTTTAAGAAGTGGAGAAAAAGTGCCTGCAGATTGTATTATATTAGAACAAAAAGACATCTTAGTTGATGAATCTATTTTAACAGGAGAGTCAAAAGAAATAACGAAAAAAGTAGTTAAAGACGTAAAAAAATATGGCGAAGAAAATACTTTGTTTATGGGTTCATTTGTAATAAGTGGAAAATGTGTTGCCCAAGCAATTAAAACAGGGATGAACACAAAGTTCGGAAAAATAGCAGGAATGATTTCTATAAGTGAAAAAGAACTTCCTCTCCAGAAAAAGGTGAATAAAATTTCAAAATATATCTCGATAATTGGTTTTGTAACAGCTTTACTAACAGGAATTATTGTATTCACACAAGATACGTCTTTCTCTAGAGAACATGTAATAGAAGTCCTAATTTTAATCATTGCAATAACTGTCGCCTCGTTTCCTGAAGGATTTCCTGTTGTATTAATAACAACTCTGTCTTTAGGAGCATATAGAATGGCTAAAAAAAATGCAATAGTCAATAGAATGTCGATAATAGAAACTTTAGGGGAGACGACAATAATCTGCTCTGATAAGACAGGGACAATAACAAAAGGCGAGATGACAGTGAGGGAAATTTACGCTGACAATAAAAAATTTGAAGTAGAGGGTGTTGGATATGTTGCTGAAGGGAATTTCTTAAGAGATGGGAGAGTAGTTAATGTAAAAAAAGAAGAAACATTAAATCTCTTAATAAAAAATTCTGTAGCTTGTAATGATTCTTTTATTGAAAGGACAGGAGAAGATAAAATATTTCATATTAACGGAACTCCTACAGAAGGCGCTTTATTAGTCATGGCTGCAAAATCAGGATATTTCAAAGAAGACTTAAAATTGAATATCGAAGAAGAGCTTCCTTTCAGCTCAGAAAGAAAAATGATGTCTGTTGTAGTTAAAGAAAAAAACGAAAAAACAGTTTACTCAAAAGGAGCATTTGAGGTTATTATAAAGAAATGCAGTCATATAAAAAGAAATAACGGAGTATTTAGGCTTACTGAAAAAGAAAGAAAGAAACTTCATGAAATACATAATCAAATGACTTCTAATTCATTAAGGGTTGTTGCTTTTTCATACAAAAGAAAAAAACTTAAAGAAGATATTGAAAAAGAAATGATTTTCTTAGGGATGGTTGGAATGGAAGATCCTCCGAGAGAAGAGGTCAAGGATGCTTTAAAACTCTGCAAGCAAGCTGGAATAAAAGTAAAAATGATAACAGGAGACAATAAAGAAACTGCCTTGTCTATTGCAAGAGAAATAAGATTAGGTGAGGGTGAAATTGTCGAGGGTGAGGAAATTGATAATATGAGTGATAAGGAATTAGAAAAAAGGATAAATAAAATTATAATATTCTCGAGGGTAAGGCCAGAACATAAACTTAGAATCGTGAAAGCCCTGAAGGCGAATGGGGAAATAATCACAATGACAGGAGATGGTGTTAATGATGCTCCTGCATTGAAAGAAGCACATATAGGAGTTGCCATGGGAAAAAACGGGACAGATGTCTCAAGGTCAGTGGCTGATATGGTTTTAAAAGACGACAATTTCGCTACAATAGTTGATGCAATAAAAGAAGGAAGGACAATATTCAACAACTCAAGAAAGTTTATTAGTTACCAATTATCTTGTAATTTTGCAGAGCTGTCTATATTATTTTTTGGGGCATTGTTAGTTCCTGTGTTAGGATGGCCTATACCAATTCTCTTGGCGTTGCAAATCTTGTTTATGAATCTTGTAACTGATGATCTGCCTGCAATAACCCTTGGCTTAAATCCTTCATCGACAGACATCATGGAAGAAAGGCCAAGAAAAAATTCAGAATTGTTAAATAAAAAACTATTTTTATTATTATTTTTTGCAGGAACTCTAATGGCCTTGATAGTTTTAACAGCATTTTACATAGACTTCAATATACTTGGAGGAGATGTCACTCATTCAAGAACTGTTGCACTTGTAGTCTTAATAGCCTTAGAAATAGCAGGGGCATTTAATTTTAGATCTTTCAGGAAAGGAGTCTTGAATAGATCTCCTCTTATAAATAAATATCTTTTTTACGCAAGCCTAATATCAATAATGGCGACTCTTGCTATTATATACACTCCTTTAAATAAAGTATTTGAAACCTCTCCCTTAAGCCTTACTGAATGGATGATAAGCATAGGCTCTGCCTTTTTGCTTTTAATAATTTTTGATGTTTTGAAAAATGTAAATAATAAAAAACATTTCTGGAGTGAGGAGAATCACGATAACTAAAAAGATGGTAATTGGTTAGTTATTAAATTGAATACGTATCTTTTGATTGGGTCTGTCCATATATTACATCCATTTCATACATAAACCCATAGATATTAATATCACCATTTACAAATCTTCTTATAATATTTTCTTCTTCACAAAATTCCACACTCTCTTCTAATCTTAATGAATTTGGAATTTTTCCAGCCTTAATTTTCATATTTAGTCAAAGTAATTACTATATAAAAACCTTTTTAAACTAATCTTCAGATTTAATTCTATGAGCAAGGTAAGAATAAAACTAAACAGCGTAGACATAGGGATGTTAAATGATATTTGTAATTCTATTAAAGATGTGGCTCAAAAATCTGGAATTGTGATTTCTGGGCCAGTTCCTCTGCCAACTAAAAAACTTAAGATTACGACAAGAAAATCACCTTGTGGAAACGGAACAGCGACTTTTGACAGATTTGAGATGAGGATTCATAAAAGATTAATTGATATGCCTTCAAATGAAAAAGTCCTGCATCATATAATGAGGATGAAAATTCCAAAAAGCGTGAATATAAAAATAGAGATGAAAGATTAGATATAAAAACTAATCTTAATAGTGATAACTTGTATTTAAATACTCAATTCTACTATATTCAAAATGATATTCCAAACAATTTTAAGAGCAATACTTCCTTATTTAAGAATGATATTTTGGTTGGATTAAGAGGATTCTAATAGAAATAACAAAGACATAAAACCTATTAAGTAAAAAAGATATACTTGCTCGCCCATTGATAATTTTAATTACTACTCGTTTAAGTGATAACATAAACTCATGTTGTTTAACCTTACTTATCATTAATTTACATATAATAAATATCTAGCGAGTTTCACGAGCTAGCTAAAATTTAAAAACTCTTAAATTTTCTTCTTTTCATGAAAATAAGTGCTGTCTTAATAATAATTGCAGTGCTAATTATTACTTTTTTCCTCTTTGGAAAAGGATCTTTAACCGGAAAAACAACTGAAAATATGGGGAAAAAAGTTTTGCTTGAGACAAATAAAGGAAATATAGTTATTGAGTTATATGATGACATGCCTATAACAACTGGAAACTTCGAGAAGTTAGTTAGAGAGGGGTTTTATTATGGAGTTATTTTCCACAGAGTAATTAATGGTTTCATGATACAGGGAGGAGATCCAACAGGAACTGGAACAGGAGGCCCTGGCTACACAATAAAAGATGAATTCACGCATTCTGGAGGAAATAAAAATAATCGTGGAACAATTTCAATGGCAAACGCTGGCTCAAACACGGGCGGAAGCCAGTTTTTCATTAATTTAGTTGATAATAACTTTCTTGATTCAAAACATCCTGCTTTCGGCATAGTTGTTGAGGGAATGGATGTTGTTGATGAAATTGCGAAAGCTTCAACAGATTTTCAAGACAAGCCGTTGGAAGAAGTTAGGATAATTAAGACTTCTATTATTGAATAAGGCAAATACGAAGTAAATCTTAATAAACCTTAAATACCCTTAAAATAAGAATAAAATATGGAAATACAAAGGGTGGAAAAAGATCAATTGCTACAAAAAGAAAGGCCTAATTTATTCAACTATATAGTAAAAAACCATCCTGGAAAAAATATAGGCATAAGGTTGTTAGAAGGTAGACTACCCTCTTTTGTGGGAGTTAGTGTCAACGGAGAGCCAGAAAAAACAACATATTCTCTATTTCAATTGGAAGATGAAAAAGAAATCGGAAGGTTAGAAGTTTTTACAGAGGCAATAGACGGAGATAATGTAGGTTTAATTTATGAAGATTACAAAACAGGAGTTAAATTAGAATGGATAAATTTTGGACCTTGTTGGAAAGGCAGACAAGATAATCATCGGGATATCCCTTTTCCTTAAAAATACAATATAATAAAACTTAAATACATATTAAATCTTTAATCCTCATGGAAAAAGACATAGGAAAAATACCGAAAAACAACACAACTGACATAATTGTAAGATTAGATGATTTTGCTGGAAGAAAAGGTTTGACTATTAGGGAATTTGTCACGAGTGAAAGATATACTGGGTTTACAAAAGCAGGAGTCAAAATTCCTGCAGAGCATCTGGAAAAATTCAAGGAAATGGTAAATTCAATAAGTGAAGAAAGCCTAAAGGAAGAAGGCAGCCAGAAAACTCTTGATGAAGAAATACGAGTCGAAAACCCAGAAGAGTTGCCAGACTATTGAATTTTTATTAAGTAAGGATATCCTCTACTCATACTACTTTCTATAGATTCAAATAAAGAACCAGAGCTAATTCCAAGCTCTCTTTCAGTTATCTCGTTGGTTAATCCTAAAAAACTCGGTCTTCCATCTCTTAAATTTGCTTTAACAGGATTAATTCTATCAAGAGAATCTTTAGGCAAAATTCCTCTTTTAACACAAAAATAAACAAAATCCCTTGCAAGCTCGTGCCTAGAAAGAGGCTCTCCTCTAGAAATAGCATGAAAAACTCTTTGACTTCCTAGATATTCTCTTAATTTGTCTAATACTAAAAAGACATCGTTAATTCCAGTAAAAACATTATAAACATTGGTCCAGACAGGTATTTTTTGTCCTTTATTTAACTCGCAAGCAATATTTGTCAAAAAATCTTTTCTTGTCCCTATAACATTCCCGAGTCTCACAACTAAACCATTACCATAACTTAAAGTAGCTATTTCTCCTTTTCTCTTTAATCTTCCATATTCTCCAAAAGGTGATAAAGGGATTTTATTTTCATCACAAAAATCATTATCTGTAAAAACCATGTCAGTAGAGATATAACTAAATTGTAAATCTCTTGGCAAGATTGAGTCTATAATTCTGGAAACAGCATTATAATTAACTTCAAAAGACTCTTGCATAAATTCTGGCTTACAGGTATTTACTGCAGCAAAATATATGACTCGTGAAAAATCTCCGTTTTTCAAAAAGTCACTTATCTCCCATTCACTAGAAGCTAAATCCTGGACAAGATGGCCTCTTATATTCTTAGTGCGAGGAAAAATATTCTGATTTCCTGACCTTGAAACTAAATAACTATCAACCCCTATTTCAACTAAATGATTAACATATTCTCTCGCAACCTTGCTTGTAGCACCAATAATAAGATCCATGATTAGAATCAAAGATTTGGTTTTATTAATGTTTCGGCTTTGTACAGAGTTTGAACCAAAACTTATTTCAATGTAAAATAAACCCTTAACTTAAATTTGATTCGTAATAAGTAAATTAATATCAATGAGAAGTGAGAAAGTTTCTATGCTTATAATTAGTTTATAAAATAACCCTAATTTACAATTAATAAATAAATGAAGTTATATTATTTACATCAAACCATATCTGAATTAATTTTATCCAAACATTTAAAAGTAAAAGCCCATTATTATGTTAATGAAAAAAAAGAGTGGTTGGATAAACTGGTTGGTAATTATTGGTGTTGTTGTAATTGCTATATTTATTCTTGTAAAAGGTCCTAAAGCTCAAACAACGCAAGAAGTTGCTGAATGCATAGGTAAAAAATCAACTTTGTATGTTCAATTAGGATGCCCTCACTGTGAAACTCAAAAAGATATGTTTGGAGGCTATTACAAATACCTAGATAAAGTAGATTGTTTCTATGAGAGAGATAAATGTCAGGATATTAAAGGAACTCCGACATGGGTTATTAATGGACAGCAGTATGTTGGAGTGCAAAGCATTGATAGATTAAAGACTTTGACAGGATGTTGAGATAAAATATAGTTATCCGGCTTGCTTCCTATTGCATTTAAAAGGAATGGTAGTGCGAGCAATTTTGTGAGACAAATTGCTGAACTCACAACGAACAAGGTTGCGAGTTTAGAAGAACCTTGGTTCTTCCACATTTGGAAGCTCGCTTAAAATAAGTTAATGCTAAAAAGAGAAAACAAGATAGTAATAAAACAGAGATTTTTTGTATTAACAATAAAAAATAATTGAGCGAAGCGAGACAAAAAATAACTTAAATTTAAAAATAATAATTCATTCTGTAAAATATGACAGACTTCATTAAGATTACATCGTTAGCACTTGCTGACTCTGTGAATCCATGCGAGATAGCTATACTCGCGATGGTTTTAATGACTGTCTTAATTAAAAATCCTGGAAAAAGGAAAAAAGTCCTTTACGCAGGAGCTGCATTCATTCTCGCTGTTTTTTTAGGATACATGTTTTATGGCCTTATAATTGTGCAGTTCTTTAAGATATTCGCAGAATTTTTAAGAGAGAATTCAAAAATAATCTATAATGGATTGGCGATAATATCGATGATTCTCGGAGCCTTGAATATAAAAGATTCTATTAATTATAAAAAAGGAAGCTTTGCGACAGAGATGCCTTTATTTTTAAGACCGCGGGCAAAAAAAATGACTGAAAGAATTGCATCACCATGGGGGGCTTTTGTTTTGGGTTTTGTTCTAACATTATTTCTCCTTCCTTGCACAATGGGTCCTTATATAATTGCCTCTGGTTTGTTATTTGAATTAGGAATCTTAAAAGCATTGCCATGGCTTGTTTATTATAATATTATTTTTGTTTTACCAATGATGATAATAACCTTGATAATTTACTTCGGCTTTGCAAAAGTTGATGAAGTCACAGGCTGGAAAGACAGTCATGTAAGAATGCTGCATTTGATTTCAGGTATACTATTGTTTTTGGTCGGCTTGGCAATTCTAATGAAATGGATATAAATATTTATTAACCATCAAAATTTATTTTTTATATGGGAAGAGGAGTAGATCTTAAGAATAGGTTGGTAAGCAGTTTAATGACTGAAAGAACACTTGGAGAATTTTTTACATTAGCTAGAAAATTTGATTTAGAGGTAGGAATTACAATAACTAATGACCCAAGCATTTCTAGTCCAAGAGTAAATCCAGAGGGGGATTTAGATGAAGGAATTGATTATGTTATTTATAATTATGGTTCTGGAGAGGCATTCAGGATGAAAGGCAGTGATATATTTTTTACTTATAGTTTTGCAGATTATACCAACAAATAAACAAAAAATCAGTAGTGGATTTAAAGTCTATAAATCAAAACACAACTATAAAATTCTTTTTCTCTTCCACTAGAATCTAAATATTTAGCTGCGGAGTGTGAAGCTTGGACGAATTTTTCAGGAGTTATATTCCTTTCTCTAATAATTTTATCTAACTCCAACGCTAAAAATACTGGTTTATCAGCACTTACCACTGCTGTCTGTATTATTTCTGATAAGGACATAATTTAAACTAGGGTAAAATCTATTTAAACATTATTGTGATTCAGTTATTTTTTATTATTTGCTCTATTCCTAATATGACGGCATCAGCTCGTTGTGACCGAACTGAATCATCAAATCTATCTCTGGCTTTAAATGCTCAACACCAACAGGAAAATCGCAGGCTCCAAAACAACTGCCCATCCAGATTACAAATTCGGCATTTGTTTTTTCTCTTAATTCATCAACAATAGAGACAGCATAAGCCTTCAAACCATCTGCAAATTGAAGGAGAACAAGCTTAGCTTTTGCTTCATTTATTATTTTCACTACTCTTTCAATTTCAAGATTATATATTTTGTCGAGATCTTTGAGTGAATATTGTTTCATAAAATTTGAAGAAAAAGTATGTTTTTAAATCTTTCAAATTTATAAACTTAATAATAAACTCTTCTAATTAAAGAATCATGATGACTTTGAATTTGAATAATTAATATATGGACTAAAGATTCAAAAAATATAAATATTTTAAGCACCTTAATATATTGTTGAGGATTGGGTGGGGCAATCAGCATAAGTATATCTTAGGATTTCACTTTGCTGGCTTCGGTCACCCTTCCTTAACAAATTTTATTTTCTTCGAACCCAAAACCTTTTAATCCTTCATTTTCCATCTAATTCTATGGAAAAAACAAAAATTCGCCAGCCAATAATAACTGTAGTAGGTCATGTTGATCATGGAAAGACAAGCATAGCCGATGCTTTACGAGGAACTTACATTGCAGAAGGAGAGGCTGGAGGCATAACACAAAAAATTTCATTTACATCTTATCCAATAAGCCAGTTGAAAAAAGCCTGTCCTTTGATAGACAAGAAAAAAATAAAATTGAACATTCCTGGTTTCTTATTAATCGACACTCCAGGACATGCGGCTTTTTCAAATTTAAGGAAAAGAGGGGGAAGCTTGGCTGACCTGGTGATTTTAGTAATAGACATTAATGAAGGAATAAAACCTCAAACAGCAGAAGTCATACAAATCCTAAAAATAAATAAAGTTCCTTTTTTAATCGCCTTAAATAAAATAGATAATATCTCTGGATGGAGAAAACTCAATGATGATTTAAAAACAAATATTGAATCACAATCAATAAATGTGAAACAAGTTTTTGATGAAAGATTCTACACTTTAGTGGGAGCTTTGCATAGTCATGGATTTGAAGCTGATTTATTCTGGGACATAAAAGACTTCACACAAAAAGTTGCCATGATTCCCTGCTCTGCAAAAACAAAAGAAGGACTTCCAGAATTAATAATGATGTTGTGTGGTTTGAGTCAGAAATATCTTGTTGATAAATTAAAACTAGGCAAAGAACCAAAGGGGGTAATTCTTGAAGTTAAAAAAGAAAAGACAAATAATTATGCCGAGGCAATATTATACGACGGTGTTTTGTCAAAAGACAATAAAATTGCGATATCGAATCTCGAAGGAGAGCCAGTAATAAATAAAATAAGAGTCTTGGAAGAAATAGAACCTTTACATGATAAATTCAGACCTGTGAAAAATGTCAGGGCAGCGACAGGAATTAGAATGCAGTTAACTGAAAAGACAGATATTTTACCTGGCATGCCTTTTGTATTATTTAAAGACAATATTGAAGAAATAAAAAAAGAGTTCAAAAAAGAAATTTCGGAAACCCTCAAAATTAACAAACAAGGAATTATTGCAAAAGCTGATTCCCTTGGAAGTTTAGAGGCTTTACTTGTTCTTTTAAGGCAGGCAAACATTCTAGTGGTAAGGGCAGGAATTGGAGATATAAACAAAAATGATATTATTAATGCTAAAGCTAATTTAGATATTAATGAACTAGACTCTGTGATTGTAGGATTTAATGTAAGAATGAATGAAGATGCAAAAGAATTGCAAGGAAATGTAAAAATAATAATGGATGATGTCATTTACAAACTAATAGATAATTTAAAAATTTGGAGAGAAGAAAAGGCGAGAGAAATTGAGAAAAAAAGATTAATGGAATTGACAACAATAGGAAAAGCAAGAATTCTCCATCAGTATGTTTTCAGGAATACAAATCCTGCAATTTTTGGAATAAGAGTTGAGGCTGGAAAATTAAAACAAGGACTGAATTTAATTGATGAAACAGGAGAAAAAATTGGAAAAATTAAAAACCTTCAGTCTGAAAATAAATCAGTTGAAGAAGCTATTGAGGGACAAGAATTAGCTGTTTCAATTCCAGGAACAAACTTTGAAAGAAAAATAAAAGACATAAATTTCCTTTATACTGACATAAGCCAAAGCCAGTTTAAAAATTTCAAGAAAAACAAAGACCTTCTATCAAGTTCTGAGCTAAGAGTTTTGCAGGAAATTGCAGAGATAAAAAAGTTTAGAGATTGATTAGATTATAATTAAATTTATATAATCCTATTAACTTATTTAACAGAAATACTTATAAGAGGGGAGCTTGATAGTTGCAAGAAATAATAGAAAAAGATATAAACTTTAGAATGCTGTGATTATAATGGGTAAAGTTAGTTTGGAAACAGAGGTTAGCGCTGAGGCTTTGAAAAATGCTTTAAGTGAAGCTGCGAAAAGAGTTGGCTGGAGAGTTCAACATATTAGAGATTGTTATGAAACAGATTATAAACTTGGCTCTGTCAGATCCAACAGAAGATTCACTCATACGCGAATTAGGGTTGGAGGATGGCTTATGCCATATGTAGACTCAAACATTCATGCTAGTGGAGAAGAAAAAGTTAATCACTTTAATTTAACGGTTTATAATGATGAAAAAGATGTAGAAAGGTATCTATCCACTGTTTCTGAGATATTAAAATCTGCTTAGAACAAATTTAAAAACTTATCTAACTTAAACTATTCATGAATGAGGTGTTGAAACTTTTAATTGCTTTGATTGTCCTAACTCTAGGAATTCCTATTGGAAATTGGTTAGCTAGGGTTACAAAAGAAGAGCTTAAACAAGGACAAAAATGGTTTAAGTTAATCATAATTATTAGTTTAGCAATTGGGCTTTATGGATTAATAGCTGGAAATGATGCTTTATTATTTACTTTTTTCTTTATTGCTGTAGTTACAAGCAGGAGTTTGATTAGGAAAAAGAAAAGATAAATGTCTAGTTAAGGTCATCAATATTTATTTAATCATTCCTTTTAGATAAGGTAGTTTTTCCTCTACAAATCCAATAATTTCTCTCTTGTATCTTGGGTTTAATGATATTCCTATATAATCTGGTTTTTTGCAAATAATTATCCATCCTTTATTCGCTAACTCCTTTATTATTCTATCGAGATTTGGAAATCTTTTGAAATGCTCCAACCTGTCATATTTTGCGCCCCAGTTTCCTTTTCCTCTTGCGAGCTTGGATAGAATTTGTGCCTTTTCCACTTCTAATAACATTTCTAAGTATTGTTTCTATAATTTTTAAATGTTTCTAAAAAAGAAATATCTTTGCTTCAATAGAAATATTTATAAACTAGTTAATCTAAAAAATAGTATGAGAACTAAAAAAGAAAAGTCTTTGTTTTTGGAGCAGTTTGGAGATACTCCTCAGCTTAGAGTAATTGATTTTATGATAGAGAATCATTTTTTTGATTTTCCACTTACTGAAATAGCAAGGGAGAGTAATGTTAGTTATAACAGCCTTAAAAAATTCATCGATAAATTTATAGAATCTGGTTTCGTTGTAAAAACAAGGAGAATTGGAAAGTCTGATTATTATAAACTTAATCTTGAAAATGCTTTTGTTCAGAATCTTATAAAACTTGATTGGATACTTACTAAATCTTATATTTTAGAAAAAAAGAAGATTCCTGCTTAAGAAATCTGGATTAATGCTGGAAGAGTTCTAATCACTAAACTAAAATAATAGAATTTATAGAAAGACAAATGCCGGATTATTAAATGATTTACCACAAACTCAAAATTATTGCCATTACTTCATAAGAAACAAGGTAATAAGCAGCATTAAGTATAAACAATGAAACAGGCTGATTCTGCCACAAGACAGGGCTTAATTGTATTGTTGCTATGAAACCGAGCCAGACAAAAAAAGCGACTAATAGGGCTGAGTTTAATCCTGTTCCAACAGTGCCTATGAACAAGGCAAGAACATAAGAGCTGATTAAAGTTGCTATTAAGGCAGCGAGATATAATTTTCCCATGCCTTTTTTCTTTGCAACATCCATGTCTTTTTTAGACATGTTAGAAAGTTTCATCCAGACTTTTCCAAATAAAGGGCCATACCATAACCATCCAACAACCATGCCAGCTATTCCTGCAATAAGGACTGCAAGAAGATTAACGTTGAAATCTAATGCCATGAAATATTGAAGAAATAATGGTTTATAAGGATTTGGGGGAAGGTTTAAAGGAATTAATCCTCTTTACTGCCCTCTTTTTTCTTCGGCTTCTACTTCAGTTTTTATTTTCAACATTTTTTCTTTTAGGTCTGGAAGGTCTTTTTTAATAATATTCCATGTAATATCGAAGTCTATGTTAAAATATGTATGAATTATAATATCTCTTAACCCCACAATTTTTTTCCAAGGAACTTTTGGATATTTTTCTCTAAAATTATCTGGAATATTTTTAACTGCCTCTCCAATTATTTCTAATCTTCTTACAACAGAATCTTTTAATTTCTGGTCATTGCCGAGATTCTCCTTAGAGACATTCCTAACGTATCTTTCTATTAATCTAATTGATTCTAATATATCTTCTATAAATAATCTTAATCCTCGTTTCATAATATTCTTATCTCTTCTTCTAAAATCTTTCTTTTAATTAAAGGATGGATCCCTTTGTAAGTGACTAAATCAACCTTTCTTCCAAGTTCATCCTCTAACTCTAATTTAACCCCGACAAATTCTAAACCCATCCCCTTTGCTGGTTCTATTAAAATATCAATATCACTATTTTTTTTCAGTTTTCCTTTTACAAAACTTCCGAATATGCCTGCCTTCTTTATCTTATTTTTCTTTAAAATTTTAATTATTCTTGGCTTTATTTTTTCTATGGCTCTTTTATTTGCATCCTCATTTTTTACTCTAAACTCCTCATCTGCTCTTTTTTCTTTTTTAGTTAATTCTTTTACAGATAAGTTAACACCTAAGTATTTTCTTTTTTTTGAAACTCTATTTCTTTTTCTGATAGAAATAACTCTATAAAAATACTTCTTATTATTTCTTTCCTGAATCTCTGTATAAACCATAAGATTATATATGTCTACATTATTTATAAAACTTTCTGTAGACATATAGGTTAAGGAAATTCAGGATTTTGCCATCATTTCAGACTCTCCTCAACTATTTTTATCTCATCAGAAGTTAGGGAGTAGAGGATGTAGACGGCGGAGTTGAGGGGGAAGAGGGGAAAGGTTAAATGGGGGTCATTTTATTGTTCTTCTCCCAATCTTTGATTTATCATACTTTTCAAAAACCATTTTCACAAATTCTTCTTCTGAAAAATCAGGGATGTGAATTGTCTTTTGCCAACAAAAAGGACAATACAACATATAACCTTCTCGTCCGTCTTCATGTTTTAATGTTTTCATATAAAGCCAAAGATGATTTTTACATGGAGGTATTTGTTCCCCTGTATCTATGTTAGTTGTCATTTCAAGCTCTCTTCAATTTTATCTCCCCTTTTTTTGTCTTTTCTTTTAAGGGTTGATAATTATCAAAATGTTTTATGCAAAAATTGACTAATCTAATAAAGAGTTTTCTATTGTCATTTGTCTCCTTCTCTTTCTTCTTAGAGTCGCCCTTAAAGGAATAAATATTTAGCTCATTAGAATCTTCGTTGTAGATTTCCCAATTATTTCTATTTAATAAACCAAGAATATGACCATCTGAATTAAGATAATCCACGTAATAAATTTTTCCATTATGTTGCACAAAAAATGTTCTCTGGATAGTAAATTGAGTTATTTTCATATTTTTATTAATCGATAAGTATATTTAAAGATGATCATCAACAAAAGATTTATGAATAATAATAATCTATATGTCCTATGAATTTATCTATTTTTGAAAATGAAGTGTTTCAAAAGTACAAGAGTAATAGTCAGAGGGTTAGGGTTATAACAGAAAAGTGGGTGGGAAAAAACATATTTTGTCCAAATTGTTCAAATAGGAAAATTTTAGCTTTTCCAAATAACAACCCTATCGATGATTTTTTCTGTCCAAGATGTGAAGAAAAGTTTCAATTAAAAAGCCAAAAAAATAATTTTGGAAAGAAAATAAATGATGGGGCTCACAAAGTAATGATTGAGTCTATAAAAAATAATTTTAGACCAAACTTCTTTTTATTACAGTACACTTTAGATTATTTAGTTAAAAATTTATATTTAATTCCTTTTTTCTTCTTTACTGAATCAATTATTGAGAAAAGGAAGCCTCTTTCAGAAAACGCTAAAAGAGCTGGATGGGTAGGATGTAACATTTTGATTAACAAAATTCCACCAGAAGGGAAGATAATCATGATAGAAGAGGGAGATATAATTAAAAAAGAAAAAATATTGTCGCAATGGAAGCAAATTAATTTTATGAGGAAATTACCTTTAAACGATAGGGGTTGGACATGTGACATCCTAAATACTATCCATTCATTAAACAAGAGACGATTTAATCTACAAGATGTTTACAAACATGAGGTTGAATTGTCAAAACTTCATCCAAAGAATAGCCATGTTAAAGCAAAAATTAGACAGCAACTGCAAATATTAAGAGACAAAGGATTGTTAAAATTTAGTGGAAAAGGAAATTATAGTTTAATTTAAACCCATCACCACCAATCCTCCTCTTCAAACCAGAAATCTTGCTAATCAATGCTCCAACACCAACTTCTTACTATATGGGGAAATTATAATCTGTTTGAGAGGTAGATCTTTCTCTCCTGAAGCCATTACATTATAAAAGATGTTAATTGCATTCTCTCCATATTTTATGCTCATTTTAGCTCTAATATTATTAACTTTCACATTTTTTAGAAACGGAAAATAATTTGATGCGTTGAAGAACTCTAATCCTGCGACTAATCCGTCAGAGGAAAAATCAACAACTAGGTCACCATCCGGTAGATTAATCTCCTGGCTCAGTTTGGCCTTCCTATTTTCCTTGAACAAAGACAAAATATCCTCGTCTTTGTCATACATTACCTTTATTTCTGCTTTTTCCATAATTTCTCCAACTTCTTACTAGTTTTAATAACATTCACAACTTTTAAAACCTTTTGATAAAATGCGACTATAATAATTAGATTATACTTAGAACTTATAGGGAATATTAATTTATATCTCTTTTCAGCAGTTCCTTTATGTTTTTTTAATTGTTCTTCAGCATAATGAAGATTTTTTGAGAACAATGTAGAGATAATCAAACTCTCTTCAATATTTCTTTGGCTCATTTTTTCCCTGCAATAATCAGTTATTTCTATATTACTAGAAGAATACCTATTAATCTTTTGCACAAAATACTCTAAATTCCCATTCATTAAATTATAAACTTTTTACATTTAATAAATCTTTAGAAAAATCTCTCCCCGCCTATCCAATCCATCCTCTTCAGACAAAAAGCAAGCCACTTACTTTAGAGAATCTCTTGTCTTCTTTAAATATTCTTTGAGATATTCATAAAGCTTTTCCCCTCGTTCACTGGAAGCTCTCTTTGAGAGTCATTATTATTTTTTGCATAAACTAGGATATATTCATGTTCAGTAACTAAGTACTCATCTTGTTGTCCACTACCTTCTTTTTTACGCCAGATTATATTCTCTATAAAATTGTCTTCACCAAAGATTTCATCACATAAAAGCTTCTTCCCAAACTATACCATACTTTTTTCTTTTGCTTAATTTATCAAGTTCCTTAACTAATTCGGTTTTACTCCAATTAGCATAATCCTTTTTCGCCATGTTATAAATACAATAAAAACCACATATAAAAAATTATCCATCAACTCCAACCACTCATCTTTCCTAATTCTAAATCAAAAATAGCCAATTCATAAAGACAGCAATTTATTCCTTGATGTTTTCTTATTAATTTCTAATGAATCTTTTCTACAATTACTTCTTCTTAGACAATAAGTCATTCATCATCTTTGCCATTCCTTGCTTTTGCTCTTCTGACATTGCCTCGAGTTTTTCAGGATGCGAAAATCTTGCGTGCGCCCACATAGCTTTCTTAGCTTCATCATGGCTATGGGTTGTCACAGAAAAACCACAATCCCCTGATCCAATAGCCTTGCAAGACAGGGTGTACAAAGGTGGAAGACTTTTAGACATTTTCTTTGCCATATCCTAACCAATAAAACACCCCTATATAAAGATTTTTGCATTTTTATTCCACTTTTATTCTTCAAAACCTTTAAAACCCCTTAACTTTTTCTTTTGATATGTTATACCTCATAGGTCTTGGTTTAAACATGAAAGGATATTCTAGAGAAGCCTATCATGCAATAAAATCTAGCAAAAAGGTTTACTTAGAGAGTTACACTGTTGAGCTTCCTTATACTAAAGAAGAATTAGAAAAACATCTTGAAATTAAAATAGAAATATCTGACAGAGAAAAAGTTGAAAACCTTTCTTTGATTGGAGAAGCTAAAAAACAAGACATTGCATTGCTTGTTTATGGAAATCCTTTGATGGCGACAACACATATAACTTTAATTGAAGAAGCAAAAAAACAAAAAGTGGAAATTAAAGTTATTCATTCAGCTTCTATTCTAGATGCTATTGGAGAAACAGGCTTGCAAATCTATAAATTCGGAAAAACAACAAGCATTCCAAAACATGAGGCAGATAGTTTTATTGAAGTTGTTAAAGATAATTTAAAGATTAATGCTCACTCTTTGATTCTTGTTGATATTGGCTTAGAACTGAATGAGACCTTAAGTAAACTGAAAAAAGCTTTAGAAAAATATAAATTAAAAATTGATAAAATAATTATTTGTTCAAGATTAGGAACTGACGAAAGCAAGGTTTTATATGATAAAATTGAAAATTTAAAGGATAAAAAAATGAAAAAGCCATTTTGTATTATTATTCCTGGAAAGCTGCATTTTGTGGAGCGGGATGTATTAGAACATCTCTCACTGAATCATCTATAAGCCGACACAGAAGAGGAGATTTTGAAGAATTTTTAAAATCAGCAAAATTATTTAAGTATTGTAAATATGAATATTTATGAAGTATAGAACTAGCAAAAATATAGCAATTATATTATTCTTATTGGTAATCTTGTCAGCCGCATTATTAATTTATTTAGCAATGTTTCCTGATGAAAAAAATAACGAAGAAAATTTTTCTAATTTTGAAATTGTTGCAGAAGGATTAGACATTCCTTGGGAAATAGAGTTTCTTCCTAATGAAGAAATGTTAGTAACAGAACGTCCTGGAAATTTAGTTAGGATAGGACAGGACAAGAAAATAATAAAAGTCGAGGGAGTTAATCATATAGGTGAAGGGGGGTTACTTGGTTTAGCATTGCACCCTAATTTTGAACAAAACAAACTTATCTATTTATACCTTACTTCAAATATCGACGGAAAAATTGAAAACAGAATTGAAAGATACAGATTAAATTTAGAAAAAAATTCCCTTGAAAATAAAGAAATTATTTTAAGCAGGATTCCTGGGGCTTCTTATCATGACGGCGGAAGGATTAAATTTGGTCCTAATAGATATTTATATGCGACAACTGGAGATGCAGGAAACCCTGAAAATGCACAAGATATAAATTCTTTGGCTGGAAAAATCTTGAGAATTGATGAAAACGGAAATATTCCAGAAGACAATCCTTTTAATAATGAGATTTATTCTTACGGCCATAGAAATTCGCAAGGACTCGCATGGGATGAAAAAGGTAATTTATGGGCAACAGAGCACGGAAGATCTGACTTTGATGAATTAAATTTTATTGAAAAAGGAGAAAATTATGGCTGGCCAGAAATTCAAGGAGATGAATCAAAAGAATCAATGAAAACTCCGATTGTGCATTCTGGTAGCTCTGAAACTTGGGCGCCATCATCAGCCGTATTTTTTCAAGGCAATATTTTCTTTTCTGGTTTAAGAGGAGAATCTCTTTATCAGTATAATATAAAAGAAAAAACACTAAAAAAACATTTTGAAAATCAATTTGGAAGACTAAGAGCAGTAACTATTCACAATAACTTTTTGTATGTCTCGACAAGCAATAGAGACGGAAGAGGGAGTATCAATGAAGGAGATGATAAGATAATTAAGATTGAATTAAAATATTTACAATAATTTTATATTAAAATTCATGACAGTGATTGTTATACAGCGAAGAGGAGATTTTAATGACATTTAGAGAAGTTTAAAAATCTCTATTTTCTTAATTAATTTATGTACAATGCACAGGAGATAGAAAAAGAAATTTTAAAGTTCTGGAATGAAAAAAAGATATTTGAAAAACTAAAGAAGAGGAACAAAGGTAAAAAGAGATTTAGTTTTATTGATGGTCCAATAACTGCAAATAATCCTATGGGAGTTCATCATGCATGGGGAAGAACATATAAAGATATGTTTCAGAGATTTAAAGCAATGCAAGGATTTGAACAAAGATTTCAGAATGGGTTTGATTGTCAAGGTTTGTGGATTGAAAGAGAGGAAGAAAAAGATTTAGGATTAAAAGATAAAAAAGATATAGAAAAATTTGGGATATTGAATTTTGTAAATTCATGTAGAAAAAGGGTTGAAAGATTTTCTAAAATTCAAACAGAACAATCAATAAGACTTGGTCAGTGGATGGATTGGGGTAGTTCTTATTACACAATGACTGATGATAATAATCTTCATAATTGGTATCTGATAAAAAAATACCATAAAAAAGGTTGGCTATACAAAGGAAATGATTCTGTTCCTTGGTGCTGGAGGTGCGGTACAGCAAGCTCTAAGCACGACATTGTCACAGAAGGCTACAAGGAGGTTGTTCATCCTGCTTTATTTATGAAATTTCCTATAAAGGGGAGAAAGAAAGAATATTTTCTGATATTTACAACTACTCCTTGGACAGTTCCTGCAAATGTTGCAATAGCTGTAAATAAAGATATAACTTATGTAAAAGTAGAACAAGAAGGAAATTTCTACTGGCTTGCTGAAAAAAGAGTTTGTGAATTGAAAGGGCATTATAAAATATTAGAGAAGAAGAAAGGAAAGATGTTGGAAGGAATTAATTATGAAATGCCTTATAAAAATTTTAACTGTCAAAAAAAATCACAGCATAAAGTTGTTTTATGGGAATTGGCTTCTGAAGAAGAAGGAACAGGGATTGTTCATATTGCTCCTGGATGTGGAGCAGAAGATCATCAATTAGGAAAAAAATTAAAATTAAATGAGATTTCTCCTTTAGACGAATCAGGGATTTATTCTAAGGGTTTTGGAAATTTTTCTGAAAAGAAATACTCAGAAGTTAATAAACTTGTTTTAGAGGATATGGAAAAAAATGGTTTCTCTTACAAGGTTGTTCCTTACAAACACAGGTATCCTCATTGTTGGAGATGTGGAGAAGAACTTGTTTTCAGATTAGTGGATGAATGGTACATAAAATGTGAAGAAATAAGAAAAAAACTTATCAGTGAAAATAGAAAAATTAGGTGGTACCCTGAATATGGAAAAGTAAGGCAAGAAGAATGGTTCAAAAATATGGGAGATTGGCTCATTTCAAGAAAAAGATATTGGGGTCTTCCTCTACCTATCTGGGAATGTGAATGTGGAGAAATATTTGTTGCTGGAAGTTTAAAGGAATTAAGAGAACATGCTACTGATAAAAAAAAGGTTGATAATCTTGAAGATACTCATCGCCCATGGATAGATGAAATAAAAATAAAATGTAAAAAATGCCATAAAGAAGTTTCAAGAATTTTAGATGTTGGAGATGCCTGGCTTGATGCAGGTATTGTTCCTTTTTCAACCCTTAATTATTTAAATGACAGAAAATATTGGAAAAAATGGTTTCCTGCAGAGCTAATATCTGAAAGTATGCCTGGACAAGCAAGGGGTTGGTTTAATGCTTTAATGTGGGCTAGCGTCACTATAACAGGAAAAGCTCCTTTTAAATCTCTTTATGGATATGAAACATTAAAAGATGAAAAAGGTGAAGAAATGCATAAAAGTAAGGGAAATTCCATCCTTTTTGATGATGCTGCAAAAAAAATTGGTGCAGATGTAATGAGGCTTTTATATTGCATCCAAGATCCAAGTCAAGAAATGAGATTTGGATTTCATGTTGCAAAAGAACCGAGAAATAATTTAAATATTTTTTATAATCTTAGCAATTTGGTAGAAAACTCAAAAAGTATTCAGATAAAAAGGGTAGAAGATTTGTGGATAATTTCTAAACTAAACTCTTTAATAAAAAAAGTTACAGATGAAATAGAAAATCTTCATCCACACTCAGCCATAAGAGCATTACAAGATTTTTGGTTAAATGATTTTTCAAGAGGATATATACAAATAGTTAGGGGTAGATTATCTACTGAAGACGAAGAAGCGAAATTTGTTGTTCAAGAAACTTATATAACTCTTACAAAACTCCTTGCTCCTTTCTGCCCTTTCGTCACAGAAAAAACATGGCAGGAGTTGATAAAAAAAGGAATTATAAAAGACGAAAGTGTTCATTTATCTTCTTGGCCCAAAGCTGATAAGAAGAAGATTGATCAAAAACTTGAACTAAAGTTTGATGTTACATTAAAGATAATTGAAATTGGTTTATCTGAAAGAGATAAAATAGGGATAGGGTTAAAATGGCCTCTAAAAGCTGCAGATATAAGTTCAAATTTTGATATAAATAAAGAGCTTATGGAAATAATAAAAAATCAATTAAATGTAAAAGAAATTCATTTTAATAGGATTAATAAATTAGATGTTCCAAGTGTGAAATTGAATCCTAATTTAACTCCAGAGCTTGAGGCAGAGGGTTATGCCAGAGAATTGTCAAGGCAGATACAAGATTTTAGGAAAAAAATTGGATTGCAGAAAAAAGAGAGAGTTAAAGTCATTATAATTACCGACGATAAATTTAAAAAAATAATTGAAAGTCAAAAAAATCTCGTCGAGAGAAGGACAAATTCAAAGAGTTTGGAAATTGTCACAACTTTAAAGGAAACATTTAAAAACAAAACAAACTTTCAAATAAAAGATAAAAAGGGTGAGATTGTTATTATTCGCTAAATTGACTACTAATTAGTGAGTGACGCGATTTACCCTTTTACAAGACAACAATGTTTAAAAATAAGAAAGGTGGAGTAAACATATCAAAATGATAGTAAAAGATGAATTTTTGAGCAGATTAAGAAAAATATTTGACCTTAATCTTTATGAAGTAAAGGTTTGGACAGCACTTTTATCTCGTGGGACATCAACAGCTGGAGAGTTATCTAATATTTCAGATGTTCCAAGATCAAGAACATATGATATTCTTGAAAGTCTTGAAAAGAAAGGATTTATTGTAATGAAGCTTGGAAAGCCAATTAAGTTTGTAGCCTTGAAGCCAGAAGAGGTTGTTGAGAGAGTTAAAAAAAATCTTGTTAAATATGCACAGGAAAGAACCAAGAGACTTGATTCTTTGAAAGGAGATGAGGTTCTTGAAGAGCTTACTGGATTATTTACAAAAGGTGTAAAGTTTATTGAACCTTCTGACCTTTCTGGAAGCATAAAAGGAAGACAAAATATATACAATCATTTAGACATGATGCTCAGAGAGGCTGAAAAATCAGTGACTTTGGTGACTACATCTGAAGGCTTAAATAGAAAAATGGAAGCATTAATGCCAACTTTTGAGAAATGCAAGAAAAAAGGAGTAAAAATAAGAATCGCTGCTCCAATAAACAATAATAATTTAAAGGTTGCAAAAGAATTGAAAAAAGTTGCAGAAGTAAGGCATATGGATAAATCAAAGGCAAGATTCGCAATTATTGATTCAAAACAGCTAATGTTCATGCTCCTTGATGATGAGAAATTCCATCCTAATTATGACATTGGAGTGTGGATAAATACAGAATTCTTTTCTCAGGCTATGGAGCAAATGTTTGAATTATCTTGGGGAGAAATGAAGCCTGTGAAGTGAGATGGAAGTAGATGAAAGATGAAACTTAGCTATCCGTTAAAAAGTGCGATAATAACTACTTTGATTGGAATTATTGGATGGATTGTATTTATAAGCACATCTCAATTCGGCGGAGGAGAGGGAGAAATTGGTAGATTCATTTATATTGTAATAGCAATAATTTCAATAATACCTTTATGGCTTATTGGTTTGTTAATAGGATGGTTAATTAGTAAAAAAAGGTGAAAATGAATCATCTAAAAAAACTGGTTTTATTACAGTAATTCTTGGAATTGTTGGCTGGTTTATAATATTCTTAAATTTTGATTTTTCTCATGAATTAGCTGCTATTGCTTTTATAGTTCTTACTTTCGCCGCATTACTCTCGATTATTCCATTATGGTTAGTTGGTTTACTAATAGCTAAACTCTCAAGGAAAAATGAATGGAATAACATTACAAAATATTTAGCTATATTAATTTCAGTAATTGTAATTTTATTTATAATGTATCAAATAGCTATCAACTACGGATAAAAAATTAAAACTTTAACTCACTTAAAATTTCTGCTGCTTGTCTGACTTTTTCTGTTGATGTTGAATAAGCAAATCTTATATAACCTTTTCCAGCTTCTCCAAAAGAAGAGCCTGGAACACTTCCTATTGGAGGATTTAGTTTAAGTAATCTATCTCCAAAATCTTTATCACTGCCATCAAAGTTTTTAATCCTTGGAAAAACATAAAAAGCTCCTTGAGGTAAGTGAGTCAACTCTAAGTGTCTTGAAGAGGCAATTCCTTCGGCTAAAATGTCTCTCCTTTTTCTATATTCTAAAACCATACTTTGAATCCAGGGTTTGGTCTCTAATTCATGTTCAAGACCTTCTAAACTCCCGTACTGGGCTATTGAATTAACTCCATTAGCTGTGCAAAAAACAGTTTTTTGTAAATTCTCCATAACATCTTTATTTTTAGTAGCTGTATAACCTACTCTTAATCCTGGAATTGCAAAGCTTTTAGAAAAAGTAAAAAGAGAAATAATTCCCTTATAGTCTGACAATGAGGCTGGACTGATATGTTCTGCATCATAGACAATGTGTTCGTAGGCTTCATCACTTAAAAGATATATCCCATGTTTCTCAGCAATGCTGATAATTTCCTGTAAATCTTGCCTTGAATAAACAGCCCCTGTTGGATTGTGTGGAGAATTGATAACCACGGCTTTTGTTCTTGGACTTATTTTTCTTTCAAGATCTGAAGGATTTAATCTAAAACCATTGTCTCTTTCGAGTTCAACTTTAACTGGAATCCCGCTACAAAATTTCATTAAGATTTCAGTAGTACCCCAATTAGGATCAGGAATTATTATCTCATCTCCTGAAAATGGATCTACGACTGCTGCTAAAGAACAGCATATTGCTCCAACTCCTCCATTAGTTATAATTATATCATTTGGAGATCCAAGAGGGATTCCGTTCTCTTCCCGGCATTTTTTTAATAAAGCATTTCGTAACTCATAAACTCCAGAAGAGTGTGGGTAAGAAGTTTTGTTCTCGTCCAAGGCTTTTTTATTTCCTTCTTTCACAACATCATGAGTCGGAAAATCTGGCTCTCCAGATTCTAATCTCATAGAATCATGAATCTGCATTAAAAAGTTTCTCATCTCAACTATATCTGGAATTTTAATGTTTTTCAAAACCGGATTTAAACTTTTCATAAAATAAAATCTGTTTAAGAATATAAAAATTTAATTGTTCTCAAGAACATAAAATATATTAAAAAGTTAAAATAAAAAATTATCTTTTTTTCTTGGCTTTTCTCCTCACAACTTTCCTTCTTTTGGAATGTCTTTTCTTTCTTCTGGCTTTTCTCTTTTTAACTTTCTTTGCTCTTCCTCCAGCTATTCCAGACATTGTTGCCCTGAATGCAATTGGAGATTGCGCAGATGTCAGACTCGTTGCTCTATTGGCAACACTTCTAACCCTTCTTATATTTGCCCTTATCTCATTGTCAAGTCTTCTAAGTTCATTGTTTGTTTTCTTGACAGAAGCAGCCAAAGATTTCTCTGAGATTTTTCCAAAGAAGAATCTCTTACATTCTGCATCAAATTCATCAAGAAGCCCTTGCTTTTCTTCCTGCCTAGCCCTTATTAACTCGCCTGCAGTTGTAAGCTCTTTATGAAGTCTGGAGAAAAACTCCTCATTCATCTTTTTTTCTTGAACCATTTCGTCCTCTTTTTTAATTTAATTATTAAAATCAGGATTTTTTTGTTTAAATATGTTTTGATTTTACAACTAACAGATGTTTTTGAAAATAGAAATTATTAAATAGATGGTCTACAATTTTTTTCAATGGTGAATTTAACTAGATATTTAGATGAAGAAGCAATTAGGAAGTATGGATTTAAAAATAAACCTGATTTTGGTGCAGATACAATTGATGGGAAACATCTTGGCGTTTATTTTAGCACTTATTATAGTCCTAATAGCAAAGAATATACTAGATTAATTATCGGTGAGTTAAAAGATAAGAGAGGAAAAACCGAGTGGTATTTTATATCAATACCTGAACTAAGTAGAAAAGATTCTCTTGGCCCTAGAAATGATGAAGTTACTTTTATTTTAAGGAACACAATCAAAAGAAAAAACAGGGTCGCTGGAAAAAATTTAAAGTCAAGGTTAGAAGAAGCAACAAAAATATAGATTCGCTCATTATGTTCGTTCGAGATTGCTATCTCGTAAAACGTGCTAGTTATTTGATTAAAGTTAATGATAATTCATATTTTTATTTTAATTATAACTTTTTGCCTTAATAATATTTCATGCGAAGAAATATGGCAGAGCCTATTTCATAGCAAAGATAATCTGCGAGCGAAGCGAATGTAATTTTTTGGTGTATAAAATAATTCACATCTCCTCGAGAGTTTCAATTCCCAAAAGATTCAGAGAGTGTTTTAAAACAACTCTGAAGGCTTCGACTAATGCAAGCCTGAATTCTTCTTGCTGAGAACCTATTACAGGGCATGTATGATAAAATTCATTGAAGATTTTTGAGAGCTGATAAGAATAATTAGCTATTATCGATGGGTTTAATGTTTTATAAGATTTTATTACAACATCTTGAAAGATGGATAATTTTTGTACAAGCTCTAACTCTTTATTTTCTAAATCATAAACCTTGAATTTCTCGTCGCTTCCTGCCTTTGTTAAAATTGATGTTGCCCTTGCGTAGCTGTAGAGAAGATAAGGACCCGTATCTCCCTCGAAAGACACGAATTTCTTAATATCAAAAATCATGTTGTTGTTTCTGTTGTTTTTTAAATCGCCGTAGAAAATTGCTGCGGTTGCTACTTTCTTTGCCCTTCTTTCCAACTCTTCTTTACTTACCTTAGACCTCTTTGAGATTTCTTTTTTTGCAAGAGATATTGTTTCATCAATAATATCATTCATGAAAATTATTTTTCCTTTTCTTGTTGCCATTCTCTTGCCTCTTTGATCTAGATACAAACCATGAGAAACATGGATACAATTTTTTGACCATTCATAACCCATTAACTCTAACATCTTGAATAATTGTTTAAAGTAGAGGGTTTGTTCTTGACCTACTTCATAAATCATAGAACTGAATTTGTATTTTTTGTATCTTCTTATTGCTGCAGTAAGATCTCTTAAAGCATATGTTGTTGTGCCGTCGCTTTTTATAAGAATAGAGACATCTAAGCCATATTTCTTCAAATCAACAATCAATGCTCCTTGGCTTTTTTTTACAAGCCCTTTTAATTGCATCTCTGCGAGGACTTTTTTAGTGTACTTGATAGACTCTGATTCCGAAGAATAAACATTAAATTTAATTCCCATTAATTTGTAAATTTTTTCAAAATCCTTTGTCCCAAGTGTTTTAAATAATTTCCAGAGGAGTAAGGCTTTTTTGTCTTTTTCTTCGAGTTTTTTAAACCATTCTTTTGCGTCTTTGTCATATCTTTTTTTACTCGCCTTAACATAGACATTTAATAGATGGTGAATAGGATTTTTTAATAGGAAATCTTCTCTGCCGAATTTTGTATAACCAAAAAGGATTCTTCCAAACTGGGCCCCCCAATCTCCAAGGTAATTCATTGTTATTGTTTTATATCCTAAAAACTCGTGTATTTTTGAGAGAGAGTTTCCTATTATTGTTGACCTCAAATGGCCTATTCCAAATGGCTTTGCAATATTTGGTGAGGACATTTCTACAATAACTTTCTTTCTTTTTCCTAAATTAACTCTCCCATAATTTTTCTTTTGATTAATTATTTCCCAAACAACTTGTCTAGCTAGGTTTTTTCTATCAATAAAAAAATTGAGATACGGTCCTTGAGTCTGGATATCATCAAAATCTGTGAATGAGGGAGTTTGGATTACTTTTCTTAATTCAAGGGCAGCATAATGAGGAGAGGTTTTTAATTTATCAGCCAAAAAAAAGCAAGGAAAAGCATAATCTCCAAATTCGAGTGAAGGAGGAATTTCTATAAGTTTTTCTATTTCCTCTCTAGTGATTTCTACTTTAAGCTCTTTTAACGCTTTCTCTAAAACATCGACCACCACTTTTTTCATTTGACTTTTTTACCTCCTAAAAAAGGATATGACGAAATAAAGATAATAGAGATTATAAAACTTACCAAAACTACTTAACAAATAATACTCTATAAATAACGAGTATACAGATTAGAGTAAAAATTGTCCAAGCAATTATCTTATACTTTAAAGGAATATATTTAATATTAATTTTGGCTGCAACTTGATTATAATAACGATATTCTCTAATAACTATTTTTATAACAAATAAAGAAAAAACAACACCCTCTAAAATGAATACTATTAAAGACAAGTAAACTCCAAAGACAGTAACATACATTAGCTTTAAAATGGCAAGTATAATAATGGTAAAAATAATGGTCACAAGAAATAAAATTCCCAACATATAAATTGAAAGTTGTGTTTTTACATAAGCACCCGGTAGTTTTGAAACAGCTTCCGCAGCATAATCACTTGCCTTAGCAAATCTACGTTGTTTAACTGTGCGAGATTTGTCTTTGTATTTTTGCTGGATTTTAGGAAGTAAAAATAATAAAATTAAAGCGATAATCAGGCCGAGGTAATTTATTTTTAGGTCTATCCAAAACGTCCTTGCAAGGAGGTAAAAGCAGAATATTAATCCTAGCGAATACAAAATAAAAAGACTTTTATCAAGGAAGGAAAATTTCTTGTCTGTTAATACAAATAATAGGGGTTTATCTTTCATAAAACAGGATAAGAAGAAAGAAGTTATAAAGGTTTTGAAAATTGGATTAATCTGTTTAGCAATATACTTTATGAAAAATTGATTGTAGATATTACCTAATTACTTAAAATCTTAGGGTGGGTGGTTGGGGATTGGGGCGGGACTGATATTAAAGATTACCTTTATAAATATACTGAATATTGATTTTCATGGTAACACAGGAAAAAACTCCAAGAATGTCTCGGGAAGAAGAAATTGGCTATCATAAAGGCGCATTAAACACATTAGTCAACGAAAGAACAGAATTTGTAAGATTGGTTCATGTTGTTGATGCTCTCATTCATGGCCATATAAAGAGACTTGAAGAGCTTGGAGTGAAAATTCAGCAAGGGAAGAAGTAGTATTTAATCAATATAAGATTGTGTAAGATATTTGAATCAGTTAGTAAAAAATTATTTTTTAATAATTTTTCGCAATTCATCAAAATCATTCTCATTTAATGGTTCTTTGTAAAGCTCATTAACTTGCCAAAGTCCGCTCTCTCTTATTTTATTTTTTGGAGATAACAATCCAAGCCAATTTTGTGAGGGTTCACATTCTTCGCAGAGGGAAACTGTTGATATTAATTTTGCTTCGAAATTGAGGCGCTTATTTTTTTGTGGAACTTCAAAGACAACAAAACTGAAGTTATCCTGGATATATTTTGTGACTTCTTTTTCAATTTCTTTTTGTCTTGATAAATTGATTTTTCCAGCAAGCTCTGCTCTGGCTTTTTTCGTCGTTAAATCTAATTCCCATAGATTAAGAAATGGGTCTCTTGCTTTATTAAGCAAGGCTCTTCCAATATTTTTCCTAAAGATGCTTCTGTCTTTGTTTTCGTTTAAGAAATGTTGGAATAATCTTGATCTTAATTGATTACTACCAGTGTGCGTTCCTATTCTTACAATTCTGTCAAAACCATGTCCTTTCTCGCCTTTTTCAAACAAAACATAGATTCCATCATTTGGAATTTTGCTTTCATCAAAAGGAAAATTGAATCTTTTCATGCTGTTAATAAGCTGATGGACTTTGTTGCAAAATTTGTTCATGCTATTTTCTCCTTTAAAAACCACAATTGTTTTCCTATGCCTAGCCCTTCGAGTGGGATTTTGTACTTTGTGGTGTGAGGAATCAAAAATTTTCTATATTTGTTCCCTGCTAAAAAAATAAATTCGTCGTTTGCCAAGTCTGCAACTTTTCTTAATTCACTAATAACATTATTTGCCCACTCTTTAATATCTTTAGAAAGCATATTATTTAGTGTTTTATTGTAGGGTTCAATTTCCTCCTCCAAACCAACTAAACCATGTTTTGCAGAAAGAATGAATATTTTATCGGGGCTAAACGATTCTGCATACTTCAAATTCATTTTAAAAAGAGTACTAATATACAATTCTTTAGCCTTGGCTTTATGTCCTAATTTTCTACTTACACACGATAAAAGTACTATTCTTGCCATATTTCAAGCTCTAATTTCCACACATATTCATGCGAGGGACAGGATTCGAACCTGCGCAGGCACTAAGCCACAGCCTTTCTTCTAATATCGATTATTAACTTAAGGGCTGCTCGTTTGACCGCTCCGACACCCTCGCGATATAACTTTTACAGAAGTCTACTTAAAAAGGTTATTGTTTGTAGCTGTTAATTAATTAGAAGAATTATAGAAATCTAAAATTTATAAAGAAATCTATCCAAATCCACCCTATTATTAACAACTTCAACACCTTCTGCTTTTAGCATTTTAACTTTATTCTTTATTCCAGATGCAAACCCGCCGAGAGTTCCGTCGCTATTTATTACTCTATGGCATGCGACTTTAGGCGCATATGGATTCTTGTTCATTGCATTTCCAACAGCCCTATATGCTTTAGAATTTAATGCTTTAGCTATTTCACCATAGGTTGTAACTTTGCCACGAGGGACTTTCCTTAATACAGAATAACATCGTTCGTTGAAATTCATTTTAACTCTCCTTCTAGCCAATCACCATATTTTTCGTTGGGATTTACAGGAATTTTTATTATACATGGAATAGTGTAGGAGTGGATTTTTTCAACTTCGTCTTTAACTTTTTTATAATTAGTTTCCAGAGTTTTTGCAATTAACACAAACTCGCCTTCTTCAACTATCTTTCCTTTCCACCAATACATGCTATGAATAGGAAATATATTTGCGCAAGCAATCAGCTTCTGTTCTAATAAATATTTAGCTATTTTTTCAGCTTCTTCTTTTGAGGGGTTTGTTATGTATATAAAGATTAAGTTTTTGGATTTCATAATTTTGTAAAGAGGAAGAGGTATATATAATTTACTCACACCACTTCGTTTTGCTCAAAAGCTAACTCGTAAACTCGCTCACTTATTAAAAAGGTTACAGAATAAAGCCAAGAATAGTCGCATTCTCTGTGTAAAGCAGAAGTATAGTTAAGCAAAGAATAATTAAGCTTTTATATATTAACAATTTATCAATATCGAACGAAGTGAGACTAAATATCGTGGCGGTGGAATGAAGTTCATAAAACCAATGTTTTCCTCTACCATAATTAATATAAAATACTCTTACTATTTTAAAGGAGGGGTTGTGAAGGGGAACCTTGGTTCCTCACATTATATATGGTTAAACTGGAAAAAAAAGAAAAAGAAAAAATAAAGCTGAAACTCTTAATATCATTGTTAATATTAATTCTTTTTATAATAGACTATCCTTTTCTTAACAAACTGCTGACTAATTGGCTTAATGATTATGAAGTTGGAATAGTTGAGAGAGTAATTGATGGAGATACAATAAAAGTTAACGGAACAAGTGTAAGGCTTCTTGGAATCAACACTCCTGAAAAAGGCCAGTTGTATTACGATGAATCTAAAAAATTTTTAGAAAATTTAATTCTTAATAGGTTTGTAAGGATGGAGAGGGTTGGACAGGATTTAGATTTATACAAAAGAAAATTAAGATATGTTATAGTTGATGAAGAAAATGTAAATCTTAAATTAGTTGAAAATGGCTTTGCAAACTTTTATTTCCCTCAAGGTAAAGATAAATATTATAATGATTTTAAAGCTGCTTGGAATATCTGCCTTGAAAATAATTTGAATTTATGTGAAAAATCAGAAGATGAATGTTCTAGTTGTATAGAATTAAAACAATTAAATGTAAAAGACCAAAGTGTAATCTTGGAAAACAGCTGTTCATTTTCTTGTAATTTAGACAACTGGACAATAAAAGATGAAGGAAGAAAGATATTCACTTTTTCTAATTTTACATTAAATAAAGAAATTAGGATAGAGATTGGATATGAAGAAGATAAAGATAATGTTTTATTCTGGAATGAAGAAGAATATATCTGGACAGAAACAGGAGACAGCCTATTTTTAAGAGACGATGAAGGAAAATTAGTCTTATGGTATAGTTATTAAGAAAGAAGCCCTATTTTCTTTAGATAAATTCTTGCCTGAATTTTAAAGTCTTCTTTTGGAAACCTTTTTTTAGCCAAAGAAGAGCTGCTTTCTAGCTGGCTTTCTATTAACTCTTTCTGCTGTTTGAAAAATTCAGGGTTTTCTTTAAGTTTTTTAGCATAAAATTCAACATACTCTAAATCTGTCCTTGGTATCTTTTTTAATCTCATTTTTTTCTATTATCATTAAAGTAAAGATTTTTTAAGTAGTTTTGGTTTTTTTGATTCTGTGCAAATAGTAGCTCTTGTGTATAAATTAAGATTTTGTGTAGAAAGTATTCCATATAAAAAGATTTAAATAAATTTAGATTTAGGATACACTATGACAAGTCTACAACTTACAAGACCCATTGCATTTATTGACATTGAAACAACCGGTCTAAATACCCAGCAAGATAAAATTATAGAGATATGCATAATAAAAATCCATCCGGATGGAACAGAAGAAACCTTAAATTCTGTTATCAATCCTGATATGCTTATCCCTATTGAATCCACACAAATTCATGGCATAAAAGATGCTGATGTTAAAGGGAAACCAACCTTCAAAGAATTTGCCAAAAAATTAATTGATTTTATAAATAATTGCGATTTAGGTGGATTTGGAACCAAATTTGATTTATTATTTCTTGAATCTGAATTTAAAAGAGCAGGGATAAATTATTCAAGAGAGGGAAGAAAAATAGTAGATGTTCAAACTATTTATCATAAGTTAGAGCCAAGAGATTTAAATGCGGCTCATTTAAAATATTGCGACAAACCTTTAGAAAGCGCTCACCGGGCACATTCTGACGTTAGAGCAACAATAGATGTCCTTGAATCTCAATTAGGGCAGCATGATGTTTTACCACATGACATTTCTGGTTTGTATGAATTTTGTAATCCAAAAAATCCCTTATGGATCGATGAGGATGGGAAATTTGCGTGGTTTGAAGGAAAGGCTATTATAAATTTTGGAAATAAATACAAAGGGAAAACACTTGAATTTGTATCCAAAAGCGATCCTTCATATTTTCAATGGATGATTAGTACAGATTTTTCTGCTGAAGTCAAAGATATTGTAAACAAGGCTATTAATGGCAAATTCCCAGAACCTGCAAAGAGTGAGAATCCTATATAGAAAACCACATCTCCCTATTTATTACACAAAGCTGGGTTTTTAGGATTCATAAATGGCTAAAAACAAATACATATAAAAATAAATTATAAAAAATAATAAAATAAGCCAAAAGATTAACTAAAATCTTCTTGGATTTTTCTTGGCGTAGCATTCCTTGCAGAAAATCGGCCTGCCTGCTGTAGGTTTGAACGGCACTTCGCAATCTTTTTTGCATTCAGAGCAAACAGCTTTGTGCATTTCTCTTGGTCCAATATTAAAGTTATTTCCAAAACCCCTATATCCTGAACTCTTATTATATCCCATTTGTGTATTCCTCCATATCTATTTATATATAACAACTTAGAAATTTCTTTCTATTCGTCTAATAAGAAGCGATATTTCAGGTTTATAAAGGTATGTTAAAATGTTTTTTGTGCTTCCAACAGACATAAATGTCATAGTCTTATACATTTTATGGAGCAACATCCTAGAAGTCAGACGCGACACGTATAGAATCTGAATTTATCTCATCGCTGTAAATCAGTTCAATTAACTTATCTTTTTGCCGTTTTTGGAACATTTCAAAACCGACTACTTTGGTTCTGAAGTTATCGATAATGGGATTATAATTTGTGACTAACTTAACATATTCATTTTTTTCTTTTTCTGATATTTGATGGGCCTTGTATGCCTCCCCTATTTCATTCAGAGCATCAATTTTGTCTCGTACAACTTGTTCCTTCATCTCACGAATGTCATTCTGTAACTTCTGGAACTCCTTTTCAGGTATTACTATTTCCGGAATCGAGCTTTGGTTACTATCCGATTTCTGGAATTCTGTAACTTTATTCACAAGACTCTTTCTACGACCACCTTCATCCTGTCCTGTTACATTTAATTCCTGCCCTATGTGTATTCGGCTATTTCTATGAAGTCCATTAATTTCTAGCAAATTGGTAGGCGTGGTTCCAAATCGGCGGGCAATATCATAGAGCGTGTCACCTCGCCTTACTTTATAAGTAGTCTGGATATTCTTATTGGGAGTAGAGGCAATCACAACCTCTAGGCCTCTGTTGATTTCATTCTGCTCGTTCAAACTATGAGCCATCAAAGGAATACGAAGTTTTTGATCCACATAAATACGAGAACCACGACTGATATTATTTACCTCTAGTAGCGCCGAAATGGGTACACCAAACGTCTTAGCAATTTCCCACATCGTATCGCCTGGACGAACCTCATATATAGCTTTAACTTTATACTTTTTATTGCTCCTACGAGTGTGTTGCACGACAGGAACTGGATAATGAGAGGGGGTGTATCCAGGCACAGGATTACCAGTACCTCCACGATTACCACGACCATAAGTATTCACAATACTCCCACGATTATCGCCACCAAAATTTTCATTACAAGCTTTCATAAAAGCACCAAGCAAGGCAATAGTGATACATGTCCGAACAACAAAAGAGAAAAATCCACTTCCACCACTTGACTTAGAACTCCCACCACTATCAGAGCTCCAACCATCGTAAGAATTCCCATCGCTATAAGAAGACTGAAAATCAGAATTATCAGATTCTGTAGAACCCCATGCAGATTTAGAATTGTCAGATTTTCCAAAAGATCTCACATCGTACCTATGATTTGCACCATATACATAACCTTCATCATACACCTTATCACTCTCAGAAGTGTTTATACCTTTCGAAAGACTATGGGTAAAATCATCTAAAAAACCGCCTCTCTGACCGTCTCTAACTCCTAACTTGTATGCTTCGTCTTTTCTATCGTTCCACATATTATCTCCTATCAAACCTAATGGAAAGGAATATAAATAATTTACTGAATAGTGAGCTGTAAAGTAAGAGGTGCTTTTGGATAGAATTGGGTGGTATCTAAAAAACAAAAACCAATATTATCACTATTAACAAGTTGGAAAAGTTAGCTATTGTTAAATTAAAAGTTACGAAATATTCCCTGCACCACAATAATGTTTAAATACACTAAAATGTAAAATTAAACATGGGTTTAAGAAAAGACGTGAAAATTTCTTTAGTTTTGCTGATATTTATAATTGGGATAATTAATTTTGGTTCTTCTGTGAGTGCTTGTTCTCCACAGAACTGTGACGACGGAAATGCCTGCACAATAGATGAATGTGTTGAGGGTGGTGGGTGTGTGAATACTCCTATAGTTTGTGACGATGGTGTTTCTTGTACAGTTGATTCTTGTAACGAACAAACAGGATGTGTTTATACTCCTGATGATTCTCTTTGTGAACCTGGAGATCAGTGTGGAGATTTTTCTTGTGATGTTCAACAGGGTTGTGTTTTTAATGAGTTTCCTGACGAAACTGGCCCTGTTACTTCTGATTTAACTGCTGTAAAAGTTGTTGATGCCTGCAAGATAAAAATAGATGCCTTAGAGACTGATCAGTGTTCTGCAATTGCAGAAGCTGAATATTTCCTTGGAGGAGCAACTTGCGGAGCAGAAGGGAGTGGAAATCCACTTAATGCAACAGACGGGCTTTATAATTCATTGGTTGAAGCTGTAACAAAAAGCGGAGTGGGTACACAAGACGGAAGCATTAATGTACATGTTAGAGGACAAGATGTTGCTGGAAATTGGGGAGATTGTGAAACAATAAGAATAGATGTTGACTGCCTGCCTCCTTTTTACCCAACATGTGAAGAAGGAGATAATTTGCAACATGAAAATGGAATTAAGTTAAATGATGAATGTAACCCAGAAGAACTTTTAGTTTGTGGTGATGATCCTATTGTATCTGGAAATGTCTGTGATGATGAGTCAAGAATACAAGCTGCTGAATATTTTATTGATGAAGATAATCCAATAAATTGGCGGGGAATTCCAATGACTGCTTCTGATGGCTCATTCAATGAAAGATGTGAAGATGTTGAAGCTACTATTGATTTAGATGATTTAAGTGAGGGAACACATTATGTCCAGTTACATGGAAAAGACGGACAAGAAAACTGGGGTAAATTCACATTCAATCCTATTGTTTCTTTCATAAAAGATACTGTTCCTCCAGTAACAGAAAAGAAAATTGATTTTGCAGACGAGGTTTCTTTTAATTGTGATTATACAACAGCAAATGGCAATGCTTTAACAGATGGTTGCTATTATGTTAAGCCTGGAACAGAAATCTGGCTTTCTGCCGAAGACCCCGACACTCCTGACCATGAAATCTCTGACAATCCTGTAATAAATTGGAGAATATGGTTTAGTGAAGATTGCACTGTAAGAGAACCTGTATGGACTCTTAAAGATTCTGGGCAAGGATTGCCTAATGAAGATGTTCACTTGAATTTAATAGATGATTCCTGCCATTTGATTGAATACTGGGCAAGTGATGGTTGTACTAATGAAGAAAGGCATCACTTTGAATTAGATATTGTTGATGCTTTGCCACCAATCACAAAGAAAGAAGTTGGAGAGCCAAAAGTTGCTTGTGAGGAAAATGGAAATGGAGGAGATAATATTAACGGAGAAAATGGAAATAACGAAGAGCATAATTCACCTGGAGATCTTCTTAGAGATATAACAATGTCAGATGATGTTGGTGCTTTCAGTAATGTCGGAGTAGCTTTTGATGGCACAGTTTTGTATGTTCCTGATGAAACAACAGTTATAAAATTAATTAATCCAGACGATGGCTCAGAAATAGGAGAGTTGGCTACAAGTCCGGCAATAAATTTAGGTGCAATGGGTTATGATGCAAAGAGAAATGTAATATGGGCTTGTTCAAATGGTGTTCCAAATAAGTTATATAAATTAGAATTAAATGGTGATGTAACACTAATAGAAACACTTCCAGGAGATCATTTCCATTTTTGTGATGGTTTAGCATATGACGAAAACGATCCAAATTCTGACAGCGATGATAGAATATGGTTTAGTCGTGATGTTGGACCAACTGTTTATGAATTAAATTTAACTGGTTCAGTTGTTGATAGCTTTGCCCCAGGAATTCCTTTTGGGAATAGCGGTATTGCTGTTGGAGGAGAAGATTTATATTTAGCAAATAATGGTGGGGATAAAATATTTAGATTTGACAAAGACTCAAAGACAAATCTCGGAGAATTTTCTGCACCAGGAGACAGGCCTGAAGATTTAGAGTGTGATGATGCTACTTTCCCAGTGAGTGCTATCTGGGTAAGAATGTTCGAGAATAATCATTTAAAAGCTTATGAAATTGAAGAAGGTACATGTGGAATTGGCGGTCAACCACCAGAACCTCAAGATGGACAGTGTGATTGGTTCATAACTCAACAAACTCCAATAACTCTATCTTGTGCTGATCAAGAACCACATCCAATAGATGATGTGACTCTTTACTGGAGAGATTATTTAGAGGGAAGCCGGCCTCCTGAATATTGGGTTGAAGAAGATGGAGAAGTTACAATTTACAAAGAAGAAGATTCAAGACATGTTTTAGAATGGTATTGTGTTGATGCTCTTGGAAATTCAGATGGAACAGCTGAAGAACCACATAGAGAAATTGATATTGTTGATTCAGTGCCTCCTAAAATAACTAAAGAAATTGTGGGCCCTAGTTACGGACAATGCCCTCCAAAACCGGGTAGCCAAGATGTATGTTATATTGATGGTGTTACTGAAATTCATGTTAGTGTTGAAGATCCTCAACCTCATCCTGTAAATGATGTGACTTGTGAATGGAGTTACACTGTTAATGGTGGAAATGTTATACCTGGCGATGATGAACTTGGAAGTGAGTTTATAGTTCAATTCCCAGAAGAATCAAGCCATAATCTAGTAATAGAGTGTGAAGATGCTCTAGGAAATAGAGTAGTTGATGAAGAAACATTTATTGTTGATAAAACACCACCAGTTACAACAAAGTCATTTGATGGTCCTTACTTTACTTGTCAGGATTGGTGCAGATATGAAGCTGGAGAAGATGGTGAAGCACTTGAATTATGCTTAAAAGAAATGTGTGAGTTTGATGAAGAAAAAGAAGAATGGTTCCCTGCATGGATAAGCTCTGAAACAGCTGTTTACCTTGATGGTGGAGATCAGGCACCTCATCCTTCTGGAATAAGTGAAACTTTCTGGAGAAATACTCTTGTTGATGATGAGAACTGTTTGAATCAAGATGTTTGCCAGCAAGCTGTTGGACGAGGTGAATGGAACACTTATCATGGCATTCCATTCTATAAAACCGAGGAATCATGCCACCTAATTGAATACTACAGTGTTGATAATGTTGAAAAAACAGAAAGAGTGAATAAACAGTGTGTGTTTGTTGATAATACAGCTCCTTTAACAGATAAAGAAGTTGGAGAGCCAAAATATCCTTGTGTAGGTGATGAAGAATTATGCGGACCTCAAGGAGAATGGCCTGCATGGTTTGTCACAGGTGAAACACCAATAACTTTAAGCTGTAAAGATGGAGAACCACATCCTGTTGACCATGAATCTCTTTGTTATAGAATATCATGGGATGACGATAATCAAGAAACTCCTCCATTCTTAACAGAGCAATATTGCAAACAATTTGGAGGAGAAATTGAAGAATTGTATAGTGAAGAATCACAAGATTGGGTTCCTTTCTGTTGTTCTTTAACAGAAGAAGATGGTTATGGATTTAACTTCCAGGAAGATTCACTACATAATATTGAATGGTTCTGCAGAGATGCCCTAGGAAATGTTGGAGAAGCAAACATTGAATGGGATAATGTTGACTCTGCAGGTCCTGAAATAATAATAAGGAATCCTAATTCAAACGAAAGAGAAATAGAAATGTGTGTCCAGAAAATAGTTGCTTCAATAGATGATGAAAAATCAGGCGTAATAAGAGCATGGGCTGAATTATGGGCAACTCCTGTAGATGAAGGAGACGAACCACTTAGAGAAATTGACTTAAATATTGTGCATTATGGACAGACAGTAACATGGGAAGGTATAATGAACAAAGAACTTCCTGCTGGAGATTATATTCTTAAGGTCTGTGCAGAAGATGGTAATGGAAATGAAAATTGTAAAGAAGTTGAAGAAACTCTTTTAGATGGTATTTTTGTTGAATTTATAACCCCTGCAATATGCGGAATTGACCCTGAAGAAGGCGGTATTTGTGACTTTACTTACAATATTTGCATGAGGGGAGACAACAGCATTAAGTTCTGGCTAAATAAGATAGAAGGCCTTGTGACTCCTGGGGATATGAATGCTATAATAACAAATCCTGAAACAGGAGAGAGTGCCACAGTTGGATTAAGGCATGAATCTGGCTTAACAGAACAAGAATGTGGAGAAGTTGGTGATTTCTGGGACCCTGAAACAGGATTATGCTGGTTTATAACAGATGCTGAATTCCTTCAGTTACAATGCAGTGAGATAAATGGCAGGACAGAATTTGAATTGCACCTTGAGCTTGATTCAGAAGACATGAGTGCGATAGGACCTGGGGTTCATGAGCTAGAATACTGGATTGAATCTTTGACAAACATATGTGAAGAGCCTGAGCCAGAGTGTGTACCTGAAACTGAAGTTTGTGATGATTCAATAGATAATGATTGTGATGGAGATATAGATATTGAAGATTTAGATTGTGAGTAAAATTAAATACGTTCTGATGGAAATGAAACAAAAAAAATTTGCAATTGTGATGTTTATTTTAGCGTTAGCTATTGGAGGATTTGGATTTTCAATCGCTGAAACAGAGCATGGATTTTTAAAAGTAAGCACTGGCGGAGGAGTTTTTGCAGGATGCCAAGAAGATTGGAGTTCAAGTTTCTGGGATGAAACGACATGTGAGGAGAATAATCAAAAGACATTTATCTGCATCCAAACAAATCCTTTATGCGATACTGAAAATTTGAGGCCTAAAAACTGTGATCCACCATTCAACACAAGAAGTTGTGGAGAATTGCCTCCTAATGGAAATGGTGGCAATGGGGGTAATGGCGGTGGAGGTGGAGGTAATGGAAATGGTGGCAATGGCGGTGGAGGTTCTGTCATCACAATATCTTCAAATAACGAGCCTGGAATCTCAACAGCATGTGTAGAAAGCTGGTCATGTAGTAAATGGAGTAATGTAGAAGGCCAATGCGGGACAAGAACTTGTGAAGATCAAAATGCCTGCGGGACAGAAACATTGAAACCAGCAACATTTAAGGAATGTGAATCAAGTGTAACAGATAGCATAACAGGTGCTTTCCTTTCTGGTATAAATAACTTTATTAAATCACCAGCAAGGTCGTTTGGATTAATAATTATAATACTTGCAATTATATTAATATGGAATTATTTTTCAAAATCTAAAGGTAAGGTTCCAAAACAGATAATTGTTAATAACAAAGTTGTTCCAATAAAGTAATTGATTTATTATTAATTCTAAAATCATATCGAATATTAATCCCAGCTATGAATTTGTCTATTAGATTTTACTAGGTTAATTTATAGTTAATGTACGAGCCGAGTGTTTTGACTTTACTAATTTTATATTAATATTAAAGTCGAGGCACGAGTTAAAGCGAGTGTATTCATTATTTATGTTATACTCTAGATTTTATTAACAAAAAGTAAAGCTTAAATACAATAAAGTTTATATAATATAAAAAGAGGTGTTGTAGATGATAAATGAAGAATACGACAGAAAGGAAGATGAATCTGTAGATAGCATAACAATAGGGAAAAGCATAATTGACAGGCTTGGAGAGCTTAATCCAACAGGATTGTTTACGACAATTCATTCAAATCCTTTGCCTCCACGAGATCCTTCTCTCTATGAGAGGTATGTTTCCTATAGATTTGGAAACTCAACAGGCAGATCGCCTCAAGAGTAAGGTTTTTAAATAAACATTCTTAAAGTAAAAATGTAGACTAGGTTGGCGGGTTAGCCCTCCGCTGCTTGCAAATGGGCTTTATGGCAGACTGTAAGGAGGGGCGTGATTGGAATATCAGTAAGCCCTTATTCGGACGTTGACGTTTTGTCCGTCTTGATCTTGCAGATGCAAAATGGGTCAGGCCTTGATCGGAGCAGCCCTAAACATTTGTTAAGGTGCTTGGCGGGTCGCAAAACCGAGAAAGAATAAGAAAAACTTTTTGGTGTTTTAAGCAGCAAACCTCTGAGTCTACGTAAACTCAGATTAAATGATTTTTAGTTTTAATTAATTCAAATTGTTCTTGTCTCTATATTTATTTTATTTTTAATTAACTTTAAATAATACATTTTCTTATTTTATTAATGATTAAAAAAGAGGATAAAGGAGGTCAATTTGTCCAGGCGTGGTCGAATAAAAGAGGTCAGATTTATTTAATTGCTGCAATGGCCATAATAGCTCTCATGGCAGGCCTTATATTAATAACAAACACTTCAAAAAAAATAATCAATACAAGAGTAGAAAAACTTGCTGAAGAATTGGGTGTTGAAAGTGGGAAAATATTAAATCAAGGAGCATATACTGGAGTATATTCGTGGAATAGCTTCACAAGGAATTTCTCGAGTTATGTCAGAGAAGATGTTGAAATAATATACATAGTAGGAAACAGGACAACACCACCAATAGGCCCCGATGTAATTAATATGGATACATTTACATATGATAATGGAAACAAGATAACAATTCCATCAAGTATAACTTCATATGGGAGCCCTGTTAAGTATGTAATAAATGTCCAGAAATATGATACAAATTACACTTTTGAAATAAGAAAAGGAGAAAATTTTTATTTCATAATATCTCAAGAAATAAATGGTGAAATTTATGTTGCGACAAACTAAGGTATTTTGGAAAAGTAGAAGCGGTGTAAGCGAGCTAATAGGATATGTGCTTTTAGTAGCCATAGCTGTTGTAATGGGCGGAATACTCTATATGTGGATGAAATCTTATGTTCCTCAAGAAAAGATTGAATGTCCTGATGGAACATCTATAGGAGTTAAAAGTTATTTTTACAACTGCACAGGCAGCGTGCTGAATATAACTCTAGTCAATAATGGAAGGTTTGATATTGCTGGATATATAATAAAGGCCAGTGACAATCCTGAAAAACAGGCAACAATAAGTTTAATAGATAGTCTAGTTAATACTGGAAATGTATATAAATTCAGGGAAGCTGTGCTTTTTGCTGAAGGAAACAACAACTCTTTTTATCCTGGAAACGAAATAACTCATATTTACAATTTAAATAATGTAGGCCCTATATCAACATTAGAAATAACACCTGCAAGATGGCAGGAAAGAGAAAATAAGCGTGATTTTGCAAATTGTGGAGCAGAGAAAAAAATCAAAGAAATATTAAGCTGTTCAAGTTAATATAAAAATTTAAAAATAAGGATACCTTTTTAAAACAATGAAAAAAAATAGGAGTGAAAAAAAAGGTGTCTCTCCTGTTATTGCTACAGTGCTTTTAGTGGCAATGGTTGTTGTAATTGCATTGATTATATTTTTATGGTTTAGGAGAATAGGAGGAGAAACAATAACAAAATTCGGAGGAGAAAATATTGAGTTAACATGCCAAAAAGTAGAGTTTACGGCTGATTACTACAATGGAGAGTTGTCTATTGTTAACGACGGAAACATCCCTATTTTTGGAATGAAGATAAAAATAGTTGGAGGAGGAAGCAGAGAGTCTATGGATTTAGAAGACATATCTACATGGCCTGACAAAGGTCTTGCTCAAGGAGGAAGCTATTCTGAAGATATAAGTTCATATACTGGCTCTGCCGAAAGTATTATATTGACCCCTGTCCTTCTTGGCACATCTGAAAAAGGGGAAAGAACACATACTTGCGATGAAAAACAAAATAGTTATGAAATTGAGGTTTTTTAGATGAAAAAAATTAATAAAGACAAAGAAAAAATAGGAATGGCGACAGTAGTTGCAACCCTTCTTTTAATTCTTATTGCTGTCACACTAGTCGGCGTGCTTTGGGTTGTTGTAAATAATATAACTGAAAAAAAGCTAGAACAAAGTGAAAGTTGTTTTGATATATTCGGAAAAGTATCATTAAATGACCAGTATACTTGTTATAATGCAACATCAAATTACCTTCTTTTTTCAGTTGACATAGGAGATAAAGAAATTCAAGAGCTTTTAGTTTCAGTATCAGCAGTGGGGCAGACAAAAAGTTTTAAGATTACTTATACAAACAAAACAGTAACTGATGTACGGCCTTATAATAAACCATACACTCAAGTGGCTCTTCCTGCAAAAAATTCTGGCTTAACATACATATATAATTTAACCTCGGCTGGAATGGGAAGGCCTGATTCAATAAAAATAGCACCAGTAGTTAACAGAAACCAGTGCGATGCTTCAGATACATTAACAGAAGTTGACAATTGTTTCTTTATATGAAGATTTATTTTGTTATATGAAATAAACTTAATTCTATTTAATACAAGAATTGATGTTTATATTAATGATAAAAATAAACAAGACTTACAATGAACATATCCCTTAAAGTTAATTTATATTAAAGATTATAATAGTATCTGAAAAATCAAGGTAAAAACTAAAGTAAATAATATTATATAAAATGAGTCAAACAATTTGATTAACTTTAAATAATCAAATTCTTTATTATTTTAATAAAAAAGATGGTGAATAAATATAAGAGAAAGCAAGGTCAGGTATGGGTTGAAACTGTAATTTACACTTTGATAGCTTTAACAATCATAGGCCTTTTCTTGACATTTGCGAGGCCAAAGGTTGAAGAAATACAGGATAAAGCAACAATTGAACAAAGTATAAATATGTTAGAAGATGTAAACTTAATAATCAATTCGGTCGTAGAAGGCGGGCCTGAAAATAAAAGAATAATTGACCTAGGGATTAAAGATGGAAAATTAATAATTGATAGCCAGAAGGATTTTATTGTTTTTGAACTTGAGGGAAAACATGAGTTTACACAGCCTGGAAAAGACGTTCAAGTAGGAAGTATAATTGCAAGGACAGAGGATCAAGGAAGGATAAAAAAAGTAACATTAATAAGCAACTATAGCGGAGTATATAACATATCATACCAAAATAAAGAAGAGGCAAAAACACTTAATAAAGCTCCTGTTCCTTACAAACTTTCGATAGCAAACAAAGGAACAGTTGCTGGAAAAACACTAATAAATACAGAGGTGTTAAATGGATAATAAAAGTAAACTGGTTCCTGGAATAGAAAGTTATCCGAGAGTAGCTCTGGACTTTAATCCAAGAGTTCCAAATTTAAAAAAAATACGAGATAAAACAAAGATAGATGTAAGATATGCTTTAGTTTCTCCTTTTTGTTTTACTCATATTTATTGGGATTTTAAAAACTATGAGTTAGTTTATGATGTTGAAGAACCTCAATTAAATGAAATAGAAGAAACATATAAAGACCAGATAATTTCTGCAATGAGAGATCTAGTTAACTTTGAGGAGGTTGTTGAAAAAAGCCTTGATAATCTTCTTGATTACATTGACAAGAGATTCAAACTTATAGCTGTTGAGCTTGGGATAATGATGAGTTACGAAACTTACTCTAAAATTTATTATTATATTGTTAGAGATTTTGTAGGCTATAATGAGGTTGATCCTCTTATAAAAGATTATTTTGTTGAGGACGTAGAGTGTAATGGAGTCGATAATCATATATACATAGTCCATAGAATATTTAGGAATATGAGGACAAGTGTTATATTTAATGACCTTGAAAGGCTTACTAGTTTTATAGAAAAGATTGCACAAAGAGCCGGGAAATATATTTCATATGCTAATCCTATACTTGATGGAAGTCTTCCTGATGGGAGCAGGGTAAATGCAACTTACACTAAAGACATAACAAGCAAGGGCCCTACATTCACAATTAGAAAATTCACAAAAACTCCCTGGACTCCTCCTAAATTATTGTCAATGAACACTCTAAGCCCTGAAATGATAGCTTATCTGTGGCTTTTAATAGAATATAAGATGAATATACTTATAACAGGAGGAACAGCGTCGGGAAAAACGACTTTGTTGAATGCGATAGTATTCTTTATACCTCCAGAAGCAAGAATCGTCAGTATTGAAGACAGTGTTACAGGTGATTCAAAAATAATTGTGAAGGAAAAAGGAATTATTAGAAATGTAACTATTAAAGAATTTGTAGAAAAGAAAATAGATGCAGAAGTTATGACAATTGATGAAAAAGGCAAGATTATTTTTGTTAAACCAAGCTCATACATTAAACACAAAGTTAAAAAAGATATTTATGAAGTATTAACATCTACAGGAAGAAAGATAAAAGTAACTCAAGATCACTCTCTTTTTTCTTTAGGGGAAGATGGGCTTATCGAGATTAAACCAACTGATTTGAAAGAGGGGAGGTCATTCATCGCTGTTCCAAGGACTCTTCCAATTGAAGGTAATAAAGTTAATGAAATAAATTTAATGGATCATCTTCAAATTTTTGAGGAAGATTTTTTATGCGGAGACCCGATTAAAAATGTTTTTGAGAAATATTCCTTAAAAGAATTAAATGTTAAAAAGCAGAGATATGTATGGTGGAAAAAACATAATTTAATTAAAATCAAGGAATTTATGAAATTAAAAATTGATTTTTCTCAAGAGGAATTAAAAGGTCTAAGAATAAAGAGTAAGAATAAAGCCTCAATCCCAGTCATATTTAATATAAGTGATGAATTTTTGGAATTTTGCGGACTCTGGCTCGGTGACGGAAGTTATGATAATTATAACAAAAATTCTGTTATAGTGTCGAATGTAGATAAAGAATGCAGAGAATTGATAAAAAAAATTGCGGCATGTCTTGAGTCTAATTACTCTATTATGAATGATAAAGGAGTTTCTGTAAGGATACATAACTCTGTTTTTTACAAATTTATGAAATATGTAATAAAATTAGATGGTTATTCTAATAGCAAGAAAATCCCAGAGCTTATTTTTAATTTATCCAACGAACAGATTAAGTATTTTATTAGAGGATATTTCAGCGCTGATGGAACGATAAAAAGAGACGAAATTTCTTGTTCTTCTCAGAGTTATGAGCTATTAGAGGATTTGCAATCTATGTTTTTAAGACTAGGTATAATAGCCAGAATAAATGATTTTAATAGGAAAGATAAATGTATTAATATGTCTATTTCTAGCTTTGAGAACATTGATAAATTTAAAGAAATAAGATTTTTACAAGAAAGGAAAAATGAAAAATTAAATATAATGAATAAAAAAGCCCATCATACTGTTTCAGATATAATCCCTTTAACAATAACTCAATTAAAAGATATCAGTAAAAACCATAGTAAATTATCATGGCCATATTTAGTCGGAAAACAAAATATTGGAAGGGGGTATTTACAAAAAGTTGCTATTCCTGGCTCTGAATACAATGATCTCTCTCATAATGATATTTATTGGGATAAAGTAAAAAGAATAAAAAAAATTGGCTCTGGAGAAATAGAAGTATTTGATTTAAGTATTCCTAATCATGAGAAATTTATTTGTAATAATGTATTTGTCCATAACACCAGGGAATTAAATTTGCCTCAAGAAAATTGGCTTCCTAGTGTGGCGAGGAGCGCGGCTGGCTCTAAAAAAATAAGTGATATAGATTTATTTGTTCTTTTAAAGAGCTCGTTCAGACAGACTCCAGACTATGTAATTGTTGGAGAAGTAAGGGGTAAAGAAACATATGTTTTATTCCAGGGAATGGCTTCAGGACACTCTTCTATTAGCACAATACACGCTGATTCTGTAGATACTGTGATAAAAAGATTAGAAACCCCCCCAATAGAATTGTCTCCTACTTTATTGAATGTTCTTGATTGTGTATGTGTTATGACTCATGCCATAGTCAACAAACAGGAAACAAGAAAGCTTAGAGAAATTGTAGAGATAATTAATGTAACGCCTGATGGAATAGCATTGACTAATACTCCTTTTGTCTGGAATCCTGTTGATGATAGGTTTTACTTCAAAAAAACAAGTAAAATATTCGAGAAAATATCAAAGAGATATGGAATTAGACTTGAGGAAGTTCAGTTAGAATTTAGGAGAAGAACAAGGCTTATCTATGAGCTATATAAAAAAGGAATATTTAGTTTTGAGGAAGTTAGAGAGATAGTAAGAAAATACTATAAAAAACCAAATGAGATTCTAAAAACATATGGTATAAATTTCTAAAAGTTCTAAACATATATTGTAATATTATAAGTAAATAAATTTCAAAGTTACTCACAATGAATTTATTCTTAAAGTTAATTTATAATACAGACATTTATAGAGTTAAAATGTGAGCATTAATACTATTTTATTAGGGTTTTACGTTAAATTATAGTTTGGTTTAATAAAAAATAAAATAGGAAATTTTCATGTTTTCCTTCTTAATAAAAATGAAAAAAGAAATATTTAATAGGATAGATTTATTAATTAATTTATAGATATTTTATAAAATGAGACAGGAAGAGGTGGATTTCTTAAAACAGCTTGTAAGCTCTCTTAGCATAGCAGAGGAGAGACTTGAGGAAGCCTATAATCAAGGAAGCTATGATGATTTTAACAAAATAAAAAAATTCATATTAAATATACAAAGAAGAATAGAGGTTATTATAGGATATGGTTAATGAAAAAAACAATTATTCAAAAGAGCTGAAAGAGCTAATTTCTAGGGAAATAAAAATAGTAAGAGAAATTAATTCGTCATTTGATGGTTTAAGCCAGGTAAATGATGAAGACAGAAGTCTGTTAGTTAGTCATATAGAAACATTAAAGAATATTTTAAGAAAAACTGTCGATGATGTTAAAGGAACTCTTGAAGACATGTCAATTACAAAACCCTTGCCAAAAGTAAATGGTTCTGAACAATCTATTATGAGGGAAGAACATTTAATTCCAATACAAATACCTGAAAGAAGAATAAAACCAATAATTTACGAAGAGCCAACAAAATTAAAAGTGAAAAAGAAAAAACATAGTAGAATTGATGTAGAGCTTTCAGAGCTTGAAAGAAATATAATAAAGAGGTTGAAAAAAAAGAAAAAAAAGATTATTAAGATAGAAGAAGAAAAACCAAATAAATATGTTGGTTTTTCAAACAGGCTTTTTGGAGAAATCTCAAGGAATTTAAGCAAGAAAGAGCTTTTTGATACACTTAAAAGAGACTTGATAAAGGCTAATATGAAGTTTGTCCCTGCGAGCTACATTTCTTTAATGTTAATGACGACTCTTTTGTCTATAAGTGTTGGACTTATATTATTTGTATTTTTCCTTTTCTTTAACTTGGGATCATCATCGCCATTCATAACTAAAATGACAGAAGAAATAGGAACCAGATTGTTGAAGACATTTTGGATTATTATTGCGACTCCTATAGTTACTTTCCTGTCAATTTATTTTTATCCTTCTGTCGAAAAAGCATATTTAGAGAATAAAATAAATCAAGAATTGCCGTTTGCTTCAATACATATGGCTGCGATATCGGCAGCTCTTATAGAGCCAAGCAAGATGTTCAAAATAATTGTTTCTACTGGAGATTATCCTTTCATTGAAAAAGAATTCATAAAAATAATAAATGAGATAAATGTCTATGGTTATGATTTTGTCACTGCTTTAAGGAATACAGCATATAACAGTCCGAGCCAGAGACTTGCAGAGCTTCTTAATGGAATAGCAACAACTGTAAATTCTGGGGGCGATTTGTCTAATTTCTTTGAAAAAAGATCCCAAAGCCTGCTTTTTGAATATAGGGTTGAAAGGGAAAAATACACAAGGACTGCCGAAACTTTTATGGATATTTATATAAGCCTTGTAATAGCTGCTCCAATGATATTCATGCTTATGCTTATAATGATGCAGGTAAGTGGCCTTGGAATATCTTTAGGGAAATCAGCAATAACTTTAATAATGCTTCTTGGAGTGTCGATGATTAATATTTTATTTTTAACTTTCCTTCAATTAAAACAACCAGGCTCTTAAAAAATGATAAAAAAATCACCCGCAATGAATTGCTCGAAGCCTAAGATAAATTTTAATAGAATAGATAATATGTGTTCAACTCTTTACCTTTATAATCAAAGTTTGTGTGTTAAAAACTATCAATTAAATACTGCGAAGCAGATAATTTTTTCATAAAAAATGGAAATAAAAAAAATCCACATAATTGGAATGGCTTTTGGGTTCTTGGTAATCATAACTTCATTTATATTTAAAGGAGGAGATTTACTCTTTCTTCTTGTAGGAATTGGAATTGTTATTGGAATCTCACCTTTTGTTTTTACTGTGATAAACGAGGCAAAGATTTCTGCTCAAAAAGAAGAAATGTTTCTAGAGTTTGCAAGAAACCTTGTTGAAAGCGTTAAAACAGGGACCCCTATAAGCAAGAGTATAGTTAACATGAGAAATAAGCCTTATGAAGTCTTGTCACCCCATGTTGAAAAACTCGCAAATCAGATTTCAATGGGAATACCTTTAAGTCAGGCATTAAGGGTGTTTGCAAAAGACATAAACAACCCTTCAATTTCGAGGGTTCTTACATTAATAGGACAGGCTGAAAGGGCTGGAGGAGATATTGGAGAGATTCTAGAGAGTGTTGCATCTGCTGTAAATTTAATAGACAAACTGAAAAAAGAAAGAAAAGCCGTGATTTCAACTTTAGTTGTGCAAGGATACATAATTTTCCTTGTTTTCCTTGTAATAATTCTCGTGATGCAATATAAAATAATGCCTTTAGTTTCAGGGATAGCTGATATAAGAAGCCTTGGAACAAGCGCTGTTGATATAGGGCAGACAGCAACTAGTGGAGATATTTCGGGCTCTTTTATTTACCTTCTTTTGATTCAAGGATTATTCTCTGGCTTAACCATTGGAAAATTGGCAGAAGGCTCTTTCAAAGCAGGAATAAAACACTCTTTTACTTTAATGGTTGGTTCATTTTTGATATTCACAATTGCAGGAGTTATATTAGGAACTCCAGAGCCGTTATAAAAATGGAAAAAAATTTGTTCGTAATAAACTGCTCAAAATTAAAAATTAAAATTAACAAAATATCTTTGCCTTTATCCATTTATAATTATGGTTTTTATCTTAATAATTATCAATTAAATACTGCGAAGCAGATAATTTTCCACTAAAAGATGGAAGGAAAAAGAGGTTTACAATTTCCCCATATCATTAATAGTTCAGAAAAAAAAGGTTCACACGTCGGTATGATAGCATCTTTTGCAATATTTGTTGTATTCATAATTGCATTATATATAATTGTCCAACCAACATTAAACACTCAAAGAGATAAAACTATTTTACTTGAGTTATTAGAGACAAAACTAATTAGTGAATTTAAAAGTAATTTAACCATAGCAATAATTAATACTTCTTTATCTCAAGGAGTTAATTGTATAGATGCGAACAGGTCAGAGATAATGATAGATAAATTAAAAGAAAGTTCAATTGTTAAAGATAAAAGTAATAATATTATAAATTCTGGTTTATTAACACTTAACCAATTAATAATAAATTCGACTAATGAAAAAATTCTTTGGATTTATTCTTCTAAAGAATTTAGTAGTGTTGCAAATGTTCTTCCTGGATGTATTTATCCAAAAATAGAATCAGTAAGAACAGAGCAAAGAATATTCCAAAGCAGAATAATCAACTACACTGACAATTTTGATAACAATGTTAAGAGTTTAAATCTTCCTTCAGGAAGCTCTCTCGGTCTTGCTTTTACTATGAGCAACAAAACAATAATAAGTATAGGTAATTTTAGTGGTTCAAGTGAGATTTATGTCAAAGAAATACCTATTCAGTACATTGATGAAAAAGCTAATGACCTTACTGGAATGCTTGCAATAAAAATAAATTAAAAAAATTGTTAAAATAATTAAAATTAGTTAAGAATAAGAAAATTTAAGTAATGAGTATTATTATAAATGTTTGTATGAAATTTTAAAACATAAAAATATCATATAAAAGATATTCACGTTTTCCATATAAAATGAAAAAGAGGTATAGAAAGTGTTATCATCTAATAAATCTGTAAGTAAAACAAATCTATCAAAAAAGAATTACAATTATTTACCTGCTGGAAGAAAGCTAGAATCTAAACCTTTAAGAGATGCTCCTAAAATGATTCTGCCAATTTCCTTTTATCAAAGTAAAAAGGCATGGATAAGAATAGTTGAGGCATTTGTTGCCATGCTAATAATAACTGGTATTGTGCTTTTGCTTGTTGGTAAAGGTCAGATAAAAAAAGAAGATTCTTCTATTAAGATTTATGAACTTGAAAATTCAATGCTTAGAGAAATACAAACTAATGATAGTTTAAGGCAGGAAATATTGAATGTTCCTGGAGCAAGTCTCCCTTTAAGCTGGGCAGAAATGGGAATCCTTACTCCAAATGTGAATCAAAAAATACAATTCAACACTCCGAGCTATCTTATATGCCAGGCAAGAATATGTTTGTTGACAGATAGCTGCCCTTTAAACATTAATCTTAACAAAGATATTTATGCGAGAGGCACTGCAATAACAGCTAATTTAACATCATACAGTCCAAGACAATTAAAGCTTTTTTGTTGGAAAAAATAGACATTTTATAAAAAATTAAATAATTAGAATAAATATTGTTATTCAAGAATATCTTAGATTATAATTAAAGGAATTGTGGGTGCAAACGAACCTAATTTTTATCTTATCGAAAATTAATATTAATTGAAATAAATATGAAGTAAATAATATTGTAAATTTAAGATAGAGTGTATATTAATACAAAAATAATTAATTTTGAGTAGCTTTAAAGATTATTAACTGCCATTATATTTTTATTACAAATTAAATGATAGATTAAAGAGTTGGTTTATCTTAAATTAATAAAAAGTCAATAAATTTCTCTAATATCTTCTTATCAGTATTTTGAAAGTTGACATGCCTATTACTTTTCTTCTTACTTTTAGCCACATTAAAGTAAAGTTTATAAAAAGGATTTGATTTGATATAGAGATGAAAAAGAGGTTAAGGTTATTGCTGGTTTTTGGAATATTTATGTTGTTTTTAATAATAAGTTTAAATGAAGTAAAATCTGCAACTTACACATGTGTTCAGCCTCTTGGAAAAGCTTGTCCTGCATCAAATAACTGTCCTGTTATTGGAGGGAATGGAGTAAAATATTATTTTCAGTATGGTGACGGAATTCAAAGCGGGTTTTGTCGTATTTCAAGAGAGTATTCTTGTGGAGGAAGTAGTGGAATTGTTCCTCCATCAGATATAGTTTCACCAGGAATAAATAAAATTGGAGCTAGCTGCCTTGGTTATTCCTTCAGTGGAGGCCCTATAATTGGAGGTACTCCAGCTTGTCTTGCTACTGATCCAACAGGTGGTGGTGCAAACCCATTCTGCACATTCACACATGATTCTAAACTTTCAACAGCAACATGGGGTTGGCGTGTAGGACCGCTTCCAGAAGAAAATCCTAATGTAGATTCTTGGTCAGGCACGACAGAATGCAATGACAGATATAACAACGACAACGATAATTTTTGTGATACAAATGGGTGTTGTAGTGATGCTCTTTATACGGATCAAATAGCATGTGGAAATCAAGGTGCTACATGGTGGCTTGGTGAAGCAAGTTGTCAGGTAGTATGCACAGACAATGATGGAGATACTTTTAGCACTCAAGGAGGGGCTTGTGGTTCTGTGGATTGCAATGATACTAACTCAAATGTTTATCCAGGAGCAACAGAAGCCTGCAATGGAATAGATGATAATTGTGTGTCAGGACCTGATGAAGGAGGGGTTTGCGGAAGCTGTATAGATAATGATGTAGATGGTTATGGAAATCCTGGTAACTCTATATGTTCTAATGGAGCTGCAACAGACTGCAATGATAATAATTTCAATATAAATCCTGGAGCAACAGAGATATGTGATGATGGAGTTGATAATGATTGTGACACTCAAATAGATGAAGGATGTCCATGTAAAGTCATAAGTGCTAAATGGGTTCCTAATGAAACTGTTGTAATTAACGGGACTCTAATGGGATTATGGGTTAATGGACCAAGTTGCCAAGGTAATGATTTAATTAATTTCACAATTGTTGAGATAGATCCTCCAGGACCAGGGCCGAGTCAGGTTGTTACAGTTTTTTTAAACAATTATGGAAACTTATCTACATGGACTGCTTTATGGACATATCCTGGAGATAATGAACCTATGATTAATAGTATAGATAGGAATTATATTTTTACAGCAAGAGCATTAGAGAATAGTCAACTAAGAATAAGCAGCGTAGTAAATGTCTCAAATGGAACAATAGGAACCAATTCTAGCGAAGATTTAAGCTGTGTGTCTCAAGGAGGAAGATTGTGTATAGATAATGAAATATGTGTAATTCCTCCAGCAACAATAATAAATGCTAGTGATGTGCCTCCAAATGGTGCATGTTGCAGTCAAAATTGTTGCATTCCAAATAATCAGTCAGTAACTTGTGGCTCCAATAATTGCGGAACAGCGACGAATAATTGCGGCCAAGAAGTAAGTTGTGGGGTATGTAGTAGCGGACAAGTTTGTTCTGGTGGTTCCGGCGGTCCTGGAACCTGCCAGTCTTCTGCTTCTTGTGCCTTGACTTTTGTGGGATGGAGCAAAGGAACTGCTGTTGAGAATGAGGTTGTTTCATTCACAATAAGAGGAAATAATCAATGCACTACAAATGATTGGGTAGCAGTAAGAGTATTAGAAGATGATCCAGGAGGAGACGGAAATGTTGACAGATTGATGGTAAATTGGTCAACACCTAATGCTCTTAATTTCAGTGCAGGAAATGAAATAACATTAAACTGGCAGGCGCAATGGGAATGTGATGGAGATGTTGGAGGAATATGTTTTGGAGATCCTCCTGAATACTATCTCTATGTTAACCTCCTCCCTACAGTAGGAAAACTCTCAAGCAAATCAAGCGGGCCTTATGGTTATTTGAATGTAAGCGGGAGTTATTCTGGATTGAATTGTGCTCAAGTCACAACATGTGGAGATTATACTCCTTTTGGTAAAAATGCGTGCAACAGAAATGCGTGCGATGGAAATGTTATTGCGAACAGCGCAGGCAATTTATTTGATGAATGTAACATAGGTCCTTTATATTGTAGCCCAACAAACACTAGCTGGATAGATGGATGTGCATGCAGGTGGAATGATAAGTCTAACAAATGCAGGTTCAATTATGTTGAAACAACCTGTCCTACAATAGGTGGTTGTGGAAATGGTGTCATTGATGCTGGAGAAGAATGTGATACAGGTAATTTAGGAGGAAAAACATGTTCAAGTTTTGATAGTGATTGGAGTGGAACTCTTTCTTGTAATGCTGACTGCAGTTTTAATTTTAACTCATGCACTGGAATTCAATGCAACAATAATAACGCAATTGACTTGCCTGGGGAATTTTGTGACGGAGATGACATAGATGCACACACATGCTCACAAGTAGGAAATTTTGATAGTGGTTATTTGCTTTGTGATGGAAATTGTCTTCCAGACACAACTTTCTGTGAAAATGCAACTGGAGGAAGCAATGACCTAGGTTTATGCAGCTCAAGCACAAACGCTGTAAAAGAATGCAGCGAGCCTCCTATAGGAGTTTATGAAGTATCTTGGAGTGGTTTATGGAGCTGGCTAGGAAACTCTTACAATGATGTGGCTTCATGTGATGCTGCAAATCCAGGGAGTGGTGGATGTGTTCAAGACGGCAATAGCTGGTATTTTGATCCTATGAGTCTAATGTCGCAATGTGAGGCAGGAGGAGTGAATTCCATACAATGCCCTGCTGATTTAAAATTGCCTTTCTTCACTTTCACGCAGTTTGTCATGACTCTAATGACAATCCTGGCAATTTATGGATTGATGAGTCTGAGTAGAAAAAGGAAATAATGGCTCATTTACATTCGCATAATTCTTTGATTATAATGTAAAAACTCAGGCAATATATTAATACGAAATAAATTTAATTAAATAATTGAGAAAGTGAACTTATTTAAGATTAATGAGATATATCAAATTTTATCTATATTAATTTTAGGTTTTTTAAAATAAGTAAAGTCAAAACACTCGGCTCGAATATTTATTTTAATCTCAAAAGAAATCTAATAATAAAATCAACTAATCTGAATATTAATTTCGTATTAGATTAATATAATTTTCATTTAATATACTCTTTTTCATTTAGACTATTTTAATAAATATAACTCAAAAAAAGAAGAAATAGATTTGCTCATAAATTAGCTCACAATTTAATTTTATATTAATGATAAAAGATATTAAACAGTAAGATTTAATTATTAGATAATATTTTAAATTAAGAATTCCTCTCATAAAATCATGAAATTCAAATTTTTGCCACATACAGCCGATATTAAATTCCAGGCATTTGGAAAAACACTTGAAGAAGTTTTTGAAAATTCAGCCTTGGCTTTGTTTAAATCAATGTACAAGAAAAAAGTTGAGTCTAAAAAGAAAGTTAAATTTAGTGTCGAAGGAAATGATCTTGAAAGCTTGATGTATAATTTCCTTGAAGAGTTTCTTTATTTATTTGATGCAAAAGGATTTATAGGAAGTAAAGTTAAAGTTAAAATAGACAAAATAAAAACAATATTAAAGGCAGAAGTTTCTGGAGACGAAACAAAAAAATATAAGATTGAAATGAATATAAAAGCAATAACATATAATGAAATGTTTGTAAAAAAAATTAAAAATGGGTTTATGGCTCAGGTGGTTCTTGATATATAAAAGACACCTACGGTTTCTTTTATGAAGCTTCCCTTAAAATAGTGAGCTTAACCAAGAGAGATTTCAGTGACTTTCTCTTCTACTGCTTCTTGACTTATTTTGACTAATCCTTTCAGTTTAGGCCTTTCATCTGATCTCACATCTTGATCATATAAAAATGCTTTAGCCTTAAGAATGGCTTCTTCATCTGACGAAGCCTCAAAAATATGATTACGTTCTTTCCAATTAGATTCTCTAAACATATGCCATGTGCCAATGAATATAGAATAGTTGAGCCTATATTTAGTTCTTCCTTGTTGATTGTCTGTGCTCATAAGATTTTCACATAAACGCTAATTTATAAAGATTTATGTAAACAAGTGTAATTAAACATTTTATAAAATATTTCGGTTAAAGTTATCTCTTCGCGAATTTTTCTCTTTAATTAGATATTTAAAGAGCAAAGCTTAATTATAAAAATGGCAATAAATATAATAGATTTTATTTTTCATATAGATATTTACATAAGCGACATCATAAAAATTTTCGGGCCATTGAGTTATTTAATATTATTTTTAATAATTTTTCTTGAAACAGGGCTTGTAATAACTCCTTTTCTCCCAGGAGATTCTTTACTTTTTGTCATAGGGGCATTTTCGGCTCAAGGTTCTTTTAATGTCATATTGATGTTTTTCTTGTTGACCGCTGCGGCGATTATAGGAGATAGTTTGAATTATGCAATAGGAAATTATTTTGGAGAGAAAGTATTTGAAAAAAGCAGGCTTTTCAAGAAAGAGTATTTAGAAAAGACAAAACAATTTTATAGAAAGTACGGAGGAAAAACAATATTTCTTGGAAGATTTATTCCTATAATTAGGACTTTTGCGCCTTTTGTTGCAGGAGTAGGAAAAATGCCTTACCCAAGATTCCTTGCATTCAATGTAATCGGTGGAATTGTTTGGGTTGCTTTATTTTTGTTTGCTGGCTATTTATTTGGGGAAATACCCATTGTAAAGGAAAATTTTGGTATTAGTGTTATAGCAATAATTATAGCCTCGACAATACCAATACTAATAGGATTTATAAAAAACATAATAAATAAATAATCCTATTTCGTTTTATTATTATGAAAATAAACCTTTTTAAAAAAGGTTTCCAAAACAAAATGAATTACCCCGCGCTAAAGCGCAAGGTATCTAAGAACAAAACAAAATGTTAATGCAAAAAACACGGGTTAATCAAACAATTGCAGACAGTCATAATAGTAGACTGGACTATAAGTATAATCATAATTTTACATATTATCATTTATCAAAACTAAATTTTGAGGACGGCGATTCCTCCCAAAACTTAAAAGATTGGGTATCCTCGCCGTGGATGTAATGAAAATCAAAAAAATATCAGAAAATATTTATGAAATTCAAAAAGAAGGAAAAATGAATGTGCCTGGAAGAGTTTTTGCAAGCGAGAAGCTTCTAGAAAAGATCAAAGAAGATAAAACACTTGAACAGTTAGGGAATATGGCTATGCTCCCAAAGGTCGAGAGATATTCAATCGCACTTCCAGATGCCCACCAAGGTTATGGAAGTTGCATTGGGGGTGTTTTAGCAAGTGATTCTAAATCCGGCATTGTAAGCCCTGGATTAATTGGATTTGACATAAATTGTTCTGTAAGGCTTTTAAGAACTAACTTGAAAAAAGATGAGATAATAAAAAGACAGAAAGAAGTTGTCGAAGCTTTGTACAGAAAAATTCCTTCTGGAGTCGGAAGAGGAAGCAAGTTTAATATGACTAAAGATGAATTAAAAAGAATTCTTAAAGGGGGAGCTAAATACATGGTAGAAAAAGGATATGGAGAAAAAAATGATTATCTACATACTGAAGAAGAAGGTTGCTTAATTAACGCTGATCCTGAAAAAGTCTCTAAAAGAGCTATGGAAAGAGGAATAGGACAGTTAGGAACTCTAGGCTCTGGAAATCATTTTTTAGAGGTTCAGTATGTTGAGAAAATCTTCGACGAGAAAATAGGGAATGCCTATGGATTAAAAGAAAACCAAGTTGTTATTATGATTCATTGCGGCTCTAGAGGATTAGGACATCAGGTAGCAAGCGATTATATTAAGGCAATGGAAGAGCAATATGGTTTTAAAGATTTGCCTGACAGAGAGCTTATTAATGCTCCGATAAAAAGCAGGCTTGGACAAGATTATTTAAATGCAATGGCGGCTGCTGCAAACTTTGCTTTTGCAAATAAACAACTTATCACTCACTGGGTAAGAGAAGAGATGAAATATTTATTTCCTAAAAGTAAAATTGAAGTTGTTTATGATATCTGTCATAATATAGCTAAATTTGAAAAATACAAGGTAAATGGTAAGGAAGAAGAATTTCTTGTCATGAGGAAGGGAGCGACAAGGTCTTTAGGACCTGGAAGAAAAGAAATTCCATTAGTATACAGAAATGTTGGCCAGCCTATTTTAATTCCAGGAAGCATGGGAACTTCATCTTATGTTTTAGTCGGGACAAAAAAAGCAGAAGAAATAAGTTTTGGTTCTACAGCTCACGGAGCTGGAAGAGTAAAATCAAGGCATCAGGCAATAAAAGAAAAAACAGGAGAGCAAGTAAAAAAAGAGTTAGAAGAAAAAGGCATTTATGTTAAATCAGGAAGTTGGAAAGGTCTTGCAGAAGAAGCCCCTCATGCATATAAAGATGTTGATGAGGTTGTGAAAGTTTCTCATGAAATCGGAATTGGAAACTTAGTAGCTAAGTTAAGACCTTTGGTTGTTATTAAAGGATAAAAAATGTGTAATTTTATAATTGTCGCTTCGCGAATATAATGAATTAGAGTTAATGTATAAAGTATTCAAATTTAGTTATTATTAACAAAAATAAACAAAGTGTGGCTAATTACAGCTGAGATTAAATAGGATAACACATCTGCCAATAAAATTGTGAAATGACCCTTTAATTAACTTTAAATATATTATTTTCTTATCTGTTTAATGAAAAAAGAGGTTTTCAACCTGCCTCTGCCCACGCTTGGTCAGAGAAAAGAGGTTTTGTTTTCGGTTTTTTTGTTATTAATCAGCCTCGCCTCTGCAGATTTTCAGGTTGGGAATTTGTCACATTCAATACCAAAAGAATATGCTGCTGGAGGAAACATAACTGGCTGGATAAACATAAGCTTAAATAACGAGCCTGGAAATTCTTTGTTTAAAGATTCTGAAGGAAATTCCATAGAGCTTTTAACTTTACTTAAGAGGAATTCTGGTTTAAGCTATAACTGTAGTGCTATAAATTGTTCATATGATTTTAATATCAAGGCAATATCTACCTCAACTAATGTAGGATTTAATGTAAATCAGAGTAAATTTTTCGGTTTTGGTTTTACTGGAGACATAACAAAAATTAATTCATTAACCTTCAACATCTCGAGTCCTGTAGGGCCATCATGTAATAATCAAGTAAAAATAGACTTCTTAGATGATGGAATTTATGAGGCTGGAAACATAGTTGCAACAGACTCATTATCATGCGGAAATACCAGAGAATATGGGTGTTTTGAAATGTTAAATTCAACAAAAGAAAAAGACATCTCGAATACTCCCTATTGCCAGAAAATAAAAATAAAAGAAGCTCCTGGATTAAAATTAGGAGCATACGTGAAAAAGATTGGAAGTGGTAGCGGAGATCTAATAATGCAATTGTATGATGGAGCGAGTGAAAAGACCAGCTGTAAATTAGATACTTCTTCTCCTGAATTATTAGGAGGGAGAGAAATTTCATGCAATGTGAATTTTTTAGTTACAAATGAGAAAGATTATTATGTTTGTATTTTTTCAAATGCAGCTAGCACATATAGAACTCTAGAAAATGAAGCTCCTGTTAAAAGATGTGGATTTTTTGGAGTGCCTATAAAAGCATCTATTGCTGCGTATAGGATTTTTTCTGAGTCAAGGGCATTTGGTAGTGTTGGAGATATAGGAATAAGTAATAATCTTTCGAGTGGAAATACGACGTCCAGATTAATTGAAGATTATATAAAAAAGAGATATGGATCTCTAGACTGCTCTCAAAGAGAATGTTTAGTGCCAATGAGAATTTGGTCAGGTGCAAATCAAGAAATATCTATATTTAATATAAAATATAATTACAATGAAAGATCAGGGCCTACGACAAAAAATGCAATTTATGATTTAGAGAAAGTTCCGTCTTCAATAAGCATGAAATATCAAAAAATTTATTTAGATAATGCCGGTTTTAAACTTCCATCTGAAGAAGGTAACATAACTTATTCTTTAGATTTTAATGACGAAGAAATATTTTCTGAAAAAATAAAATTAGGAGGCGTTCCAGTAATAGAAATCATACTTCCCACTACAGCGGCCCTTGGATTTGAAACTAAATTTAAAGCAAAGGCGAGTGCTGCTGAAGGAAATATAACAAGATATGATTGGAATTTTGATGGAACAAAAAAAACAACTTTAATAAATGAAGTAACAAATACTTTCGTGACGCTTGGAAAACATAATTTAACCTTAACTGTAAGAGATAAAAACAACAGATCTTCTTCAAAAACAATTGAAATAAATGTCATTAGCCCTGAAGAAGAAATAAATAAAAGCATACAAAAATTAAGAAACTCTATAACCTCGATTAAAAGCAGTTTGAATACACTTCCATTATTTTATCAAGAAAGTTTAGAAACTGCGCTCGATATTGATAATGTTGAAAGTTCCCTTACTCAAATTGAAAGGGAATTTGGAAACGCCAGCACACAAGAAGAATATTTAGAGATAATTTCTTCTCTTTCTGAGATTGAATTGCCAAGCACAGCGGCAATAACAAAAGAAGCTAACTCGATTATTTTCTTTCCTCAAAGAGAAGATATAAATTTAGACATACTTGAAAGCATAGGAACAGGAACATATGAAATAGAAAGAGAGCAGGACTACATTGATGCAGTTATATCATGGCATCAGAAAAATGTAGAAATAAAAGTAAGCCATAAAGAAATATCTGGAGTAAGTCAAGGAATTTCAGAGCCTTTATTAAATATTTTTGAATTAAGTATCGAAGAAAAAGAACCTCTTTCTGAAAGTCCTTACCTCATTATTAAAGACATGGAAAATTTAATATTCAAGGAAAATTATGGTCAGGAAAAAGCATTAGGATATAATAACATTATTATAGAGCCTGGACAAGGAACAATAACTTTCTCTACAACAGAAGATATTGACTTCATAGATCTTCCTGCATTCATTTCTCCAAGCCTTGATAAAATAAAGCCTGTTAAGGCATGTGAAGGAGAATCCTGTATTCCTGAACCAAACACTAAAAAATGGTGGTATTTTGCCATAATAATCTTATCTATACTGGTTGGTGCCTACATAATCTACGCAGTTTTATATAATTGGTACAAATATAAATATGAAATGCATTTATTCAAAAACAGGAATAATTTATTTAATTTAGTTACATACATAAACAATCAAAAAAGAAGAGGAGAGCCGGATAATGAAATAATAAAGAGATTAAAAAATGAAAAATGGACTTCTGAACAAATAAATTATGTAATGAGGAAATATGTTGGAAAAAGGACTGGAATGATAGAGCTTCCATTATTAGGGCTATTTTTAGGAAAGAGAAAACAAGAACAAAGATTAGATACTAAGCCAAGATTTTCTTATTCTCAAAGAGGTTTTTGACAAAATATAAGATAAAGTAGTGAAATATTTATAAAGTATTTTAACAGATTTATAATATGGCTATAAAGATTTTTAAGAATTTCTTTAAGAGGATCTTTGCCAATCTTTTCAAGAACAAAAGAGAGATAAAACTTGGTTTTTATGGACCCCCAAATGCAGGAAAAACTAGCTTGGCTAATAGGATATGTAAAGATTTTACTGGAGAAGAGCTTGGAACTGTCAGCAAAATACCCCATGAAACAAGAAAAGTTCAGTTTAAAGAGAAGGTTGAAATAAAATACAAAGATAAAACAATGATATTTAAGATGATTGACACTCCCGGAATCGCAACAAAGATAGATTATGAAGATTTCTTAAAATACAAAATGAAGAAAAAAGAAGCAAAAAAAAGAGCCAAAGAAGCCACACAAGGAGTTGTTGAAAGCATAAAATGGCTCGACGATATGGATGTGGTTGTTATAGTATTAGATGCTTGTGAAAATCCTTATAATCAGGTTAATATAACAATAATAGGAAATTTGGTTGCAAGAGAGATTCCTGTGTTAATAGCGGCAAACAAAATTGACTTGACAGAATCAAATTTAAAGAAAGTTGAAACAGCGTTTCCAGAATATGATGTTGTCGGGATAAGCGCAAAATATGGTAAAAATCTTGAGGAATTTTATGAGAATTTATTTAAACTTTCAAAAAAAATAAGTTAAATGCTAAAGATAAAGAATAAAAAGGAGATTTCATAAATATAATAAAAAGATGGTGAAAAATGGTTAAACGTAAAAATTTAGGGAAGATAAAAGGATTTACAATTCAATTGTTACCTTTTTCAGAAATCAAATATTTAGATAGCACAGAAAGAATAAGAAAAATTCTTACAATAGTCCTAGGAAACAATATTCTTATTTTACTAGGTAAATTAAGACCAGAAGAAGAAACAAGGCTTATAGAAGATACAATGGCAATGATAGATCATGTTAAAAATTTCAAGGGGATAGAATTGGCGGTTATTTCTGAAAATGGTGATGAGGGTTTTTTTACTAGGTTTAAGAGAATGCTTGCTGGAGCAGACTATGGAGCAGTGACTGTAATAGGGCCTGCAACAATTGTCAAGGAAATAAAAAAGAATCCGAAGAAAATTGAATTGATGTTGGAGAGATAAAAAATTATAATAGACGTATAAAATAACTTTATAATTAACAACTATTCTCATTTTATCACAGATAAATTTATTAATAATGTTGCTTTCTCAAGTTCAACTAAAATAATTAAATCTTAAAATTAAAAAATGCCAATGTCATTCCTCAATTTAGAGGTTGATAAAAATAAATTGCAAAATTGAAAAATGCCTCATCAGTGTGTGAGATGCTCTAGGTTAATTGAAGTAGGAAGCAGGGAATTATTAGAAGGATGTCAAGATTGTGGAGGCAGGTTTTTCTTTTATATCAAAGAAGAGCAATTAAGGAAATTATCTGAAAATTCCATAGAAATTCCTAAAGAGCAGAAAGAGACAATTGAAGAAGATATTAGAAAAATGGCTGGAATTCCTGAAGAAGATGTTCCAGTTATACTTGATCTTGAGTCAATAAGAGTCACGGGAGAGGGGAAGTTTGAACTTGATTTGGTTAAGATATTCAGAAAAGACAGGCCTTTAATATACAAGTTAGAAGAAGGAAAATATATAATTGATTTATCATCCACCCTCTCTCAAAGTGTTTCAGGTATAAAAGAAATAAAAGATCCTGATAAAGCTGAATAAAAAATATAAAAACCCATACAGGCTATTTTTAATATGGGAAATGTAAATTCTGTTTTAAAAGAAGTTTTAGAAAGAGTAAGACCAACAGAAAAAGAAATAAAAGAAATAAAGAAAAGAGTTAATGAAATTATTAAAAATATCAACTTAAAAATAAAAAAATTAAAAATAGATGCAGAGGTTTTTGTTGGAGGAAGTTTTGCTAAGAATACAATAATAAAGAAGGATCATTATGATATTGACATATTCTTAAGATTTGATAAAAGATATAAAGATGAAGAGATATCAGACATGGCAAACAAAATACTTGAAAAAAATAATCCTGTAAGATTGCATGGCTCAAGAGATTACTTTAGAATAAAAGACTCTAATGATTTGTTTTTTGAGATTGTACCTGTTATGAAAATAAAAAATCCAAGAGAAGCAATGAATGTAACAGATTTATCTTATTCTCATGTCAGGTATATAAATAAGAAAATAAAAAAGAATAGAATTGCAGATGAAATAAGAGTCGCAAAAGCTTTCTGTTATGCAAATAAAGTTTATGGGGCTGAATCTTACATTCGAGGATTTTCAGGATATGCTTTAGAACTTCTTGTTTATTATTATAAAGGTTTTATTAAGTTTCTTAAGGCAATGGCAAGGTTAAATGAAAAAATAGTAATTGATATTGAAAAAGCTTACAAAAACAAGAATGAAGTTCTTATGAATATAAACAGTTCAAAATTACAATCTCTAATAATACTAATTGACCCGACTTATAAAGAAAGGAATGTTTTAGCTGCTCTTTCTAATGAAACTTTTGAAAAATTCAAGAAAACATGTATAAATTTTTTGAAAAGGCCATCCATGAATTATTTTGAAATAAAAGAAATTGACATTGAAAAAATAAAAAATAAGGCTGTAAAAAATAAGAATGATTTTATGTTAATAGAAATTGAAACTGACAAACAAGAAGGAGACATTGCAGGAAGTAAACTTTTAAAATTTTATAGGCATCTTGGAGATGAATTTTCAAAATATTTTAAGATTAAAGAAAAAGGCTTTATTTATGACAATGGAAAAACAGCAAAATATTATTTTGTCGCAAAAAATAAAGGAGAAATAATCTTTGCAGGGCCTATGGTTAATGACAAAGAAAATGTATTAAGATTTAAGAAAAAACATGAAAATATATTCATAAAAAAAGATAAAATTTATGCAAGAGAAAAAGTAAATTTTGATTTGAAAGAGTTTATTTCTTCATGGATTAAGAAGAATGAAAATAAGATGCGTGAAATGGGAATTGTTGGACTAAGATTTGTTGATTAATTATTAAAAATATTACTTATTAAGTTTATATCCAATACCATAAGCTAAAGATTCTAAAGGATTTCTTTTTTTGTTTCTTAACTGATTAATTCTTCTATTGAAATCAAGAGAACTCTCAGTAAGATCTGAAATTATTTGTGCTTGGGATGTAGCAGATAGATTAGGCGTTTGTGCTAAAATATTTAAAGTAAAATAATAATCTCTGCTGTGAACTTTCTCTTCTAAAGCAGTACTTCTTCCATCTTGATATGCTTGTTTTAGCCTTTTCAATATTTTTCTCATCCTACATCCCTTTCAAAGCAGCATTAAACAGGGTTGCAAATGCATTTGTAAAAAATTCAGAATTAAGCCATATGGCAACTTCTTCATCATTCGCGTCTTTTGAAAGATAAAAAAGAATTTCCTTTCTGTCAACAATAAAGAATTTCGAGTCAATATCTATTAGAATTGTTTTTACACCTAAATCTTCTCCAATTTTTTTGACCATTTCCTTATCTCCAGAAAGGGCAAGTATAACTTTTATATTTGCTTTTTTCAATATATCAAAGGTTTGTTTAAACAATTTTGATTTAGAGCTTAATTCTTTAGCGCTATTGCAGACTATTACTTCTTTCTTAGCTTCTTGAAGTATCTCTCTTAAATGATTTGAGATATTTGATCTACCCTTTATTGCAGCTGAAATGTCCTCTCTCTTTGTAGGAGCTATTCCTCCTTTGTAGAGCTCTTCAAGCTGTAAAAATTCGTCTGTTCCTTTTATTTTTGATAAAGATTCTATTCTTTCTTCTGCTTCTTTTCTTACATTGTTCTTAAGTTTTTCAAGAATTATATGTGGCTTTACTCCAATATATTTAACAGGCTTTCCAAGTTTAATTATTGCAAAGCCTTTCTTTTCAAGACTTTCAAGAACATCATATGTTCTTGATCTTGGAACGTTTGATATCTCGGCTATTTCGCCTGCAGAAGCAACTCCTTTTCCAAGCAAAGCTAGCCAAACCTTTGTCTCATAAATATTAAGATCAAAATAATCTCTAATCTTGTTTATAATTTCTTGTTTCATTAACATTTTATTGCATAATCTCCTTTAGTTATTTGGTACAATAACTCATTGAAATCATAATTAGTTCCGTTAGTTGATATTGCTAATAAAAGATCTCTGCCATCTTGAGTAAGACTAACTCTCCCATGAGAAAAAGTTACCTCTCTAGAAAATTCATCTATAGGTTTTGGTACAACAATTTTTTCTTTATCTTCCTGAAAAAGTGTATTTCTAACTATTTCTGCTAAATTTTTCCCATCTTTATCTAGGCTTAAAGCTCTTTTACTCTTAGATCCTACTGTCCATTTAGTATATTTTTCTGCCATTTTACTACTAAATTCCCATGAATAATGTCTTTATAAATCTTACTATTTTGTTACTTTTTTATAGTAAGAACAGAAGGAAAAATTTAAAAAGTGTTTAGTATAAATATTATAATGCCATATCTTGATATTCATATGGAAGGAGATTACAAAAATCCAGATGCATTAAATAGAGTTTTAGATTCCGGAATAATTTGTGCAGTAAGTGTAATTCCTTATAGACTTAAGAATGGGTGGTATGATGATAAATTGGTTCATGTGATTTTGCGGGCAGCACAAATTGGCACATTAGGACAGCATGGAAATAGGCATAGATGCCCTTATGAAGAAAAGCATAAAATAGCTGACCCGGCCCATGAAAATTTCTGTTTTTATCATAGGTTATCTTATTCTAACCAAAGAGAATTAATGGAAGAAGGAAATAAAACACTTATATCAATATTAGGGATAAAACCTGAACTTTATGTTCCTCCTAATCATGTTTACACTAGTGCTACATTGCTTGCTGCTAATGCTATGGGTTTTAGATTTTTTGCTGAAATGGGGCAGATTAATAGAGAACCATATAAAAATGGAAAAATGATCATGTTGCCCGAAGTTGAACTTGGAAGAAGAGGAAGAGTGTATTATGTTCATTATGATGAGCTTACACCTGAGTTAATTAATACTATTAAAGATATGCATAGATTCCATGAAATTACACCAAAAGAAATTTCAACACTGAAAAAAGAGGCAAATGAGTTATCTGTTAAAGCAAGGAAATTAGCCAGAGATGGATTAAGGCTTGCTAGAATTATAAAAAGATAAAATATGTTATTTCTTTTAAGTAAAAACAATAAGAAAAATTTAAAAGGGCTAAAATCTACGTTAAAATATGGCAAATAATGATGATAATCTTGGATTTGGATTGCCTCCAAAAGAATCCCAATACGATGTTTATCGTGATACTCCTGTAAGAGTCTTTACAGGAAATCATTCATATTATGGAGTCGTAAGTAAAATAGGAGAAGGGTATTTATTATTATGTCCATGTGTAGTCCATGAGGAGCTTCCTGTAACTTTAAAAGGAAAAAGAGAAGTAACTGCCATACTTAGAAAAGATATCCCAAGAACATTATCTCTTTCAAGTATTGAAGCAGTTGATCCGTTAAGTGAAGGATTTCTTGAAAAATTAGTTAAAAGAATTAATGAACTATCATCAAAAAAAAAGACTAAAAAATAACATAACTTATTATCATTCCTAAAAATATTCCTGCTGATATGAAAGGCATTGCAGGATAGAATTTCTTCTTCTTTGCATAGAAGAATAAGTAAGTAAGGCCGAGTGTTGCTCCTAATGTTGTAAGCAAGGCAGGACCTAAACCAAGAGTTTTAAGCATTACTCCTGCAGTTATTATAGGGAAAATAACATCTCCTCCTCCTAAAATCGCAAGGTTAACCTTTATTTTCGTGCCTTTAATTTCTTTTTTTCTCATTTTCTTTATTTTTTCTCTTATTTTTTTAGATATATAAGGAATAAAAAATCCTGAAAAAACCTGGAGTTTAGTTATTTGATATTTTGCCATTTTCTGCATTATTCCAGAGTGCCAGACAGCCCAGATATCATAGAGGGATATTAAAACTAAAAGGATAATAACTGTAAAAATATTTAATAAAGGAACAAAGACAGCTGCGATTCCTGGATATATAAAGAGTTCAGTTATGTTATGGACTAAAAGATCTCTTTTGAAAATTTTGAAGAAGGCAAGCGGAATTGCTGCTATTAAAACTACTAGAGAGCTATTCTGAAAATCGGGCAAAAGAGAGTTTATGGCTATTCCTAATGCAATGACAACAACAAGGAAAAACCATAACTTTAAGACAAATTCTGCATTAAACCTGATTAAAAGGAAAAGCGCTGTCACTGCAATAATAAAAGCTATGATTATTGAAGGAAGAAATGTAGTGTAAAAATCTGATTCTTTTTCAGGCTCAGGAGGAGACATTCCATAAGGAAGTTGATTATCTCTTTCTATATAATGATTAACAACATAAATTCCTATAAACTGCGTTACAATAAACATTAGCAAAAGGAAAATTGTTATTTTAAGATTATGTTTCATATGGGAACCTCTGCGGGTTCTTCACAACTCCAGCATCCAATCGGATTTTTCCGTTGCCTCCGAGAGCAAAAAACCTTAGACTGGTATAGTGTCCGGCCAAATCCTTTTTTTGCCTCTGAATGGATTTGTAAAAACCCCTTTTTATTTGATTATACATCATAGAGAATATGGTATTTAAAGGTTTCAAGAAGATATTGGCTCGTTCGTAAACTCACTCGCGGATAGAATCAGTTAATGTAAGATTATAAAATCAAGGATTAGTTTAGAGTTGTATTAATAAATAATTAATCTCGATCATTAGTGAGTGAATTAATAGTAGTGTGAAGAATAGACTTAGGGGTCAAAAAATCTTCAATGTCATCTCAACCTAATTCCTTCTAATGCTCTTGGGACATTTGTTTCTACCCTATTTAACTTGTATAATGCAGAGGCTAAATCCAAGCTTTTTGAAACTTCCCCATGATTTATGATTATTCTTTTTGGCTTTGGCCTTAAATTATTAAAGAAAGACAACAATTCTGTTCTTCCAGGATGGGCACTAAAACCAAGGACAGTGTGAATCTCGAGATTTATTTTAACTGTTTCTTCTTTTCCATCAACAACCATTCTAGTTTCGCTTAATCCATCTTGGATTTGCCTTCCTAAAGAACCAAGTCCTTGATAACAAACAAATAAAATTGAATTTTTTTCATTGCCTGAAAATTCTCTAAAATATTCGACAGAAGCTCCTCCATTTAACATTCCTGAGGTTGCAAGAACAACGCAAGGCCCGCCTTCAATCACCTTTTTTCTTTCTTGAGGGCTTCCAACTCTAGAGAATATTTCAGAAACAAAAGGATTTTTATCCTGGAAAACTAAAGATCTGACTCTGCTGCTTAAAAAATCAGGATAAGCAGTGTGAATAGCATTAATATCCCAAATCATTCCGTCAATGTAGATAGGTATTTCAGGAAGCTTTCCACTTTTTATAGCATCTTCTATAACAAGCATTGATTCTTGTGCTCTCCCTAATCCTAATTCTGGAATTAAAACCTTTCCTCCTCTTTCTATTGTTTTTTTTATTGTTTCTATTATCTGCTCTTCTGCCTTTGCCCTCGGAGGCAAAATATCTGTCTTGGCTCCATAAGTAGACTCTGTTATGACTGACTCTAGTCTAGGGAAAGAAGTGACAGCTGGATCAAGAAGCCTTGTCTTTAAATATTTGAAGTCAGCTGTATAAAGTAAATTATGTGCACCATTCCCTATATTAAGATGAATCATCGCTCCTCCGAGAACATGGCCTGAATTATAAAAAGTAAGTCTAACATCTGGAGTAACATCTGTCACTTCATTATACCCAAGGCATATAGAATGTTTTACCATTTCTTTAATATCTGTAGAGGAAAAAAGAGGTTTTTCTGCTTGTTTGTAGGCTACACCGATAAAATCTAGTGCGAGCAAGGCTGACAAATCCCTTGTAGGAAGAGTCATATAAACAGGCCCTTTATAGCCCATCTTATATAGATAAGGAAGTAAACCTATATGATCTAGATGAGCATGACTAATTATTATTGCATCTAAGCTATTCAGATCAAATTCAGGAACATCTAATTGAGGAAATTTGTTTTGGTCTCCAGTTGCAGGATCTATCCCACAATCCAAAAGAATTTTTGAATAAGGAGTTTGTAAGAGGAGACAGCTTCTTCCAACTTGTCTTGCCCCTCCTAAAAAAATAATTCTTATCCATTCTTCTTTTTTGCTTGGATCCCAGTCAGTGTATATTTTTTTACCGATAGAATTCAAAAAACGCCTCCTATAATTGTTGTTTGCATATAATACCTCTCTAATATTTTCAGTTATCTGACTTTTTATTGCAGGACTTCTTTGGACTTGAGGAGTCCACAAAGTTTGTTTTTTTATATCATCGAGAATTGAGCCTTGTTTTCCTATTACGAGGCCTGGTTTTTTTGCTTCGATTATGACTATGCTTCTGTGAACATCAAAAATTATATTTGTAATTTCTGCATCTTGCGGAACTATTTTTTTTATTTCTTTTTCTGCTTTTTCTTGTGGAAGCAAGATCTTTTGATCTGCTCTAAGTTCTATTCTTTTCTTTATTTGGTCAACAACTTTTTTTATTTTCACTTCTCCTTCTTTGAAGAATATTTCATTTTCTGTATAAAGGACTATATTTGCTCCTTCAAAAGTTGCTTCATTAATTTCTTCAGAAATTTGGTCTTTTACATTCTTTAATATGTCCATTTGAGAATAATTGATTATGAATAAAATTACCTGTCTTTATATTCAGGCAAGATTTCCTGGTCAACAACCTTTGAAATCCCTGATTTTGTAATTGTAAAAACATCGATTCCAGAGCCAGAGCCTGTATCTCTTTGAGTCGAAGATTTTAAAGACTCTTTAGCAAGCTCGACGCCTTCTTTTATTGTCATGCCTTTCTTAAATTGTCTCTCTAAAAATCCAAGAACAAATGTCATTCCAGAACCAAAGTTTGCATCATAATCCTCGACAAAATCTATATTTCCGGCAGGATCTATTGTGTAAAGCTCTATACTACCATCATCATTAATTCCTCCAAGCAAAGTTCCAACAATATCATCAATCCTTGAAAACTGCCTTACATTATTGTATATTAGTGCGCCAAGAAGGCTGGCCGCTTCTTTCACTGTTGGCTTTGACCTTGATCTTAACTCTTTTAGTCTTAATTCTGCTTCGAGGATTTTTGCGGTCTTTTGTATGGTTGCTGCAAGACCACATCCAGAATAAAGAATATAATTATTAATTTTAATTGTTTTCTCTTTATCTTTCTTCATAACTATATTTCCTGCTGTTGATCTTCTATCAGAAGCCATTACAATCCCATCTTTGCAAACAATACCTAGTATAGTTGTTCCTGATTTTAAAACCGAGTTTTTTAGTTCAGCATCCATTTTAAATTTCTTAGAATACTTTATATTAAACTATAAAAAAGCCAGTATTTAAATTTTTCGGATGTTTTAAATTTGTGTATTAATTTATTAGATTTTGATATCATGAAACTAATATGGGTGTTAAATGAACCAAAAATTACTATCTTTCCTTGACAGGAATTGCCTCAAGGCCTCTTTCTGTTACATACATTGAAGGTCTTAAACTCTTGCCTGTTTCTATTAACCTGTTTCCAAACTCTCTTGCTTTTCTTCCCATATTACTGGCAAGTTTAGGTCCGTAAACTGCAATATTTGATAAAAGGGCTTTCCAGCAGATAGCCGGTGTTGGAATATCTTTAGTATATGCTAAACCAGCCCTAATAAAATCAATTCCAACTCCTAAGGCAAGCTCTCCTAAAATAGCTTTTTCATCCAGTGAATTTTGTGTTTGATAAGCAAGCATTAAAGGAAATATTTTAGGGCTCGATAATAATAAATGAAGAGTAGTTGCAGATCTTCTTGTAAATGAAGAATCCTTTAATCCAAGCTCTTTTGCCAGCTCTCTTTGTTTCTCAGTTGGCAAGTCACCAGCAACAACTGAGATTCCTGTAATAGCTGCCTCTCTTTCCAGCCATGAATATGCTTGTTTCACCTTAGTTGCAAGCCAGCTATCTCCATGCTTAACATATCTATTTCTGTCAAAACCTGATTGAATATACTCCCTACCTTCTTTACTAGCATATTTAACTAGAGTCCTCAATACACCTTTTTCATTAGTATTTGTTTCTGGGACATAGCAGAGACTAAGCATATTACCTGCAGTTTCCTCCAATCCAAATCTTCCTCTTATCATTAGAAGATAAGACAATTTTCCCTTTTAAAGGTTTCTGTTCATTACTTTAAAGAAGTGACAATTAAACCATCCTACTAACTCCATCCTCTTTCTTAAACCTTATAACATTCTCAACAAAACCCTCTATTTTCTGTTCGTGGCTGACAATTATAAGCTGGGAAACATTAAGCTGGTCAAAAACCTCTCTCATCTTGTCTAGTTGCTGGCTTGAAAATCCATCTGTCGGCTCGTCTAATATTATAAAATCTCTCGTCTCTATTTTTCCAAGTAGAGAATTAATAACTTGATTTAAAGCGAGTCTATAAGCGAGGGCAACGGCTGTTCTTTCTCCTCCTGAAAGATGAGGATAGTCTATTTCATAATCCTGCTGTTCTATGACTGGAGAAAAATCATCATCAATTCTTGTATTAAAGTTTTCAGCTACAAGCATAGAAAACCATTCTGAAAATAATTTAGAAAAATCATGTTTAAGCTTTACCATAACATTTTTCTCTATGAATGAAATCAATGGGGAAAATTTCTTTGAAAGCCAGGATTCTAGATCTTCTAAGTAATCTAGCTTCTTTTTTATTTCGATTGTTTTTTTTATTCTCCCCCTTAATTCATCTATATGCATAGAAAAAACCTCAATCTCTTTTTTAAGCTCTGCAACTTTTATTTCTGCTTGTCTTTCATTTGACAAAGCCAAGTCAAGCTCTTTCTGTTTTTGATCATAAATATTATCAAATTTTCTCAACCCGAAAAGAGAACTTTTCAGTCTCTCTGATTGATCTTCAAGTAATATCATGTCTTTTTCAAGCATGTAATTTGAAGATTCAAGCTCCTTGTTTCTTATTTCTTTGCCTCTTGATTCCTCAAGTCTTACTTTAAAAATTTTTAAATCTTGAAGCTCTTTTTCAATATTAGATATTTCATAATCGAGAGCATTAATATTTCCTGAGATTTCTTTATTTTTTAGCATGAGTAATTCTATTTCTTTGACATTTAAAACAATCTCAGAATCTAATTTATTTAAGACATTTGCACGATAGGTTGGTTTTACATCTTGTAGACAGGTGGGGCAAATCTCTAGGTGTTTTAGTTTGTCTTTTAAAGAATCATTTTCTTGATTTTTAAGGACAAGAGAATTTATTTTTGAGACAACATCTATTTTATTTTCATTAATTTGATTTTTTTCGTGTTTCCCTTTTTTTATTTCTTCTTCCAAAAATAAAATCTTTTTTGTGTCAAGTTTTAAAGAAGAAATTTCTTTTATTTCTACCTTCAATTTTTCAATTGTTTTTAGGTTGTTAGAAATTAACTCTCTTTTATTTATCGTCATTATTTTTGTTTTTTCTATTTCCTGTTCTATTTTTAATTTCTCTTCAATTTTTTTAAATATCTCATCTTTTTCTTCCTGTGCCCTTTTTTTTTGTTCTGACTTTAAAAAAAGTTCTTTTTCAATTGAGTTTAAATTGTAATATTTATTTTCTAGGTCCTCTTCTTTGGAAATTAAATCTGTTTTCATTTGCTCCAAATCTTCTACGAGAATTTCTTTTGCCCTTTCTTCTTCTCTAAGTTTGGAACATAAAATAGAGACATTCTCGAGTATTTTTTTATATTTGTCTATTCCAAAAACATGTCTTAAAGTATTTACCCTTGTTTCAGAATCTTCTAATATTATTTGTTTCATTTCCTCTTGTGGAGTGTAAACAGTGAATCTATAGAGAAGGTTCTGTTTTTTTGCAAATTCTCTTGGGTAATTAAGGATTTCTAAAACTTTATCTTTTAATTCTGTCACAGAAACCTCTCTTTTTTCTCCATCAATAATTATTGAACAATAATCTTGTGCTATACTTTTTGATTTTTTTAAGGTTCTTTCGATTATTATTGTTTTTCCTGCTACTTCAAATTCTATATTTACTCCTCCAGTATTTTTTCCGTTTTTTAATAAAGAAGTGCCTTTCTGTCCTGGTTGTAACCCAAATAAGGCAAACTCTATCCCAAGTAGAATTGAGGTTTTTCCTGAACCAATATCTCCTGAAAGAAGCGTTGATCCTTCGGGGAAATTAATCTCTTGACTTTCGTAGCTTCTTATATTATTAAGGCATATTTTTTTTAGCTTCATGTTAAAAATTTATGATTTTTTTTGACTCTTCATAGATTCTTTTTGAAAATCCTTCATTTGTCTCGCCTTCTTGTTTATCTGTGGAGAGTGCGTTCATTAAAGGCTGGATTAAAGAGTTAAATTCAGACGGATTTTCATTTGAGTAGGATTTTATTGCTTCAACTTCTATGTCTTCTGTATTTCCGATATCCACTTCAATTTCCATTTCTTTTGAAATTAAATCATGAGTATTTCTAAGCAAAAAATATGCTTTTTTTTGTTTTACAAAATCTTCTATCTGTTGAAACTTTATGTCTGAATGAGAGCCTTTTTCTAGTTCGCCTTTTATTCTTAAAAGAACAAGCTTGTCTTCTATATCATACTTTTTAAGTTCAGATATTATTTTTTCTGTGGCTGTTAAGGCGTTTTTTAATTCTATTTCAATATAACAAACATCTTTTATTTTAAGCTCTACTCTCTTTAAATTTTTTAATTGGGAAGTGTCTACTATGTAAAAACCACCATGATGTAAATCTTGTAACTCTTGAAAATTGTTCGGAAAGACCGGCCCTGGATAAACAAAATTATTGTATTGAAAATCAACATGTATATGGCCAAGGGCATAATAGTCTGATAAAGGAAGTGATGTTACTTCTATAGATTCCATAGGAATATCTCCTTTAACTTTATCCAATGTTGTATGCAACATGAATATTCTAAATAAACCAGGAGCATCATTCAATTTTACTTTTTTTAATTGAGGGATTTCTAATCCAGATTTTCTGCCAGGATATCCATAAATTGCGACTCTTCCAAATATTGTAGGATTGAGTATAATTTTATCATCATGTTCTATGAAATCTTCAACATTTTTGCAGAATCCTGCTTTTTCAAGAACATCAAGAAATGTCTTTCCAGAAACAGAATAATCATGACTCCCTGCTATTATAAAACAAGGGATTTTGGCATCTTTTAATTTTTTGAATTCAGCAAAAGTTCCTTTTAATACATCTATACCTGGAAAAGCCGTATCAAACAAATCTCCAGATATTAAGACAAAATCAACTTTATCAGCAATACAGGCATCAATTGCTTTAACAAATGACCTAAAATTCAACTCCTGCATCTCTGGCTGTTTCCAGCCTCCAAGATGTACATCAGCCATGTGTGCGAACTTTACCATTTTTTTGATATAATATACAAAAAAACAATTATCAAGGTAATATTTAAGATTGTTGGTGGTATATTTATTACTTTAGCTGTGCAGGAAAAATTAAAGAGTGGTAAAAGAAAAGTATATATATTTAATTTCTATGTAATGATATGAAAAGAGAGGTGCAGAGATTATTTATTCTATCTTTGTTAGCTATTCTAGCAGTTGAAATAATTCTCTTGGGCACTGAAATTGACTTAACTGGAAATCCCATATTAAAGTTTTCTGAGGATGAAAATGTAGGGTTGCCTGAAAGAACAGGAGATGCTTCCTGCGTTCCTTCTGAAGAAATATGTGATGGAATAGATAATGATTGTGATGGATTAATTAATGAGGGAGGGGTTTGTGAGATTGAAAAATCAAATTTTAAGGGTTACATAATTCAATTAAAAGAAGACCCTATTATCCAATATGAAATAAAACAAGAAAAATATGGTGTGACTTCTACCACAAGCATTAATGATTATAGAGCCAGTTTAATTGAGAAACAAAATCAAGTTGAACTCCAAATAAAAAACTTAGTTCCAAATGCTAAAGTAAAAAATAAATATCAAGATGTTTTTAATGGTTTTTCTGTTCATGACGTTTCTGAAGCAGAAGCAAAGCAAATTGAATCTTTACCAGAAGTTAAGAGAGTTTATCCAAATTATCGGGTTTATGCAACTTTAATGGACTCTGTTCCCTTGATTGGAGCTGACCAAGTCTGGAGATTGGATGAAGATGGAAATCAGTGTTCTGTTTCCGGAAAAACATGTTTAAGAGGCCAGGGGATGAAAATTGCTATTATTGATACCGGGGTAGATTATACCCATCTTGATTTAGGTGGGTGTTTTGGACCAGGATGTAAGGTTGAAGATGGCTGGGACTTTGTTAACAACGACCCAGATCCTATAGATGACGCGGGACATGGAACTCACGTAGCAGCTACTGCTGCTGGAAATGGGGATTATGATGGTGATGATATTATTGAACCTGGAGAAGGACTTAATGGTGTTTCTCCAGATGCAACAATTTATGCTTATAAGGTTTTAGATAGTGGGGGTGGTGGTTGGTTTGATGATATTATTGCTGCTATTCAGAGATCAGCTGATCCTAACGAGGATGGAGATTTTTCAGATCACTTAGATATTCTTAGTATGAGTCTTGGTGGATATGGTGATCCTGATGATCCTATGTCGCAAGCTGTTGATAATGTTGTTTATTTAGGTGTTGTTGCTGTTGTAGCTGCAGGAAATTCTGGTCCTGGTGGTGATAGTAATTGTAGACACACTGAATACCTATCAGGAACCTATGGAATTTATTATTCAATTTGTTCTCCAGGAACTGCTAAAAAATCAATAACAGTTGGAGCTTCTGATAAATCAAATATTTTAGCACAATTTAGTTCAGGAGGTCCTACAATCTTAGGAACATTCAAACCAGATATAGTTGCTCCTGGAGTTAATATATGTGCTGCAAAAACCAATAATGCCCTTCCAATCGGACCTAACTGTTTGGATTCTCAACACATGTCTATTTCTGGCACTTCAATGGCCACTCCGCATGTTTCGGGAGCAGTAGCATTAATAAAACAAGCCCATTCAGATTGGACTCCTGATCAGGTTAAATCTTCGCTGAGAAATAGTGTAACGAATATTGATGATAGTTCACCTAGTTATATTGACGATATTTTAAGGGTGGGCTATGGGGTAATTAATGTTTCGTCTGCAGTTCAATTGACAGACCCAGCTATACCTATTATTTACCCATTTATCAATACGGTTTTTGGACTGGTAAATATTCGTGGAGAGATAGGTACCAAAGATTTTTCACAATATTCTTTAGATTATACAAGAACGTTTAGCCCTATAAATTCTTGGATTAACATTATGTCTTCGAGCGTTGCGCCTTCAGGAGATATTCTTTTAGAAGATTGGAACACATCTTCTCTTAGTGGGCCTCCTAGTAAAAACGGTTTGTATGTATTAAGGTTAACAGTTACTGAAACAAATGGTAAAAAATGGAGTGATGCAACTACTATAACTATTGATAACTCTCCAAAAGTTGTACTAAAATATGGTTTCACATATCCTCCAACATTAGAAACATCTCAAATAGAATCAAAATCTGGACAAACGATTTATTTTAAGGCTGTGGCAACAGCTGCTGGGAGTCCAAATAGTATTTGTAACAGTTGCACATATCAATGGTATAAAGACGATATTCTTTTAAGCGAAACAAGTGATGAATATTCCACAATTTTTACTAATTTGCCCTTCCCTACACATAAAATTAAGGTTATTGTAAATGACACAGCCCAGGGGAAGTCAACAGAAAAAAGTGTAGGGATTATAATTGGTCTTAAAAGGATAACATCAGACTCTTTTGCTCAATTTTTGCCAGAGATGTATGGAAACAAAATAGTCTGGGTTGATAGAAGAAATGTTGAAAGGGGTGATATTTATATGTATGACCTTCTTACAAATACGGAAAGACAAATAACAACAAGTTCTGCTGAAGGAGGTACTTTATTTCCGGCAATTTATGAAGACAAAATAGTCTGGCAAGACTACAGAAGTGTTGATAACCTTGACATCTATAACCTTGACATCTACATGTATGACCTTTTTACAAATACAGAAAGACAAATAACAAACAACCCTTACTATCAAGGAGTTCCAACCATTTATGACAATATAATAGTATGGACAGACTATAGGAACAGTATTCATGGTCCCGGCTCTATGGAAGGAGAGATATACATTTATAATCTATCTTCAAATATAGAAAGACGAATAACACAAAGCTTTTCCGATAATGGTGTAATTTTCGGTTATGCGGCAAACATCTACAGAGATATAATAACTTACTTATGGTCTAACACAACAAATCCAAGTTTATGGGAAATCCATATGTATAACCTCTCTTCAAATAAAGAAAAAATTATAACAAAACCAGGAGACTTTTCTGGTTATAGTTTAATGCCTAGATCTCCAGTCATCTATGAAGATAAAATATTCTTTGTAGTTCAAAATAAGGGAATATATATGTATAATATTTCATCTGGTGATACAGTGCAACTACCTTTCATTCCAAGCACAAGTGCAATAGATCTAGACATTCATGGAGATAAAATAGTCTATGGATGGGAAGATATTTATATGTATGATCTTTCTACAAATACAGAAAGACAAGTAACAAACAATCCTTTTTTTCAAGGTGATCCTGCAATTTATGGAGACAAAATAGTCTGGGAAGATAAGATAAACAATAATTTTGATATTTATATGTTAGATCTTATTCTTTGCGCCGATGTCACCAACGACGGCAGTGTTTCGGCAGCAGACATAATCTTCCTTGTAAACAACTTATTCAAAGGAGGTCCTGCTCCAGCGAATTTAAATGCTGCGGATGTTAACGGAGATGGACATATTTCAGCAGCAGATGTAATATATTTAGTTAACTATGTATTCAAAGGAGGCTCCGAACCAATCTGCGGAACACAAATTCAGACAACAAATGTGCAAACAACTTACACACAACAAGAATTACAAGAAACACAGACAGAATTAAATAATGCTGGTTTAAGTATTGACATAATTCCTCCAACAAGATCAAATGGAAAACCCGCCGGAACACTTGCTAGTGGAACAACAAGTATAACAATCTCATTAACAACAGATGAAATAGCTACATGTAAATATTCAACAACTCAAAATGTCTTATATGATTATATGACAAACTCTTTCTCTGCAATTGATACAACAACCCATTCAAAAATAATAACTGGTTTAAGCAGTGGAAAAACATACAAGTATTATATTAAATGTAAAGACAGTGCCGGAAATAAAAATCCAGATGATTATTTAATTAGCTTTTCTGTCGCTTCTACAAAAATAGCTCCGAAAGTTTCTGGTGTTAACTAATCTATCTTCTTTTTATTTCTCTACAAAACTCATTAATCAATGGTTTATCTTCTCCAATCATAACTTGTCTGTCTTGGACTTCTAGAATGGCTATTGGTTTTTTTCCAGTTATTCCTGACATTACATAAAAAGCATCTTCTGCAGAAGCATGGAAAGTCGAGAAAAATGCGACTTTCTTAAACTTATTTTTGTTCATTTCAAGATAAGCTCTTATAGGAGGAACTATCCCATCCCATATAGGAGTTCCTATAATGACTAAATCATACTTTGAAGGATCTTTAGTTGGAGTTTTTATTTTAGTAGGAGTCCTTAATTCCTCGTCGAAAGCGCTTGCAAACCAGGTAGCTAACATGCTTCTGTCTTTAGTATCCTGAAGTTCCTCAACATCTGCCTTTAAAATTTTTGCAACTTTCTCTGCTATTTTTTTAGCGTGTCCGTGTCTTGAATAAAATACAACTAGGGATTTCATTTTTTTAATATCCTTTTAATTTAAACTAATTAAAGAAGAGACTATATTTAAGGGTTTTGGGTTAATGAATTTTCTCAATCATTTCTTCCCTTAATTTATAACTATCTGCCCATTTTGCGTGAGCATTCCATCTTTGAAAGATTTCGTAAAATTTTTCTTTAGTAATTTTATCTTCTTTAAACAAATTAATTTTTTTCCACACGCTTCTTGAATTTCTCTTTCTTAGAAGTAAAAAGTAATAAAAATTTCTGAAGCCGACAAAATCAACTCCTTTGGATAAATTAATAATTCTAGATTTTTGTTTATGCAACTCAAGTTTCAAATTATTTAATAAAAAAGTATTAATCACCCCCCCCCCAGCTTATCAGCTGTTTCTTAGAATTGCTTAATAAAACAAAATCATCAACATATCTGATGTAATACTTTACTTTTAGCTTGTGTTTAATAAAATAGTCTAATTCGTGTAAATAAACATTAGCAAAAAATTGGCTTGTTATATTTCCTAATGGCATTCCCTTTCCGATTGGATTTTCTGCAACATTATTGTTTAAAATTATCTTAATCAACCAAATAACTTTTTGGTCTTTTATTTTTCTTTCTATTAGTTTAATCAAGATGCTGTGATCAATTTTTTGAAAATAGTGCTTAATGTCTGATTTCAAACAAAATCCTTTGCTGCTTAAATTATTAGTAACTTTTCTTTTAAAATAATTAAACCTTCCTAAAGCAAATAAATTCCCCTTGCCTTTTCTGTTCGCACAGGAATCGTAAATAAATGTCTTGTCAAAAATAGGCTCAATTATTCTTATTAAAGCATGATGAACAATTCTGTCTCGAAAATCTGATTTAGAAATTTTACGAGTTTTTGGATCTCGTAAAATAAATGTTTTTAGTGGTTTGGGTTTGTATATTTGATACTTTAACTCATAGTGCAGTATCTTTAAATTTCTTCCCAAATTTTTCTCAAACTCAATAACATAATTTTTCTTTGTTTTTCCTTTTCTGGCTTTTTTGTAAGCTAAGACAAGGTTTTTCATAGAATAAATTTCAGGATAAAGGTTAGTAGTTTCCATTTTATTATGAGTCCTGAAATATAGACTATTCCGAGATTGGAATTCCTGTTAGAAGGATTCCTGTTGCAGTTGAAGTTAGTCCTATCGTCATTAGCGTTGAACCTAGCAACTTGTAGCCAATTTATCAATTAGGAGGTAAAACCTCGTCACTGAAGTCACACGCATGCAACTTCTGCATTTCATGACTTAAAATAAATCTAAATGATGTGCTAGTAAACTGGCTTGTAGTCCATATCTGAATCTCTTACTCAATGAGAATCAGTTTTCAGGACAAATAAATTAAAAAAAGATTACTTAAAAACTTCTCGTTTGTTCAACTCATTCAGCGAGTCAAACCTTACTTGTGTTGCTTCGCAACACGTACCCCGAGATTGGAATCCCCGTCAAAAGGACCCCCGTCGCAGTCGAAGTTAGCCCTACCGTCATCAGCGTCGAACCTAGCAACTGAATTATTGTCACTTCTTGGATAAAAATACCACAAATCACCTTTGCTAGATTTTGAATTTGGAAGTCCTTGAGTAGTAACATTTTTTCCAGCAACCCAATCATCTAAACTTATTCCAGGGGCTCTGTCTTTCATTAAAGTGTCTTTATCAAGAACTTCTGAATGTTGAGGAGCCAAATTCCCTTGTGCATCTAAAACATGTCCGGAGTTAATATATAATTTTCCGTCCTTTAATTTAAAATCAGCATCTAAATGTTCTGCTCTCCAAGGGTTTCTTACAGCAGTTACTTCTTCATAAAGATTAGGGTAGTTTTCCCTTGAATATTTTAAAAATTCCCTAAATTCAGGAATAGTAAGCATCCTTCCTTCATAATCAAAGGTAGCTTCATGCGAGGCAAACCAATTTTCTCCTAATCCAACTTTTCCTGTTGAAACATCCAATCCTATTGAAGGCACATAAATAAAATCGCTAGAAACTTTCGGAGTTTTGCTAGACTCACTTCTTAGCTTATATTTTATGCCAAGCTGATTAAAAGCGTTCAAGTCTTCATCACTTACTTCGATAATCGGTGCCATGATTTTCCTTAGAATAAAGGATTTATAAATCTTTGTTTTTTAACCATTTAAGAAAAGTAACAAATTAATTTTCATCTCTTTACTCCTTCACTCGCAACCCCGCTCATTGCGAATTTATCAATTTTGTCTCGCGAAATTGCTCGCCATCCAATACCTTTTTTCTTCAAATATACAAGCTGAGGCCATTCTTCATCTAGGGTTTTTCTATGAGTTTTATAAAAAATTCCTAAGGGAATTTTACCTTCTCTCTTAGTATAATCGTATTCTTGAGCTAATTCAAATGCTTCTTTAAGAGATCTTTCTTTGTCCTTTAATTTATACATTTGATTGTCTCTGGCATTTACTTCAGGATTAAAGACTAAACAATCCTGGATTATTTCAATATAAGAAAAACCTTTATGTTTTATTGCTTTTTCAATTGTTTCCTGAGTGTGTTTAATGTCATTTGCATTGCATCTTGCGACAAAAGTCGCTCCTGCTGACAGAGACAAGAGTATTGGATTTATTGGTTTGTTAAATTCTCCGAGAGGCTCTGCTTTTGTTTTGAAACCAAGTTGGCTTGTTGCTGTTGCCTGGCCTGTTGTTAATGAAAAAGATTGGTTGTCATTCACGATTAAAGTCATGTCAGGATTAAATCTACATGAATGAATAAAATGCTCCATTCCTTCTGTATAAGTATCTCCATCTCCTGCAAAAACAATGACATTTAAATTCGGATTTCCTATTTTTACACCTGTTGCAGTTGGTAATGCTCTTCCATGCAATCCATAGACTCCTGAAAGATTCAAGTAATCAAAAATTTTTCCGTGGCAACCTATTCCTGCAACCATTGTAAAACTCTCTCTTTTATAGCCTTGTTTAATTAAAGAAAGTAAAGCTCTTCTTGAACTCTCGAGTATTATATGATCCGGGCATCCAGGACACCATGTTATTTTTTCTTCTGTTCTAAGCTCTGTGCCTTTCATCTCGCGGGATAATGCGTCGCGGGTCATTTTATCCTCATCAACTCCTTTTTTAATTCATCAGACAAAAATGGCCTGCCATTGTATTTCAAAATTTTGTTTTCAATCTTGATTCCTGTCTTCTCTCTTATTAATCTGCCTAACTGACCTGTCAAATTGTTTTCAACAAGAATGACTTTTTTCGCTTTTAAAATCTCGGATTTTATTTCATTTGATAAAGGCTTCATGTATAAAACTTGTAGAAATTTAAAATCCTCTTTTTTTATTGCATCTAAAATTGCGCCTTTTGTAGAGCCCCATCCAATAATCAAATTCTTGCTCTCTTTCTTGCCGTGAATCTTAATCATCTCAAATTTCTGAGAAGCTTTTTTCATTTCTTCGTATTTTTTCAATCTGTTTTCAGCATTTTTCTTGGTTATTTCAGCATCTTCTGTTGTCAAACCATATTCATCATGCTCATAGCTGTTTGCCTTTACAACTATTTTCCCTTCTCCAGCTACTTTTCTTGTTACTTTAACAGGAAGAATTTTGTTTAATTTTCCTGGACTTGAGAATTCACACTCTGCTAAATGCTTATCTGTTAAAACAATGCATAAACAATTGAATTTTTGTGAAAGATAAAAAGCCTCGTTTATTTTTTCAATTGTCTCTGAAGGGCTTCCAGGAGCAATTACGATTCTAGGAAATTCTCCATGGCCTGACCTTAAGGCTAAATCTAAATCTCCTTGCATCGTGTAAGTTGGCAGGCCTGTTGAAGGACCTCCTCGAGAACCTAGGTAAACAACCAAAGGCAATTCAGACATTCCTTGAAAACTAATTCCTTCTGTCATTAAGTCATATCCTCCTCCAGAAGTTCCGATCATGACTTTAGCTCCTGTAAAAGAAGCTCCTAAAGCCATGTTTATGACAGATATTTCTCCTTCTGGCTGGAAAACCATAAAATTATGCTCAAGTTGTTTTGAAGCCAACTCATGTAAAGCATTTGTTGTAGGAGTCATTGGATAGCCAAAATACAAATCAATCTTAGAATTTATTGCTCCTAAAGCAGCTGCCTCATTCCCTGTCATTAATGTTGGTTTGTTACTCATTTTTTTAAGATGATATTTTATGTTGTGAGAATTAAATCCTGCTTCGGCTGCTTCTAATGCAGTATTGCTTTTAACTTCTTTTTTTATGACTTCTAAAAGCATTTCTTTGTCAATGCCGAGAGTTTTTATTAAAGCCCCTGACAAAGCAATATTAAGATTTAATCCAAATCTAACAAATTCTTTATAATCAATAATAAATCCATTTTTCTTCAGCTCTTTTTCATGTATTTTTATTGTGTCTGAATCAAGGGCAATAATCCCATCTAAAGTTGATTCATGGCTTCCGACTTGCTCATCTGAAATAGAAAGAACATTGAAATTGTGTCCTCCTCTTATTATAGAAGGATAGTCTCTATAATTAAAGACAAAATAACCATTTCTCATTAAAACATGTGAGACAATGCCGGAAACTTTGTTGATTCCCTGCCCTGCTTTTCCTCCAATAAGAATGTTGAGTTTCATTTTCACCTCGTTTATTTTATTAAATTTAGGAGGTATATAAAGTTTATTTTTAGAAGGCAGATTTTTCATAATTAACTTTAAATAATCTATTAACTTGTTTAACAGAAATACTTATAAATTTTTGGTTCATCTGAAACTTAATAACTGATTCATTTGAAACTGTTTTATTTTTATAATCAAGGACGGGGGTTAACTGGAAGAGGGCATTTGGATATTAATACAGATGGCATAATTACATTCAATGATGTTAGTGAAGTTAGGAATAGGTTAGGATTGAGGTGTTAACAGAAAATCGTAAATCCAAAATTTAACCTCGTTCCCTCTTCGTCAAAACAAATCTAATGTTTTTTTGGTTCAACAAGAACAGCTCTTATTTCCATTGATTCGTCTGGAAGAGGGTCTGGAAGCCTTACTCTTTGCTGACATCTTAATTCAACAGGGATAAATTTTTCATTTAACTCTAAGCAAAAGATTACAAAATCATCTATTTTTGGAGAGTTATCTTCAATATTTCCTGTGAAAACACGATCATAAACTCCTTGGTTTTTTCTTCCTGTTTCTAAGGTATGGCTTCTCCATTCTCCTCTGCCTTTAAACATAAATTCATAATTATTAGGAATAGGCAACTCTCTTGATAAGAATCTTTCTATAAGACTAATAACAGTATTTCTTCTGTTTTCTTGGCTTTGATTTAATAAATTACCAAACTCGTGGACTATTAAACTGTCATTAGTTAAGTCATATTTATGTTCTTCATATCTTATACTATCTCCAAAAATCCTCTCTGATATATAAAAAACTTTTTTCTCCATTTTATGATCGAACACAGCCTCAAGAGTTGTTGTATCTCCTCTTTTTTCAAGAGCAAAACTTCCTTCAATAGGGCCTCCAAGAACTCCTTCATTTGCAACAATAGCATATCTAAGATTAAAATTTCTAGGATAAGAATCAGATTCTGCTAGATTTTTTATATATTCCCAGCTTGCTAACTTGTATCTTTCTAAGGTTCTGTCAGACAGCCTTGCTGGTTCAGCATAATTCGGATTGAAATCAAAAAACAGGCTTAAAGGCCCTGAATCAGAAACTCTTGGAAATAAAGAGTAAGCAAGAAAAGAAGCAGTACTAACTAAATTTCCAATCTTACTTATTTTTCTTAATTTTTCAGCCATATTTCGTAAACAAAAAGCTCTTCAAAAAAGAGCTTTTTCTGTCTTATTATCTTAAAATCATAGTTTTTAAGCTCTTCCTTAATCCTGTTCATAGGTGTTAGAGAGCTTAGAAGAAATAAGGCCTTTCCATTTTTATTTAGATGGTTTTTTAATTGCTTTAAAAATCTCAAGATTGTTTCATCCCCTTTTTTTCCTCCAGAAGTGTCTTTTTCTTTGTCGTATTTGTCTTCAGGAAGGTAAGGAGGATTGAAAACAATTAAATCAAATTTGCCTTTAACATTAGAAAATAAATCAGAATAAATTACTTTTGATTCTGAAAATTTTTTGTTAAGATAATTAAAAGCATCTTTATTTATATCGACTAAAGTTATGTTTTTTGGATTAATATTTAAATTAATTAATGTTTGTGTTTGAATTCCTGTTCCACTCCCTAAATCTAAAGCTTTTATATCTTTATTTTTGGTTAATAATTTTTTAACTATGTCTTCCAAAGCATCATGTAATAAATAAGAATCATCACTAGGAGTATACATTTTAATCTAAAAATTTGTTAAGAAACTCAAGTAGTTCGTTTTTGAAGAAAAAAACAGAAATTAAAATACCAACTAGCAATACAAGGATTGTTATTAAAAGTATTGTTACAAAATCAAACTTCCTCTTTTTTTCTTGTTCGTAAGAAGAAACAATTTGTACTGGTTGGTTAGATTCGTAAGTTTGTTGAGGTGTATAATATTCTTGAGTCATTGCTCCTGATTCAGCTGGCTTTGGTTGCTCCTGAATCTCTAAGGGTTTTTGAGGCACTGGTAATTGTTGCTGAGGAGGAATTTGTTGTTGTGCTGGATAAGGTTGTTGTGTTTTAACTTGCTCCTGGGTTTTAAATGCTGGTTTTAAAGTAGGCACTTGCTGAACTCTCTCTTGGATTTGAGGAGCTGGTAGAGGTTGAGTAGTCTGCATAACTTGGATGGGCTTAACTTGTTGAGGAACAGGTTTTATTTGGTTTTTTCCAACTTCCTGAATTAATGATTTTTCAGGAACAATTGTTTTTGGTTGGAAACCTACTGTTCTTAGTCTTCTAGCTGCTTCTTCAACCTCTTCTTTTGTGTAGCCTGCATTATAGAAGCTCTGCATAGCATCTTGAAGCGAAGCACCTCTAGAAAGAGCTATCTTTAAACCTCCTACAATATCGTCTATATCCATTTTATAACCAGTGTTTTGTTATTTTTAAATTTAGCCAATTAGATTATAATTTTAAACTCTCGCCATTTTGCATCAAATGGCATGTTTTTCCCATTCTATAACCAAGTTCTTTTGAAAGTTCTATTGCTGGAATTAAGATGTTTGTTGAACCATGAGAAGGAATAATATGTTCTGGATTCAAGATAGAAATTAAGTCTCTTAAATCTTCTCTGCCTCCGTGACCTGAGACGTGAACATTATCAAATATTCTTACTCCTATTTTCTTGAATCTTTTATCCATGTTTCCTTTATTTGCTATATTGACGGGAGTAGGAATTGTTTTTGAAGAGAAAACAATATTGTCATTTTTCTGAAACTGAAAAGGGAGTTTTCCTTTTGATAGCCTATCCATTATGCTGCCTGGTTCTCCTTGATGACCTGTGCAAACAACTATAGAATTCCTTCTATTTTTTGCAACCTTCTTTAGAATTGAATCAACCTGGTTTTTGTATGAGCCAAGATAAATATCATTTTTAAAGGGACACATTCCTACATCTATGGCTGCTAAAACATACTTCTTCAAACTCCTTCCTAAAAAATAAACTTTCCTGTTTAGCTTTTTTGAGTAATCAACTATGCTTTTCAACCTCGCTATATGAGAAGAAAATGTTGATGCAAATACTGCAGCATCCTTATTTTCTACAGTAATTAAAGTTTCCTCAACCATTGCCCTTGCAATTTTCTCGCTCGGTGTTTTTGCTTCTAAGCCAGAGTAAAGAGAGTCAACAACCAAGGCTTTGACTCCTTGTTTTGAAAGTCTTCTTAATGCCTGATAATTTGGAGGCATCCCTAAAACAGGTGTGTTATCTAACTTGTAATCATTAACATAAACAACTGCTCCTTTGGGAGTATGGACAGCTATTATCGCTGTATGGGGAGTTGAATGTGTTATATTTATAAATTCAGCCTGGTAGTTTCTCTTTCTACCTCTTACTAAAAAAGTTCCATTAGGTTGGACAACTTCAAGCTTATTCGGGATTTTTACATTGCCGTCTTCAAGAAGTCTTTTTAAAACAGCAATTGTGAATGGTGTTGATACAACAGGAGCTTTATATCTGTAAGAAATATAGGGAGTTGCGCCAATATGATCAAGATGTGCATGGCTTAAAAGCACAGCCCTTATCTTATCTCTTATTCCTGTCCTGTCTAAAATAATATCATCGGGCAGAGCACCTATGCTTCTTAGTTTTTTTTCAGAATATACTAATTGTTGATTCTCTTCTTCTTGAGTTTCGACAATAGCCGGCAGATAAAAACCAGCATCAAAAATGACTGCATCATCATCAATTCTTAAAGCGGTCATGTTTTTTCCAACTTCATTAAAACCACCCACAGTTATTATTTCCATTTTTAACATTTATCACTTACAATTCAGATTAATAAAAATAAAACAGTTTAAATATGTTTTTAGATAAAGTTTTAAAATATGTTAGATTATATAATTTAAATTCCATATATTTTATTTAGAAACCTTTTTATTAACCTTTTTCTTTATTTATTCATGAAATCATTAAAGCCTTCCTTAAAAGAAAACAAACGTTATTTATTAGTAAAAGGAAAAAATCTTAAGGAAAATATTGAGAAATCTATTTATGATTTTATCGGAGTTCTTGGAATGAGCAAGACATCATTAAGTTTTGTTAAACTTGAAAAAGAGAAAGCAATTATTTCTGTAAATAGAGAATCCTTAAATCATGTAAGGGCGAGCTTCGCTGTCTGGCCAGATGAAATTAAAGTTGAGAGAGTTTCTGGGACGCTGAAAGGAATCAGAGATTCAACTTCGTCCAAGCTTGGCCAAAGTAGGGGGTTGAGGAGATAAAAATAGAAGTAATGTGTCAATAATAAATTATAGATGTAAATTAAATTTTTTCTTAATATTAATAATGTAAGAACCTAATTATATTAATTATCTTAGGGTGGGTGGTTGGGGGATTGGTGGAGGGATATTGTTTAAATCCTAACAATATTTAAACTATAATTTCATTATTTAATCATGGGCATCTTTGACTTCTTCAAAAAGAGAAAGGAAAAAGAAATTGACTTTAAACTTGTAAAAAGTGTTTCTGGAAAATATGACGATTTTAAAAATAGATTAAAAAATTCAAGTTTGATTATGTTGATTACTGGGAAAAGAGGAAGCGGAAAAACAGCCCTTGGATTTAAATTTCTTGATGTACTGGCTGGAAAAAGAAATGCATATTATTTAGGAGAAGGAAAACTTCCTGGCTTCATAAAAAAAGTCTCTGACGTTAAAGATGTAAAAAATGAGTCTGTTCTGTTAGTTGATGAAGCAGCGATTTCTTATTCTTCAAGAAATTCAATGAAGAAAGAAAATAAGGTTCTAAGTGAGATAATGGTTATTGCAAGGCATAAAGACCTTTCACTTATAATAATTACACAAAATTCTGCGATGATAGATTTAAATGTCGTAAGACTAACTGACACAATAATATTCAAAGAACCCTCTCTTCTTCAAGCAAGGTTTGAAAGAAAAAGCATAAAAGACCTTTTTGAGAAGGCTGACAAAGAGTTCAATAAGATAAAAGAAGGCAACAAAAAAGCCTATTTCTATGTTTTAGATGACGAATTTGAGGGTATGTTACAATCTGGGTTACCTGATTTCTGGAGTGAAAAAATCAGCAAGAGTTTTTCGAAGTTTTGAGGTAGGAAAAGTTTAAAAACCATTTTTTCCTGTAAATTAGGAAGAGAATAAAAGACATTTTAAAATTATTAGATTCTCTAAAATTACAATGGATATGATTGATATGCAGCATCAGGCAATGGGTTATGACAGAACTGCAACCATGTTCTCTCCTGAGGGGCACTTGCTTCAGGTTGAATATGCAGAAAAAACTGTCAGGCTCGGAGTCTCAAGTGTTGGAATGACTTGTGCAGACGGAGTCTTAATAATCGCTGACAAAAGAATAACTGATAAATTAATAGTCCATGATTCAGCCAATAGAATACATGAAATTGACTCCCATATTATTGCAAGCATTGCAGGCATAACTTCTGACGGAAGGGTTTTAATAGAAAGAGGACAGTTGCTCGCTCAACAACATAGAGTTACATACGATTCTCCTATAGAACCAGAGCTTGTTGTAAAAGAGGTAGCAAATATAAAACAATATTTTACACAGTTTGGAGGGGCAAGGCCTTTTGGAATATCTTTGATGTTGGCTGGAATAAACGGAAAAAAGGCAGAACTTTATACAAGCGATGTAACAGGAAATTATTTCAGTTATTCTGCAAATGCTATAGGAGAAAATGATGACAAAATAAAAGAAAAATTAAGAGAAAGATATGTTAAAGGCTTAACCATAAAGAAAGGAGTAAGGCTTGCCCTAGATATTTTCCAGGAAATAAAAGGAAAAAAATTTGACATAAGCCAGTTTGAATTAACTTATATTAAGATTGGAGAAAAAGTAGAACGAATTGAGGGAGAAGAAATTAAGAATTTTGTAAAATGACTAATACATTAGCAAGAATTAAGAAAGCCGGAAAAAATTTTGAAATTATCATTAACCTTGATGATGCATTGAAATTTAAGAAAGGAGAAACAAGTTATATTGAAGCTGAAGGAGATAGGATTTTCACTGATTCTAAAAAAGGAAATGTTGCTTCAACTTCTGATCTTATGCAGGCTTTTGGAACTTCTGATATAAATAAAATCATATTTAAGATAGTAAAGGAAGGAGAAATTCAACTAACTCAAGATTACAGAGATACAGAACAAGAAAAAAAATTTAAACAAGTCATTGATTTCATAGTTAGTAATGGCATAGATCCAAAAACCGGAAGACCCCATACTCCTGATAGAATAAAAATGGCTCTTCAACAAGCTAGGGTGCATGTAAAAAATATTCCTATAGAAAACCAAATTCAAGATATTATTCATGAAATAAATAAAGTTATTCCTATAAAATTAGAGACTAAAAGAATTAAAATAAAAATTCCAGCAATTCACACTGGAAAAGCTTATGGAATAGTTTCACAATATAAAGAAGATGAAAAATGGCTCGATGATGGAAGCCTTGAAATTATTGTGAGGATTCCGTCTGGGGCTTTGATGGATTTTTATGACAAATTAAATTCTGTAACACATGGTTCTTCAATAACAGAAGAGGTGAAAGAATGAGAATCAAATTAAAAACGCCCCAGACGTCAAAGCAGGGCTTTGCGTCGCGAAGCCGAACTCGGCTTCTGAAGCGTGGTCGTTTTAGAGGTGAAAGAATGATAGATAGATATTTTACTTTCACACATCAATTTAGAATAAATAGAGCTGAAGAATTAAATAATGCTTTGAAGAAAGGAGAGGTTGGAGCAAAACATGTTACGCCTGTTAAGAATATGAAAGCTGATATCTACACAATAGGAAATGCTCATGTATGGGTATATACTGCATTAGGAGATTATGATGTTAGAATAATCTCAGAATCAGAGGAAGAAAAAGACAGAATCATATCAACACTAGAGTCATTAGCAGGTTCAGAATTAAAAGAAGTAAAATTAAATAATATAACAAAATGACAGAGCGTAAAATCGTTATTCCGGGAGAAATAATTACCAGTGGAAATGAGTATTTACCTGGAGAAGGTACAGAAAAAGTAGGAGAAGAGATAATTGCATTAAAATTTGGACTTGCAGAAGAATCAAATAGACTTGTAAAAGTAATACCTTTATCAGGAACTTATATGCCAAGAAAAGGAAATGTGGTTATAGGCAAAGTAGAAAATATGACATTTAATGGATGGCTTTTAGATGTAGGAACAGCTGAAACAGCGTTCTTATCAATATTAGAAGTGCCAAGATATGTTAATAAAAATGCTTTAGATGAAGTTATGGACATAAAGGATATGGTAGTGACAAAAATAATAGGAGTGCAAAAAAGAGGAGTTGATCTTACAATAAAGGCAAGGGGTCTTGGAAAAATAGATGAAGGAATAATCATTAAAATAAATCCGAACAAAGTTCCGAGAGTAATAGGTAAGGAAGGTAGTATGATAAAAATTATTAAAGATGAAACAAGGTGCAATATAACTGTTGGTCAGAATGGATTAATATGGATAAAAGGAAACAAAATTGAAGATGAATTGTTTGCCAAAAAAGCAATACTTTTTGTTGCTGAAAACTCTTCAATCTCTGGCTTAACTGATGAAATGAAAGAGTGGTTTGAAAAAAATAAAGGAGAAAAAAATGACTAAAGAATTTAAACGACCTGATGGAAGGAAAAATGATGAAACAAGAGAAATAAAAGCAAAAGTAGGAATTATACCTAATGCAGATGGGAGTGCGATGTTTTCATTTGGTGATACAATAGCAATAGCCGCTGTTTATGGGCCAAGAAAAATGCACCCTCAGCATCAACAAGATCCAGAAAAAGGAACATTAAGATGTAACTACAATATGCTTAGTTTTTCAGTTTCAGAAAGAATAAGACCAGGACCAAGCAGAAGATCAACTGAAATAAGTAAGATAACAGAGTGGGCTCTTGAACCTGTTTTAATGATAGGAAAATATTCTAATATGGTTATTGATGTTCATATAAACATAATACAAGCAGATGCTTCGACAAGATGTGCAGGGATAAATGCTGCAGCCCTAGCCTTAGCTCATGCAGGAATACCTATGAAAGATTTAGTTTCTAGTGTATCTATAGGAAAATTGGACAAACACCTTGTTGTTGATGTTTCAAAGGAAGAGGAAGATTGGGAAGAAGGAGAAGGTGCTACAGACATCCCAATAACATTAACTCACGACGGAAAAATAACACATATTCAATTAGATGGGAATATAAATTCAGAACAACTAAAAGAAGCTATAGAGCTTGCTGCTAAGGCAACAAAAAAAATATATGAAATTCAAAAAAAAGCTTTGAAGGAGGCAAGATAATGGAAACAAGTAAATTAACAGGAGAAAGAATAAAACAATATCTTGAAGAAGGAAACAGGTTTGATGAGAGAAAACCAGACGAGTTTAGGGAAATAGTTATTGAAACAGGAATTTCCAAACATGCTGAAGGTTCTGCGAGAGTTAAAATAGGAAACACAGAAGTTCTTGTTGGTGTGAAAATGGGGGTTGCTGAACCATATCCAGATTCTCCGGACAAAGGGAATTTAATAGTAACAGCTGAACTGCTTCCTTTAAGCTCTGAAAGATTTGAAACTGGGCCACCAAAATTCCCTGCAATAGAGCTAGGAAGGTTGATTGATAGAGGGATAAGAGAAAGTAAATTTATAGAGCTTGAAAAACTATGTATAAAAGAAGGAGAAAAAGTATGGGAGATTTTCATTGATATATATTCGATAAACGATGATGGAAATTTAATTGATGCAGCAGGGATTGGAGCTATTATTGCATTAAAAACCGCAAAAATGCCTAAGTATGATGAAAAAGAAGAAAAAATCATTTTTGGAGAGCTCATAAGTAAGAATATCCCTCTAACAAAAAATCCACCAATAACTATTACTGTGTATAAAATAGGAGAGAAATTTATAGTTGATCCAACAAAAGAAGAAGAAGATATAAGCGAAACAAAAGTTACTGTTGGAGGATACGATGAAACAATTTCCTCTATCCAAAAAGGAAATCATGTTTTGATGACAATAGAAGAGTTTCATGAAGTGCTTAAAATAAGTGAAAAAGTAAGAAAGTCTGTTCATAAGCAGTTAGAAAAATATATAAAATAAGATTTAAAAATCTAGGAAAATTTTTTAGATAGAAATTCCGCCAATTCACATTTAAAATGAAACAAGAATTTACTAAATATGAAAGGGCAAGAATCCTTGGGGCAAGGGCTCTACAGATAGCGATGAATGCTCCTTTGTTAATTAAGATTTCTAAAGAAGACCTTGAAAAAATAAATTATGATGCTCTTAAAATAGCTGAAATTGAACTTGATTCAGAAGTATTACCTATCTCAATTAAAAAACCATTCCCTCAAAGAAAGGAAGAAATTTTAAGAAGGCCCAAGGAAGTAAAAGTAAGCGATGAAAAAATCGAGGAGATGGAGGCAAAAGAAGAAGAAGAAATTGTCAAGGAAGGGGAAATTATGGAGTTAGCGATTCCTGATGACGAAGTTGAAGAAACAACTGAAGAAGACGCTGGTGAGGATTAGATAGTTTAATTCTGGAAAAGTTTAAATATGTCTTAACAAATGGTTTTGAATGGTAAAATACGTTCAGTTATATCGAAGAGGTGATGAAGCACGCATTCAATTTGTAGGGGTTATTAGAGCAGATATTGCAGGAGAATTATTAAAAGATTTAAAACATCCAGAAAGGGAGGATAGAGATTATGCAAATGAGGATTATTGGACTCTTCCAATAAAAGATAGCTACCAAGAAAGAATAGATGAAACAATGAAGAGAATCCCAAAAAGGAAATTAACAGATGTATTAACAAGAGAAGAGATAAGAGCTATAGAAAGAGCTGAAAAAAAATGTAGATCTGGACCGGTTGACATATAAATTTTCTTGACTTTTTTATATCAATATCTCACGAGCGTAAGCGAGTGAGCTTTTTAGATTATTTAACTTCATCAAAGAAAACATTATAAACTATTTTATATTTTCTTATTCATGATAATAAAAGGTGTTGATGCAAAATCTATTTTAGATTCCAGGAAAGAAAAAACAATCTTTATCACTATAAAAACAAATGTTGGTGTTTTTTCTGCGAGCTCTCCTTCTGGAAAATCAACAGGAAAGTATGAAAAAAGGCCTTACAAGAAAAGCCTTGAAGAAGACATAAAGACATTAAAAAAATTTGGTGATTATTTTTCAAAAGAAAACATAGAAAGCTTTGATGATTTAAGGAGAATTGAAGATGTTGTTGATGGACATATAGGTGCTAATAGTTTATTTGCTTTAGAGTCTGCGACATTAAAGGCCTTGGCAAAAGAACAAAAAAAAGAAATCTGGCAACTAATAAATCCTAATTCGAGAAAATTTCCAAGGCTTGTTGGTAATTGTATTGGAGGAGGAAAACATTCTAAATTAATAAATAGCAAGAAACCAGATTTCCAAGAATTTCTTTTAATACCAAATTTAAAAAAGGTGGATGAAAATTTCAAAAAAAATAAAAAAATATATGACGATCTAGAAATTAATATAAAAGAAAAGGATGAAAATTTTAAATCTTCAAAAAATGATGAAAACGCTTGGGAAACTTCTTTAAATGAAAAAGACATTTTAGATATTTTAAATAAATTAAATGTAAACCTTGGAGTTGATATAGCTTCGTCAGGGTTCCATAAGAGGAAAAAATATTATTATGAGAATCCAAAACTTACAAGAGATAAAGATGAGCAATTCTCTTATATAAGCAATTTGATAAAAAATTATAATTTATTTTACATTGAAGATCCTTTTGATGAAGAAGATTTTGATAGTTTTTCTAAATTATTAAAGACATTTCCAAACTCTTTAATTGTCGGAGATGATTTAACAGTAACTAATTCAAAAAGACTTGAGAAAGCAATAGAAAAAAAGAGTATTAATACAATAATTGTCAAGCCAAATCAATGCGGTTCTCTTTTAGAGGTAAGAAGAGTTTGTGAGCTTGCAGACAAAAACAAGGTAAAAAAAGTTTTCTCCCATAGAAGCGGAGAAACTGAAGAAACAATTCTAGCTGATTTGGCATTTGGTTTTCAGGCTGATTTTTTTAAGTGTGGGATAACTGGAAAGGAGCGTGAGATTAAAATAAAGCGTTTGATTGAAATAGAAGAAAATATTTAAATTAAAAAAACAAATAAAGATTAGAATTAGTTAATACAAATTACGTGTTTTTCCGTAAACAAAATTTTGTTTTGGAGGAAATCTAAATCCATCAAAGAAACTTTTAGCTATTAAAACAATTTCAGATTCTTTCTCGGCATGAAGAAAATGTAATACGTGAGACAGTCTAATAAAATAATCATTAATTGTTAATCTTCCATCATTAGTAGGATAAAGTAACCTCTTTCCGAGAAGATTTTCATCTTTATAAGCTAAAGCCATATCATAAGTTGTAGCTGGAGCCATACAATATTCTTTAGATAAAGCTTTGGAAAGTTTTAAGGGGCTCCTAAATTTTCTACATAATTACCAAAAAGCTCTCCAAATCTTTTATTTGTATAAAATTTTGTCTTTCTACTGCCAAATAGTGTTGCGCTGCTTAATGTTAATCTTGCCATAATCAAGATAAAAAATAAACTTTTTTAAAAATTTCTAGTTTAAACCGAAGAGCTTTTAAACTAATTTTTCTCTGATGATTAATGAATGACGTTAAAGCTGAAACAAAACAAGAAATAATCGAAGAGGTTGGAGAAGAAGGAGTTCCTCAAGAAATAGCGGAGGCTGAGGAAAAGCTTGATGAAAAAGCTGCAAAGGAATTTGAAAAAGAGTCAAAAGAAGATACTCAAGAGGCAAGAGAACTTGAGGCAAAAAAAAGAGCTCTTTTAGAAAAAGCCAAAAAACTTGCTGAAAAAATTGAAAGGCCTGAAACAGAAGAGTTAAAAGAAAAAGTCAGGGTCAAGAAAAAGGTAGATATGCTTATTCCTCTTGAAGAATATGTTAAGTCTGGTATTTATCTTGGAACAAGAGTTGTCACTCCAGACATGAGGCCTTTTGTTTATAGGAGAAGGGCTGATGGGTTAGCAATTTTTAACACTGATTTAATAGACGAGAAATTAAAAGAAGGAATTGAATTCTTAAACAAATTTAATGCTGAAGATATTATTTTAGTATGCAAGCGACAGGCTGGATGGAAAGTTGTAGAAATGTTCTCACAGATAACTGGAATAAGGGCTTTTACAAAAAAATATCCTGCTGGAATACTGACAAATACTACTCTTCCAAACTTTTTTGAAAATGAACTTACAATTATAACAGACCATTGGCTTGACAAAAATGCCTTACATGATACATTAAAAGTAAGAAAAAATGTTTTGATGATTTGTGACACAAATAATTTCTCGAAAGGAGCAAACAAAGTAATAATCGGGAATAACAAAAGCGCAAAAAGCCTTGGATTAATTTTCTATCTTCTTACAAGAGGTTATTGCAAGGCTAAAGGAATAAAAATAGAAATCCCTGAGCTAGAATATTGGACAGGAGAGAAGGGGTAAACTATTTTTCATTGAATAATTTTATATACTTTCTAAAACAATTTATTTTATGAATCGTAAAGAAGCGCCATGGGGTTTTGTTGAAAAATATTATACTGATGATTTAAATGAAAGAGATTCCCCAGAAACAAAATTTTATTTATCTTTTTTGAGGTATGTGAAAGGAAGAGATATTTTATGTTTAGGCTGTGGTCCTAATTTATATGATGACGTTAAATTTTTCTCGAATTTTCCGAATAAAATTGTTGGTATAGATATTAACAAGAATAATATAGAGTTCCTGAAAACATCACAACACCCAGAGCTTTTAAAAATCAAAAAATTACTCTATAAAAATAAAGTGAAAGCAGAATTAATTATTGGAGATATACTTAAACCTAGAAAGGATTTTGTAAGTAATTTTGATGTAGTTTATGCAATAGGTGTTGTTGGGATGTTTAAAGAAGAAGAATTAAAAAAGCTTCTCAAAATGATTTATAGTTATCTGAAACCAAGGGGGTTATTTCTAGATGTTGATTGGACAGATTGTCAATTATCTGAAAAAAAATATCAAGAAAGAGAGGGTTATCAATGGTATTCAAATCAAGGACCATCAATAGAGAGATTGGGAGAGGTGATCGAACAAGCTAATTTTAAGATAATCAAGAAAGAAATATACGATGTTTCCAATAAAAAGAAATATTTGTGGGGCAAAATATATGGTTATTTAGCAAGAAAATAAATTTTTAATTTAACCAATCTTCATCAACAACCAGCTTTTTCCTGGTTTATTACCAAAATTTGTTTTTATTAAAGCATATTTTCCTTTCATCCTTTTTCCTTGGAGTGTGAAGACGATTTTTTTCGGTGTTTTTTCTTCAAGTTTATAGTTTCCATTGTCCCAAATTTTTACAGTTCCTTTTCCATAGCCTTCTTTTATCTCTCCTTGAAATTTTGCGTAGGATTTTGCATGGTCTTCAACTTGTATTGCTAGTCTCTTCAAACCCTTTGCTAAAGGAGGTTGTTTTGGGATTGCCCAGCTCTTTAAAACTCCGCCGGATTCTAGACGAAAATCATAATGGTCGTGTGTTGCTCTGTGGAATTGTACAACAAATATTGGCATTTTTTATTAAAGAAAGTATGTTTTATAAGAATTATGGAACGAAAACCAAACACCATTTTACTATGTAAAATGCCTTGCTGAAAGCAAGGTTCGTGTTTTGGTTTTCTATTATTATAAAGAATTAATTTCGCGGAGTAAATTGATATCTTTGCCCATTATAAGAGAAAAAAGTTGCATGGGGTAAATCCACTTCAACATTGTCTACTTTCATAAGTGCAGTATATCCTTTCTGCGGATTTATATAAACTATGTTTTCAGGACCTATTGCTACAATTAATCTTCCTTGACATTGAAAATCAATCGGAAGTTCTATTAACATTTGCGAGAGTTTTTCTCTAGAACAATTTTTATTGCCCCTAACTGTTACATTTTTTAATTTCATTTTTTCACCCCGAATCTAAATTTTCCCCACAATCAGGACAGAATTTATCGTCTTGAAAAACACCTTTAGAGCATTTTGGACATTTTGTCGGTTTAACAAGAACTTTAGTCCCACATTCTGAACAAAATTTTACTCCGTCATCAAGCTGTCTTCCACAGCCAGTACACTTGATTATAATTTGTTTTTTTTCAATTACAGCTTTATATCCTGCTTTTCCTGAAACTATCTTTGAAAACGCAGAAGAAAAATCCTCGTTTCTCTGAATTTCCTGCATTCTCTTTTGTGTAAAATTAACATCCATAGTTATAAAATACGAAAAATGTATTTTTAAATATTTTTGTTGGTTATTTTTAATGATAGAAATTATTAAAAACGACAGATTATTTGAGTTATAATGGAAAAAGATGGTTACAAATTACGAGCAAGTGATTTTATTCCATTCACAACATGGGGAGAATACCAAAACAGGAATGAAAAAAAAGACACAATAGAATATAAGTTAAGAGAGGTAGCAGTGAATACATATCATGGGACGTGTTTCATTATTGTTAGTGGAGGAATAACTATCGGAATTATCTCTTTAGTAGATAAGCTTTTGGAATAACTTAAAGTCTCTTAGAAAAACTTTAAAATAATCTTTTTCCCTCACTAAATTAATTTTTTATTGTCGAAACATTTATAAACCTCCTCGGTATAAATTTTTTGTAACTAAGATGAGTGCCTTAATATTGCGTAATTTAAAGTCATTTACATACGTTAAGGTATGAGGTATGTAGTAGCAGTCATCTAGTTGTAATGCTAATTTTTAGATAAGTTCAAAGCCGATAGTTAGGAGTCAAGCAATCTCACTGGGATTAATGTTAAATTGTCGTCGTGAGATTGGGAGAAATGTGTGAAGTGCTCTTTTATCTTATATTAAGAGTGCGCTGAGATTATAATAATTTTAATTAAATAATCGATGAGGTTAAATCCAGTTGATCCTGCTGGCGGCTGCGGCTCTCTGGTTTGCACTTAGACATGCAAGTCTTTTCGAAAGAAAGGCGAACTGCTCAGTAACACGTAGTCAACCTAACCTTAGGTCAGGAATACCCTCGGGAAACTGAGGCTAATGCCTGATAGGAGATTTACCCTGGAATGATTAATCTCTCAAACTCGCGCCTAAGGATGGGACTGCGGCGGATTAGCTTGTTGGCGGGGTAATGGCCCACCAAGGCTGTGATCCGTAAGGGCTCTTAGCGGAGGGGCCCTGAGAGGGAATCTGAGACACTAT
>CAZCCD010000002.1:0-138812 GCA_964497435.1 Candidatus Woesearchaeota archaeon | reverse complement strand
TTTTATGCTAAAAGCTTAAGAGTTTTTAGCCCAAAGCAAATGTCTCTTAAAGAGATGATAAAATTTTATGAAGAATCAAAAGAACATACAGATATTCTAGTTATTAATTTCCATTCATTTTCTGTATATGGTAATTTGGGTTGGAAAAAAAGGGTTTGGTATGCTATGCCTAAAATTGTCAGAATAATACTTAAACCACTTATAAATAATTTCAAGCCAAAAATAAGGGCTGAAAATATTAGATTAAGTCAGAATTTTGTTAATCTTTACAGAATAATTAAATTTTTAAAGAAAGATAATTGTGAGTTCATTAAACTAAATAAAGTAAAATGAAGAAAATATTAAACATAGGTTGTGGAAACAGCATAATTCCAGGAGCAGTTAATCTTGATTGGATTAAACTGCCTGGAGTCGACGTTGTTCATAACCTAGAGAAAACCCCATGGCCATTTAAGAAGGATGAATTTGATGAGGTTCGTGCTTATAGTGTTTTGGAACATGTGGATAATTTTGTTAAAATAATGGAAGAAATACATCGCATATTAAAACCAAATGGGTTATGTATTATTGTTGGACCTTATTATATGCACAAAGATACGTTTACTGATCCAACACACAAAAGAGGTTTCACAACAAAGAGTTTTCAATATTTTGAAGAGAATGGTGATTTAAATTTCTACAGCAAAGCTAGATTTAAAATAGAAAGGATTAAACTTATGTACAATAATAAGTCTCTTTACAAATTTATTCCGTTTAAAAAATTTTTAGGATATATTCTTTGGAATTTAATTCAGAGTATAGAATTTAGATTGAGAGCGGTAAAATGAAAATAGCTATAGTGTCTACTTATTTTCCCCCAATAGCTGGGGGGGAAGGAATTAATGCATACAATCTTGCAAAAGAGCTTGCAAAAAAACACAAGGTGCATGTATTTACATCTGATAAAAGAAATGGATTGATATTAAATAGAGAAGAAATTATTCATAGAATAAATATTCATAGATTAAAAGCGCGGTTTAGACTTGGTTTTCATTTTGTTTTTTATCCCTCATTAATCAGAAAACTTCTTGATGGAAATTTCGATATTATTCATTTTCATTCGTTTGGAATATTACAACATGATTTGGCTGTTTTAAAATTAAGAAAAAATAAACCAAATGTTATTTTGATAAACACTCCTCATCACGAATCATTTGCATTAGATTATTCTTTAGCAAAAAAAATAATTATATTTCTAGTAAAAAATTTTGAAAAAAAGAAAGTGATACCTAAATATGATACTATTATTTCAGTAAATCCTAACCAATATAAATGGATGAAAAAATGGGGGGTAAAAAAGAAAAAAATAAAATTTTTACCTAATGGTCTCGATAAAGAAAATTTCAAAACAGAAAAAGATATCAATATTGTAAATAAATATAGATTAAATGATAAATTTATAATTTCTTATATTGGGAGAATACAAGATTATAAGGGTTTGGATCAAGTGATAAAAGTACTGCCGGGGCTATTAAAGGTCAACAGAAATATTGTTTTTATTTGTATCGGAAAAGATTTTGGAAACAAAAAAAGATTAATTAATCTAGCTAATAAATTAAATGTTAAGAAAAATATCTTTTTTACAAGAGAGGTTAATGAAAAAGAAAAACTAGTTTTACTTAAATTAACAGACATTTTTATCCTTCCAAGCAAAATAGAAGGATTTGGAATAGTTTTATTAGAGGCGATGGCACAAAAAGTTCCGATTGTTTCTACAAAAACAGAGGGGGGCGAATTTCTTATACAAAATGGGGTTAATGGTTATACATACAATTTCAATGATTTAAAAAGACTAGAAAAAATATTAATAAAACTAATAAAAAATAAGAGATTAAGGAAAAAACTTGGAAACAATGGATATAAAATTTCTAAAAAATTTCTATGGGAAGATATTTCTAAAAAATTAGAAAATATTTATTTGGAGGCCATAAATGAAAAAAATAAAAGTAGCAGTAATTAGTGGATTTTATCCTGGAGGAGGAGTAGTTACTTATATAAGAAATTTGTATAGTCATTTAAATAAAAGTAAAATAATTAAGCCATACTTATTCCTAGATTCTCCAAATAAATATTACGATAAATTAATAAAATCTTATTTTCCAAAAAAAATGAATTTAAAAATATATAGAGTGCCAGAAACCAGATTTTTGAAAGGGGTTGTTTTTTTAATGAAATTATTTTTTAAAGTAGATTTCAAGAAATTTGATATTGTTGAGATTCACCATACAGCTTATGCGAATGCATTGTATAAATTTATTCAAAAAGAAAAATTAGTAATAGTAACACATGGACCAGATGTCCTCGATAATAGAATGAATAATTTTGTTTATAGAAATATCGCCAAAAAAGCTTATAAAAAGTCTATTGTAATTTTTACTCATACACATAAAGAGGTTGAGAAATTAATTTCGTTGGGAATACCAAAAGAAAAAATAATTTTTTTTCCTTGCGGAGTAGATTTGTATGCTAGAAAAAAAATCAAGATAACTAATCTGAGAAAAGAATTAAAAATAAAAAACAAATATGTTTTGTGCACTACATATGGCAAGAATTATGAAAGAAAGGGCACTGGATTTATATTAGATGCTCTCCCACAATTGATGAAAGAAGACTTAGCTGTAATTTTAACAGGACAAATGTCTAAAGAAATGTTACCAAGAGTAAAAAGTGCTATAAAATCATACAAAGGAAGATTTTTTTGGGTTGGTTTTAGAAATGATATACCTAATATCCTCTACAATTCTGATATTTACATTCTACCTTCTTTAATGGAAGGTATGTCTGTATCATTGCTAGAGGCAATGGCAGCAGGTAAAGCTTGCATAGCAACAAAGGGTGTTGGAGAAAATGAATACTCTATAGGTAATGCGGGGGTACTAATAAAGCCAGGTTCATCTGAAGAAATAGTAAACGCTATTAGAAGGTTAATTAAAAATCCAAGGAAGATTAAAGAATTATCAAAAAAGGCAAAAAAAAGAGCTAAGTTGTTTTCATGGGAAAAGATAGTAAAAGAAGAGGAAAAATTCATAAAAAAAGTACATAATAAAAATGATAAAAAAATACGAAGTTAAATTTCCATTAAAAATATTATATAAATCTTTATTTGCAAATCAAAAAGATAAGGATAATTTAATAAAAATACTTAAAAAAAAATTAAATAAAAAAATTATTTTAACATCTTCTGGAAGTTCTGCAATATACATTGCTTTAAAAGATATAGAAAAAAAGAATGGTAAAGGATATGTTATAACTCCTAATTATAGTTGTAAAGCCATACCTAGAGCAATAATAAAGGCTGGTTTTAAACCAATTTTTGTTGATATTGACAATAAACTATCAGTTGATAAAAAATTATTGATTAAAGCAATAATCGAGAATAGAGATAAAATAAAAGCGATAATTGCTTGGCATCCAGAGGGTTTTGTTTTTAATAATAATATAATTAAAATAGCAAAAAAATTTAAAATACCTTTGATAGAAGATTGTGCTTCGTCTCTAGCTTTGGTTAATGGGAAATTAGTTGGAAATATTGGAAATTATTCTATTTTAAGTTTTAGAATAGGAAAATTAATTCATGGGGGGGGAGGAGCATTAATTAGTAAAGAACCAATAAAAATAAACCTGAAAAAGAAAAATTCTTTATTAGTCTTTATAGGGTTTGTAGATTTGGTATTAAGAAATATCTATAACTTAGAAAAACCGAAAGCCATCATAGATCATTTTTTTGATAAGGTTGATAAGATAGACATTTCTAATAAAGAAGCATCGTTAGTTTACTATCAGATGAATAAATTAGATGAAAATAGAAAAAAGAGAAATTATAATTATGATAGAATAATGAAGATAAAAAAATTAAATATTTTAGATTTATCAAAAAGGAAGGTTCTACCTATCCCAACTTCAATCATAATTTTTGAAAAGGAAAGAGAAAAATTTATTAAATTTATGAAGAAAAAAGGAATAAAAATTTCAAAAGATCATGATCATGTTAATTCAGATTTTTTTGAAGGAAAGATCTATGGAGATAAAATATCTAGAGAGATATCTAGAAAAATAACACATATTCCAGTGCATGAACATTTAAAAGAAGAGGATTTATATAAAATTATGGAGGCTTTAAAAAAATGGACTTATTTAAATTATCCAAAATAGAAAATTTAGATTGGAATAAAAACATAGATGAAGCTATGCTAACACTAGAATTTGCAAGAGCTAACCAAAAAGAAGGAGAGGTTTATATTACAAAAGAAGGCGTGAATAAAGCAATAATAACAATAAAAAAGAAAGTTTCAATAATTTTTTCAAGGGCGCAAATTTATACAAATTCAGAGAATGAAAAATTTTTGTCATCAATTATTGAATGGTTGAATAATATGGGTGTTCCTTATGCAAGAATTGGAAACAATATGTTTGGTTTAAATAATAAAATTATATTAAAAAACTCAAAAATTATTGAAAGGCACACTTTTATCCTTGATCTTACAAAAACTGAAGAAGAAATTTGGAAAAATTTTAATAAAAAACTAAGAAATGCCATAAGAAAAGCTGAAAAAGAAAAAGTAGAGGTTTTAGAAATAAAAAACGAAAAAGATTTAAAAAAATATTACAAATTAAGTTTAGAAACAGAAAAATACATAAAAAGAGTTAAAGAAAAAAAAACTTTTTCCCTTCAAAGTTTTGAATTTTTTAAAGAATTGTGGATAAATGGTTTGGGGAAGTTTTTTATTGCAAAATATAAAAGTGAGATAATTGCCGGAACATTATTTTTAGTATGGAAAAATAAATCTATTTATTTTCATAGCTGTTTGTCTCGAGAGTATTCAGATAAACAAACACCAAGCTTAATACATTGGGAGGCAATAAAAATATTTAAAAAAGATGGGATAAAAAATTATGATTTTGGAGGAGTTACTTTAGGATTGGGCAAAAACGATTCAAGATATTTTGTTTACGAATTCAAAAGAAAATTTAATGGTAATTTAAAAGAATTTTATAATATTGAGATAACTCTTTCCCCTGTAAAAAAGAAACTACAAGATACCTTGATAAAACTTATATATAGAAATTAAAAAGTAATAAGATGAAAAAAACACTATTATTATCTGAAGGAAGTGTTACAAACTCATTAATAACGCTTAACCTTTATGTTCCTGAATTTAAAAAAGATTTCAATGTTATTTTTATTACTTTTGCTCATTCAGAGGAAGTTAGAAGAAAAACGAAAGAGGAAGGAATAGCCTTATATGAAATTCCTTTTTCAGATAAAAAAACTAAATCAAATAGAGATTATATTTTAAAAAATATTAGATATATAGAAGGTATGATAAAATTTCCTGTACAAAAAATAATTTTCTCTGATCCTGAGTTTTATAAGATATACGTAAAAAATGAAATTTTGGCGTTGGATTGGTTTATTAGGATTTTTAATTTTTATGAAAGATTGATAAAAGAAAAAAACATACAAATACACTTTAGTGTTGGATCGGATAGAATTTTTAATTTCCTGCCTCATCTTATCCTAAAAAGTTTAAGTAGAAAATCATACACTTTAATTTTTGTTCCGTATTACGGATTTGTTTTAACGTCTGATTTTTTCGGCACTTTTACCGAGAACATTAAAACAAATAGCAAAATAGATTACAGAAAATATATAAAACCAATAATTGAAAAATCAGTAGATTATGTTGACGAATTAAATATAAAAAAACACCTAAATAAAAAAATATTTAGAAAAGTTAAGAAGATAATAATAAGAGACATAGAAGAAAAACAAAACTTATATAGGTCAAAAGGGAATTTGACTACAAATTATATTTTGTTTTTCGCTCCAAATTTATTAAAAACTAAAATAAAAACATATTTTATGAAAAAATTAATTTACAAAAAAATTAACCCTAATCAAAAGTATATTTATTACCCTTTGTTATATACCGAAGACGCACAGATAAGATTAAAATATCCTGAAGGGTATAACCAATATGAATTGATAAGAAATATCGCAAAGAATATTCCTTTAGAATACAAATTAATTGTAAAAGAACATCCTGCCTGGAAAGGGCAGTATTCATTTAAAGAATTGCATGATATTTCTAAGCTCCCAAATGTTGTTGTCGTTCATCCAAATCTTTCCTCGAAAAAGATATTTCCTTTTATTGATTATGTAGTAACTGTTAATTCAACTGTTGGGTACGAAGCCTTATTTTTTAATAAGGTGGTCTTTATAATCGGAACTCCTTTTTATAAAGATTTTCCTGGGGTTATAAAAATAAGCTTACCTAGTGAACTATTTAGACTAATAACAAATCAAAAATTAATAAAAGAAAAGAAGCGAGAAATTGAAAAAAGGCTAAAAATTAGAGTAGAAGAATTACTAGCCAATTCTATTAAATTAGATTATGAGGAATTTTTAAGCACGAAAGACACAAAAAAGGGTATTCAAAAAATAGCCCTTATGTTAAAAAAACTAGCTTATAAATAAGAAGTATATAATTAACCTACAGCATATTTTTAAAAGAAATCTATATATGTCTTTAATATAAAAGGGAAAATGGAAAAACCAGAATTTTTTGATTTGAAGATTCCTACAGATGATCGAGGATATTTTATTCCTTTAACTAACACTCTTGATGAAGATATAAGAAATAACATAAAAAGGGTTTATGTTGTTGGTAATTTTAGTAAAGGAGTGATAAGAGGATTCCATTATCATCAAAAAGAAATAAAAATTTTCTACATAGTTAAAGGGGCTGCAAAATTCATTGCAATAAATAAAGATAACCCAGAAGATAGACATGTTCTTGTAACAAGTGATAAACATCCTCAATTAGTTATAATCCCTCCAGGATATGCCAATGGATGGATGTCATTAGAAGAAGGAACTATACTCATAGGCATTTCAACTTCAACTTTTGAAGAAAGTATGAATGATGATATAAGATTTGATCCTTATCACTGGGGGGATGTTTGGAGTGTAAAAGGTAGATAAAATGGATTTTGATAATCTTATTATTGATGAAGAGAAAGAGATTATTGAAGCTATGAAAAAAATAGACTTTAGTGGAGTTGGAATAGCAATAGCAATTAATAAAAGTGGGGGGGTGACAGGAACGATTAGTGATGGAGATATAAGAAAATCAATAATAAATGGCGCAGATATAAAAAAAGAAAAAATTAAAGATATTATGAGGAGAGACCCTATCTTAATAAAAGAAAGAGATATAGAAGATAGAAATATTATTAATCTCCAAATAAGACAGCTTTTAGAAAGAAGTCCAAGAGGGGGTTTTGTACCAGTCATAAATGAATATGGGAAAATTATGGACTTACTACATTTTTCTGAGCCAAAAAGAGAGAGTTATATTGATTTAAAAAAGAAGAACAACGATCCTCCACTTGTAAGAAATGTTGGGCAGGTATTAGTGGTTGGTGGGGCAGGATATCTTGGATCAGTTTTAATTAGAAAGCTTTTAGAAAGAGGTTACAGGACTAAAATACTTGATTTGTTTATGTTTGGAAAAGAATCAGTAGAAGAGGTTAAAAATAATCCTAATTTAGAGGTAATTGAGGGAGATGTAAGAGATATAACTACAATATCAAAAGCACTAAATAATGTTGATGCTGTTATACATTTGGCAGCAATAGTTGGAGATCCAGCAAGCAAGTCTAGACCATTAGATACAATAGAAACAAATTTTTTAGCGACAAAAATTTTGTCTGAAGCTTGTGAATACAGACAGATAAATAGATTCATTTATGCCTCTACGTGCAGTGTTTATGGAAAGGGGGATGAAATGTTAACTGAAGAATCTCCATTGAATCCAATATCCCACTATGCGAGAACAAAAATAAAATCAGAGCAAGGAATATTAAATATTAGTGACAGCAACTTCTCTCCATGCATACTAAGAATGGGCACACTGTATGGGTTATCACCAAGAATGAGGTTTGATTTAGTCGCTAATATTTTCGCTATGAAGGCTATTACAGAGAAAAAGATAACAGTTTTTGGGGGGGAACAGTGGAGGCCAATGCTACATGTTGATGATGCTGCAGAATCATATATAAAATGTTTAGAATCTCCAATAAATGTTGTAAAGGGACAGGTGTTTAACGTTGGCACAGAAAGTGAAAATTATAAGATAGGAGAGATAGGAAGGATAGTTAAAAGTGTTATTCCTGAAACAGAAATAGAGATAACAGACAAAGAAATTATACGAGGACAACAAGACGATAGAGATTATAAAGTTTCATTTAAAAAAATAAGGGATGCCCTTGGTTTTAATCCTAAAAAGAGAATAAAAGATGGAATAATTGAAATAAAAAATTCTATTGAAAATGGATCACTTAGTGACTTTAAAAATCCTAAGTATTATAATTTAGTAGAAAGGATTTAATTTTATTTTGCTAATAAATTAACATGGAAATCGTTTTTCTAGATAAAGAGAAATATTATGAATGGGATAAGTTTTGTTTAGAAAGTAAAGATGCCTGGTTCTGGCACACAAGTTCTTGGCTAGAATATGTTATAAATTTGAGACCCTATCTAAATCCAAGATCTAAATCATTTATAGTCCTTCTTGATAAAAAAATTGTTGCTATATGCCCTATAATAATAGAAGAAAAAGAAGAGGTTAAAGAATTCTCTTTTGATGGTGGATGCTGTCAAATTCCTGCATTTGGAAATCTTTCAAGAAAATTAAAAGAAAATGTTGAAAAAAAGATTTTTGAAGAGATAGATAAAATTGCCAAAAAAGAAGGTGTTAAAAGAGTCTCTCTTAAATATTCTCCTTTGGCAAATTATTTTATTAGCTCAAAAATACCCTTAAGTAACTCTCTCTTGAAATTTGGGTATTTAGACATTTCTTGGAATACTCAAATAATTGATTTGTCAAAAAGTCTAGAAGAACTAAGAAGAGATGTTAGACACGGGCATGATGCTGCAATTGATTCTGCTTCCAAAGAATTTGAGGTGGAAATTTTTGACAAAGATAATATAACAAAAAAAGATTTTGATGATTATTGTGAGATGCACCATAAAGCTGCTGGAAGAATAACTAGGCCACAAGTAACTTTTGATATGATGTATGATTGGATAAAAAATGGGAATGGTTTCTTAATTGGTGCAAAGAAGGATAAAAAGTTTGTTGGTTTTTCACTTTTTATTTGTTATAAAAAAGGAGTTTATTACGGTTCTGCTGCAAATGATCCAGAGGTTAAAGGTTCTATAGGCCATTTAATTTTATGGGAAGGTATAAAGTATGCTAAAGAAAAAGGATTTTCCTATTTTGATATGGGTTATCAAGAATATCCTAGCCTTAATAAAATTCCGTCAGAAAAAGAATTGGAAATTGCGAAATTTAAAAGAGGTTTTGGGGGTTTTTCAAAAACATTGTTTGCTGGAGAGAAGTATTATGATAAAGAATATTTTTTAGATTCTTATCACAACAAAGTTAATAAATATGCTGAGACCATAGAAGAAAATGGATGATTTTATACCTTATGCAACCCAAGATGTTAGTGAAGAAGATGTTGAAGAAGTTGTTAAAGCTGTCAAATCTGGATGGTTAACTACAGGCCCTAGAGTTAAAGAATTTGAAGAGGCTTTATGTACATTTATAGGATGCAAACACGCTATAGCTGTTAACAGTGGAACAGCAGCATTGAATATTGCTGTTAAAGCATTGGAATTGCCTGAAGGCTCAGAGATAATCACAACCCCTTTCACATTTGTTGCAGATTCTAATGTAATGTTGTACAATAACTTAAAACCAGTATTTGTAGATATTGATGAAGAAACAAGAAATATAAATCCAGAGGAAATAAGGAAAAAAATTACATCAGAAACAAAAGCTATAATTTATGTTGACTATGCTGGACATCCATGTAACATAGATGAGATAAAAAAAATAGCAAAAGAAAATAATCTTTTTCTTATAGAAGACGCATGCCACGCTCTTGGCGCTGAGTATAAAGGTAAAATGGTAGGGAATTTTGCAGACATGACAATACTAAGCTTTCATCCTGTAAAACACATAACTACTGGAGAGGGGGGGGCTGTTCTAACAAATAGTGATGAATTATCAATAAAGTTAAGAAGCTTAAGGAACCATGGAATAGACAAAAGTCCTGCAGACAGAGATTCATGGGTTTATGACATGAAATATCTTGGAGAAAATTATAGAATCACAGATATTCAATGCGCTTTAGGACATTCACAATTAAAAAGAATTGATAAATTCAATAAAAGAAGGCAGGAAATTGTGAATAAGTATAATGGGGGGTTTTCAAAGATAGATTGGATTAAGACACCTAAAGTAGAAGGCAACGTAAAATCTGCCTGGCATCTTTACACAATTTTGTTGGAGGGGGTTGACAGAAAAGAGTTTTTTGATTATATGAAAAAGAATAATATTGGTGTGAATGTTCATTACATTCCTTCATACAAATTTAGCTATTATAAAAAAAGATTTAATTTTAAGGAAGAAGACTTCCCTATTACTGAAAAAGTTTATAATAGTATAATAACTCTTCCTTTATATCCAAAAATGACAGATGAGCAGGTTGAGAGAATTGTGAATCTTGTTAAAAATTATAAGCTAGTGAGGAAAGAAAAATGAAATTCTTAATCGCAGGATGTGGTTCAATTGGGAAGAGACATATAAGAAATTTGATTAATATAGGTTATAAAGATATTATAGCTTATGATACTGATGAAAAAACATTACAAAGTGTTAAAGAGGAATTAAATGTAGAAATCTCTAATGATTTTAATACTGCTTTAATGAAAGTTGATGCTGTCTTTATTTGTACGCCCAATCATTTGCACACACTATTCGCATTAAAAACCGTAGAGGCTGGCAAACATGTTTTTATTGAAAAACCATTGGCTAATAAACTCGAGGGGCTTACCAGAATAAAAGAAATTTCTGATAAAAATGATTTAATTGTACAAGTAGGATATAATTTACAATTTCATCCGATAATAAAAGAGGTAAAAAAACTAATTGGAGAAGGAGGCATAGGTAAGATTCTTTTTGTAAGAATAGAATATGGGTCGTATCTTCCTAACTGGAGAAAAACAGACTACAGAGAGAATTATGCGGCAAAAAAATCAACTGGGGGAGGGATTATCTTCGATGATATACATGAGATAAATTATGCTTTATCACTATTTGGGGATGTTAAGAGAGTTTTCTGTTCGGCTAATAAAGTTAGTAATCTTGAAATAGAAACAGAAGACAACGCCGAAATAACGCTCGAGATGGAAAGAGGATTTGCAGTAAATATACACATGGATTATCTTCAAAAAAAGCCAGTGAGAGAATTTAAAATAATAGGAGAGAAAAAATCTTTATTTGGAGATTTAAATGCGCATACTTTAATAATTGAAAATGGTGAAGAGAGAAAATTAAATTTCACTCCCGATTATAATCTTTGGTACATAGAAGAGGTAAAACATTTTATAGATTGTGTAAAAAGAAATAAAAAACCAATAAATACTTTTGAGGATGCGGTTTATGATTTAAAGGTTGTTTTAGCCATAAAAAAATCTGTGGAGTTGAAGAAAGTTATCGAAATGGAAAATTTTGGATAAAATAATATATCATCTTTTTTAGCTAATATGCATCTTCAGAAATATTGGGGGTGTTAAAAAAGCAATTATTACCTCTAGTTTTATGGAAGAAACATTCCTAAGCTCCTAATCTTATTGCTACTATTCCTAGTATTATTAAAAAGGTTGCGATGACTTGTCTTATTTCTAGTCTTGACCCAAAAAAGATTTTTGAAAAAAACAAGGTAATAATTGAACTTGAAGTGATTATAGCTAGAGGGTATCCTGGGTTTGGAGAATTTGCTACTGAAAAAATATTTAATCCATTACCTAAGGCTCCAATAATACCCCCCACTACTAATACCCAAAAAACGTTTTTTGGAGAAAATTTTGTTTTTTGTTTTTGACCCTTTAATTTTTTAACAATATAAAAAATAGGTATTTGGGGTAATGTTGTGTAAAAAAGCAGGGTGCCTGCAGAAATAGATATGTCAAAAGACTGGACTAACTTAATAATAACCCAAAAAACTGCATTGAGGATTCCTGCAGTTAAAGCTAAAAACCCCCATCTAAAATCAGGGTTTATTTTTCTAACATGCATAAAACCAACGCCAATAATTACAAAGATAATACCAAATCCAGATATTAAAGTTATGGTCGCATTGAAAAATAAAAGACCAATAATAGTAACCCAAATTACAGCAGTGGAAGAAAGGGCCAAAGAAAATCCTGGATTTGAACTTTTTTTAAAAGATTGTAAGACTAATAAATTAGATGCGCTTGCGCTTATAGAAGCTAAAAATAACAAAAAAATATACCAAAGATTGTTTATTAATATAGGAATTTCTTTGACTAAATGCCAAACCAAAACTATTAAACATAGAGCAATAAAATATTTGATTAGAGCATCTTCGTTAGATTCACCTTTTTGCTGTGCTTGTTTTAAAGAGAGCCATGCACCAGCTATGCAAAAAGTTCCTATTATAGAAGCAGTAAACCACCACATAACTATAGTATATCAAGAAAGAATATAAATATTATCTTTTGGTGAAACCAGCTTGTTTTTTCTGTAAATCTGTTCCTGCAAGGGCTTCTTTAAAAGCATGATTTCTATCTTCTCCTTCTAAAGGAAGTTTATAGGTCTGGCCGTTATGTTCAGCAGACAATGCCAAAGCATGGGAGATTTCCTCAACATCTCTTGTAAATCTAAGATTACAACGTGTGGGCTTATCCTCTTCAATAGATTCGATTAAATGTGTTAACCCATCGACAAGTGGTTCTCTCATTGGCATATGGGATCTTAATTGAACAGGCATTGAATGGATATCATAAGGCATCCTAGAGCCGACATTGAATAATTCTGTTGGGGCCATCTTCTCGTATCTTACATCCCATCCATTATGCAAAATTGTTAATCTCCCTTCTGAACCCGTAAATTCAATTTCATAAAGGTAAATATTGTTCTCATCTTTACCTCTTCCTGTGGCATTAAATGAAGCAGTTACATTGCGGGGAGTATAGACTCCTTGTTCATCTATATAGAATCTTTTATCTAAACAATCAAACCCGAATCTTATTGTCCCATCAATGTTTGGATCATGTTTTGTTGATATGTTTTCTATTGGCGAATGAACTCCAGAAACACTTACTGCTTTATCAAATAAACCATTCATAAGAAACGCTGTTGCATGGGGAAAAACAGCTTTAACCCCTCCATTATATAAAAAACGAACAATTTGTAATTTTCCAAGCCCACCTTCTTTAACAAATCTTAGAATATCGTCGTGAAATGCATCATAATTTCTTAGATAATTAACCTGGATTTTTGTAGTAGTTCCTAGCTCTAATTCTGCTAATCTGTCTAAAGATCTAACAGAAAGTGCAAGAGGTTTTTCAACAAATATTCCTCTCACTCCTCCAGCAGCAGCCCCTTCATAAATTACTGCTTCATTAACTACAGGACCTGCTGCACACCATAAAATATCTGGGTTAACTCTATCAATCATTTCTCTAAAATCAGGATAACCTGGAACTTTAAGTCTTTGAGAATATGCACTAAGTTTTTCCTGATCTGTATCAACAAGGGAAACAAGCTCAGCTCTTGGATGTTTCAATGTAGCTCCAACAGCACTATAAGCAAAGGGTATTCTCAATTCAAGAAAATTAGAAGCGCCCATAGCACCGCAACCTATTACTGCAACTTTATAATTTCTCTCAACCATAAAAAATTTATCTAAGTGCTATTTTTAAAGATTTATATTGTAGATGATATAAAGAGATATATTGTAACTAAATAATCCTTTTAAAGAATTAAATCTCTCAAAGATAAATGATAGCAGCAATAGTTCAATGTAGGATGGGTTCTTCTAGATTGCCTGGAAAAGCTCTTAAAGAAATAGAGGGTAAACCTTTATTATGGCATTTTGTTGATAGAATAAGAAAGTCTAAACACATAAATAAAATAATAATTGCCACTACTACAAATAAGGAAGATGATGCAATTATCAAGTTTGCTAGAAAAGAAGGATTAGGTTATTATAGAGGAAGTGAAGAAGACGTTTTAGATAGATTTTATCAAGCATCGAAAAAGTTCAGGATAGATATAATAGTCAGAGTTACTCCTGATAATCCGATGACAGATCCTCAAATAACTGATTTTGTTATACAAAAACATTTAGAAAATAATGGAGTTGATTACACAAGCAATGTTCATCCAACACTAACTTTTCCAGATGGATTAGATACAGAAGTTATACCGTTTGAAACATTGGAAAGAGTTTGGAAAGAAGCAAAAGATAAATCTCATAGAGAACATGTAACTCTTTATATAAGAGAAAACCCTCTATTATTTAAAACCTACTCTGTAAAGAATAGAAGAAATCTCTCAAGTTTAAAGTTAAGTGTGGATAACAAAGATGATCTGAAATTTGCAAGAGAAATTTTTAAGGGGTTGTATAAAGATAAAAAATTATTTCTATTAAAAGATATACTAAGTTTATTAGAAAAAAAACCAGATTTGTTAAAAATAAATCAAGATTCCTTAATAAACGAAGGGTTAATTAAATCGCTGCAAAAAGAGGGGGGTGATATTGAATCAGTAAAAAATCTAGTTGATAAAAGATTAGTTATGCCGAATGAAAATAAAATAAAAAAACTTCCAATGGTTGAAGCGCCAAAAAGCAGAGGACTTTATAAAAAAGCAAAGGAGATTATTCCTGGAGGAGTTCAGTTATTGAGTAAAAGACCAGAATTGCATCTCCCAGAGAATTGGCCAGCATATTTCAGTAAAGCTAAGGGTGTTGAGATATGGGATTTAGATGGAAATAAGTATATTGATATGTGTTTTATGGGAATTGGCGCAGCAATTCTTGGTTATTCTGACGATGATGTTAACAATGCTGTTAAATGGGCTATTGATAGAGGAACAATGACTACGCTAAATTCGCCAGAAGAAGTTAAACTTGCTGAAACATTATTAAGGTTACATCCTTGGGCAGGAGGAGTTAGATTTGGTAGAACAGGTGGTGAGGCAATGGCTATGGCTGTTAGAATTGCCAGAGCTTACTCTGGAAAAGATAAAGTTGCTTTTTGTGGCTACCATGGATGGCATGATTGGTATATTTCTAGTAACCTCTCTAACAAGAAAAATCTAGACGGACATTTATTGCCTGGTTTAGATCCAGCAGGCGTTCCAAGATCATTGAGAGGAACTTCATTGCCGTTTGAATATAACAATATAAATGCATTAAAAAAAATTATAAAAAATAATAAAGTAGGAATCATTGTTATTGAGCCTTTGAGACATACTAAACCTAAGGATAATTTTCTGCATGAGGTTAGAAAAATCGCAGATAAAATCAAAGCAGTATTAATTTTTGATGAGATAACAATAGGATGGAGAATGAATCTTGGAGGCACACATTTGATTTATAAAGTAGAGCCAGACATTGCTGTATTCGGTAAGGCAATTGCTAATGGTTATCCTATGACTGCAATAATAGGGAAAAAAGAAGTTATGGGGGCTGCACAAAATACTTTCATTAGTAGTGCATTCTGGACAGAGAGGGTTGGACCTGTGGCTGCATTAGCAACAATAGAAAAACTTAGGATAACAAATGCGCAGAAACATATAGAAAAAATTGGAAAGGTTATTTTAGAGGGATGGGAAAAGCTAGCTAAGAAACATAATTTAAAGATTAAAACTTTAGGACCTCCTTGTCTTGCAACATTCACTTTTGATTATGAAAATGTCCAAGAAATAAGAACACTATTTACACAAGAAATGCTTAAAAGAGGTTTTTTAGCTTCATCAAGTATTTATATCAGTTATGCTCACAAAGAAGAGCATGTGAAAAGATATCTTAACGCTGTTAATGAAGTTTTTGAATTAATTTCATACGGAATTAAAAAAAATGAAATTAAAAATTTGTTGGAAGGCCCGATCGCACAAAGTGGATTTAAAAGATTGACTTAGTAGACAACTCATTATAGACCATATATAAATTTTAAAATAAATGAAAATCATGCAAAAAATACAAATAGGAAACAAATGGATTGGGGATGGAGAACCTTGCTTTATAGTTGCTGAAGTTTCATGCAATCATCAACAAAAGTTTGAACAAGCAGTTGAAATTATTAAGGCTGCTGCATATGCCGGAGCTGATGCTGTAAAATTACAAACATACACTCCTGACACAATGACTATTGATTCTGACAAACCATTTTTTGTTGTTGGAGGAAAAGAAAATCCTGAAACTTGGCAGAAAAAAACATTTTACGATTTGTATAAGGAAGGGTATACTCCTTGGGAATGGCATGAAAAATTAAAGAAAATTGCATCTGAATTAAAGTTAATCTTATTCTCAACACCTTTTGACGAAACAGCTGTGGATTTTTTAGAAGAACTAGGAGTCCCTTGTTATAAAATTGCCTCTTATGAGGCAACAGATATTCCACTGCTAAAAAAAATAGCTTCAAAGGGGAAGCCAGTAATAATTTCTACAGGATTTGCAACATTAGATGAGATAGACTATTCTATAAGGACTCTCCAAGAGAATGGTGCTAAAGATATTGTTGTCTTGCAATGCCCTAGCTCTTATAGCGAAAAAGAAAATGAGATGCATACAAATTTACAAACAATGTTAGACATGAGAGAAAGATATGGTGTTTTATCTGGTTTCTCTGATAATATGGGAGGAATTGAAGTGCCTGCATTAGCTGCAGCTGTGGGAGCCAGTGTTATTGAAAAACATATAGTAGCTAGACACGATCCATCAATATTTGATGACAGATTTTCTTTAGACAAAGAAGAGTTCAAAAAAATGGTTGATAAGATAAGGCGGCAGGAAAGAATTGTTGGAAAAGTGGTTTATGGTCCTCAAACAGAAGCTGAAAAATACAATCGTAATTTCAGAAGATCTGTTTTTGTTGTAGCAGATATTAAACAAGGTGAAATTTTTAATGAAAGGAATGTTAGATGTATAAGACCAGAGTATGGACTAGCTCCAAGATATTATGAAGAAATTTTAGGGAAGAGAGCAAGAGCAGATATAGAAAGAGGAACACCTCTATCTTTTGATTTAATTGAATAGATTGAAAATTCTTAAAATATATAACGAAATATTAAAACAATTATATTTAATATACATAAAGCTTTTAACATAAAAGAGAGAAAGAGTAGTGTATTTTTAAGATGAATAAAAATAAAGAAATAAATCTAAGATTTGCAGAAGAAAGAGATTGTAGACAAATCTATGCATGGAGAAATGACCCAGAAGTTAGGAAAATTGCGTTTAGTTCTGAAGAAATCCTATATGAAAAACATGAAGAATGGTTCAGACATGCTGTAAGAGATCCTAACAGGACAATTTTTATTATCATGAATGAGAATTTTGAAGATGTTGGTAATGTAAGATTTGATAGAAAAAATAGACATGCATTAGTAAATATAATCATAGGATGGGATTATGTTGGTAGAGGGTATGGAACAAAAGCACTGATAAAATCAACTATGATTTACTTTTATAATTTTGATATCGAATATGTTATAGCAGAAATAAGAGAAAGGAATATAGCTTCTATAAAAGCGTTTGAAAGAGCAGGATATAAATTACATGAAAAGCATGAAGATAAATATGAGTATAGAATTTATAGAGAGGATGTAAAATGAATGAAACATATGCTTTAATTTTATGCAGAAACATAGTAAAGAAAGGAGAGATGTATGTTTTAGATGAGTTAACTAAATCAAGAGTAAATGTTGGAATAGAATTACTTAGACGAGGTGAGGTTGAAAAAATAATCCTGTCTGGAGGATGTGCACATATTTATGGCATTTCTATATCTAGTGTAATGAAAAGATACGCGATAAGTCAAGGAGCTGATTCAAAAGACATTTTAGAAGAAGATTTATCAAGAGACACTGTTGGACAATTAATATTTACTAAATTAGGAATTATTAAACCAAAAAAAGTTCAGAGAATTAGTGTTGTAACGAATCGATACCATTTAAACAGGGTTAAAAAAGAATCTGAATTTATTTTTGGAAATGGTTATGTATTACATTTTGAAGTTGCTTCTGGAAATGACGATGAAAGAACGAGTATGCAAGAAGGAAAGAGTTTAAATGAATTTATGAGAACATTTGAAGGACTTTCACATGGAGATGATGAAGCCATCTTAAGGAGGTTTCTTCTAGAACACCCGCTCTACAGAGAGAATTCAGCTTATTTTAGAGATAAATTAACAAAACTTAAAGTCAAAAATGAAAACTCCAAAAGTTAGCATCATTACTTGTTGTTATAATCATGGAAAGTTTTTGAAAAAATGTGTTGAAAGTGTTCTAAATCAAACATTTAAAGATTTTGAGATAATATTAACTAATGATGGTTCTACCGATAACACTGATAAGATTGCAGGGGCTTTAGCAAAGAAAGATAAAAGGATTAGATACTTTAAGAATAAAAAAAACATTGGTTTAAATGCTTCATTAAACAATGCTCTAAAAAAAATTCGGGGAAAGTACTTTATGTTGCTTTCAGCAGATGATTCAATAGAACCAACTAATTTAGAGAAAAAAACAAGAATTTTAGATGAAAATCAAGATGTAGGGATAATATACAGTGATGTTAGAGTAGTAGATAAAAACTGGAAAACTATAGACAATATAAAGATAAGAAAAGAAGGAAGTTTTAAAGGAAGAGATGAATTTTTTGAATTCTTACTTTACTGCTATACAGGGCCTAATTTATTATTAAGAACCAAGGCCATTAGAAAAGTTGGTTTCTTTAACCATAATCTTAAAGTATCGGAAGATAGAGATCTTTTAATTAGGATATCTAAATATTATAAAACAGCTTATATTGCTGAAATCTTGTCTTCATTTATGCAGCATGAACCTGGGAAGAGTTTTAGCAATAGTGTATCATTAGATGATTGTGAAAAAAGTTGGATAACCATAGCTAAAAGCAATATTAAAGATTTAAAATTAGGTGAAAAACAAAAAAAAATAATATTTACATATGTTTACTATCAGCTATTTAGACAAGGCATTGGTGAAAGAAAAAATATTAGAAAAGCGAGTAAATATCTTGTAAAACTAATGAAATTGGATCCATTTTTCTTAACAAAAAGATTTTATTGGAAGATAGTTGAAAAGATTAGTAAAAGAAATCCTCTTTGGATTGTAAGACATGATGCAAATAAATTAATGAGCAAGAATTAAAAAGGCTAATATGTATGTGTGAACAATTCTTCCTGGATAGGGGTTGAATGACAGGCACGATAAATTTTCTCCGCTATTATTAAGGGGTCTACTGTGTTTTTCCTATTTTTTCCAGCATATCCTGGAGTGTTCATTCCTCTAGGATAAACACTCATTACCTTTACACCATATCTCTTTGACTCCATTCTTAATGAATCTGCAAAACCCTTTAAACCGGCTTTGGAAGAACAATAAATTGTTTTTTCTGGTTCTGCCATTGTTGCATTAACAGAATTAATAAAAACTAAAATTCCCTTATTTTTTACTAAGAGTGGATAAAGTCTTCTAGTTAATTTAACTGTAGAAAAAAGATTTGTTTGAAAAACCTCTTCTATTTGTTCTTCCAGTAATTCATCAAAAAGGCCAAAATAAGTTACTGCTGCATTATTTATTAAGATAAATAGGTTTTTAGATAGAGCTGAACTGCAAAGAAGATTAAGTGTTTCTTCTAATCTTAAGTCTCCAACAACTGTTTCGCAGTAAATATCATTATTAGAAGCTTCTCGTGCGATTCTTTCAAGATCCATTTTATTTCTCCCATGAAGAATAATATTGTAATTATGTTTAGAGAACTCTACAGCCAAGGCTCTTCCAAGACCTTTACTTGAGCCAGTAATTAAAACCCAAGGATCCAGGATTCTCATAAATAAAAAGTTTATTAAGAGGTATATAAAGATTTAGGCAAAATTAGCTATTATTGAGAATTTTATTTATTAATAGTATATATAATAAAGATACATAAATGTTTTTAAATAAAGAAACCACTAGCTTTAAATCTAAAATGAGGAATTTTGACGAGTATCTAGACAGTTTAAACAGGAATGCTTTACTAATAGATATAAACTCGCAGTTGGATAAAATAGGGAGAATAAGGGCTTTAGTTATTGGAGACACCATTATTGACAACTATGTTTTTGTTGAGGTAAAAGGAAGAACAATTAAAGATCCAATGCTTTCAACGAGACGCATTTATGAGGAAAATTACGCTGGAGGAGTTTTAGCAGTTGCTAACAGTATTGGTGATTTTATAGAAGAGGTAAAGGTAGTAACTTTGATAGGAAAAAAAGAGGGAAGCTCTAGATTAGAGTTTATTTTGAGTAACTTAAAAGACAATGTAGATTTAAAGAGTTTTGGAAAAGAAGGTGCCCCAACAACAATAAAGAGAAGATATGTTGACTATTACAGAAATCATAAAATGTTCAAAGTAGAGGACATAGATGATACTCCTATATCAGAAGATTTAACGACAGAGGTTGTTGGCTATTTGGACAAAGAAACACCTAAATATGATTTAGTAATTGTGTGTGATTTCGGGCATGGATTCATAAATGAAAATATTAGGAGAAAGTTGGAAGAAAGAGCGAGATTTTTGTCTATAAATGTTCAAACAAACAGTGCCAATCTTGGATTTAATTATTTTACCCAATATAATAGAGCAGATTTTGTTTCAATGACTGAGGAGGAATTAAGACTTACCCTCCAGGATAGATTTGAAGAGGTTGGTGAATTAATAAAGAAAATTTGTAGTGTTGGGCCATACCACAGAATTTTAGTTACCCAGGGAAAAAGGGGGTGTATCTTTGCTAGTGATGGAGAGTTAACATTGGCTCCAGCTTTTACAGAGTCTACAAAAGACACTATTGGAGCAGGAGATATGGCTTATTCTGCATCTTCGTTATTTGCTTATTCTGGTGCAAATAAAAGATTAATACCTTTCATTGCAAATTGCGCTGGGGCAATTGGAGCAAATATTATGGGGCATAAAGAAAATTTAACAAGAAAAAAATTGATTGATTTTATTGAAGAGATGATAAAATGAGGTGGGACCAATATAAAAATAAGTTGGAAAGGGCTCTAAACGAGTTCAGTTTTGACGAAGGTATATTAAAAATATTAAAAGATTCTGTAAGAAATAATAAAAAAATATTTGTGGCGGGAAATGGAGGATCTGCTGCAATAGCCATGCATTATGTTTGTGATTTTTCAAAGGGTGCGAACCAAAATTGGTCTGAAAATTTTAGAAGATATAAAGCAATATGCCTTTCAGATAATATAGCCTATATGACTGCTATTTCAAATGATTCTCATTACCCTGAAGTTTTTAGACAACAGTTGATAAATCTGGCTAACGAAGGAGATATTTTAATATTAATTTCCAGTTCAGGTAACAGCCCAAATGTGGTAAAGGCATTAGAGTATGCCAAAGAAAAGGGGATGATTACTATAGGAATAACAGGATTTAACGGTGGAAAACTAAAGAGACAAGCAGATTACTCAGCTCACACCCCCTGTGATTCATATGAAATTTCTGAAGACATATCACAGATGTTTGGACATTTTTTAACTCTTTATTTAAGATTTAATGGGAGAGAAGAAGATAAATCATCGCATAAAGATTGATAATTCTTATAAGTTACATCTAAGAAGAATGCGCCAAGGTTCTGGGCTAATTTTTCATCACCCTTACTATTCCCTATAACTATTTTATAATCAAAATCATCTAAAGATCTGTTCAATTTTCTCAGGCTGTCAAGAACCATATCTAAATTGGGTTTTCTTTTTGTTTTATCTGAAACATATCTCTGATCAAAAGAAATTTCTGGAAATTTTAAGGTAAAGGCTCTATCAACAAAAGGGCAATATTGCCAATCGTCTATTCTTATTCCTTCTTTAAATAAATAAAAATGAATGTAATCATTTATCTTATCAATAGTTTTACAATCAAAAAATCCTCTCGCAACTCCAGATTGGTTTGTTACAATAATCTTTGTGTTTATACAATTTGAATCAAGAGTATGAAGTAATTTTATCAGGTCTAAATTGAACTCTATCTTATCTTGCCAATTTTTTTCTTTGCCAAAGAAATCATCATTTTTTATTATGGTACCGTCTCTGTCTAAGATAGTAAGTACTTTTTTAAACTGGTCCATTTTTTATAACCCTCAATATATCTGTTGTTGAAAAGGTTGTGTCATTAGTATATACCATTCTTCCCCCAACACTTTCTATTGATTCTATCTCACGTTCTAATCTTTCTTTTTCAACATTATCTCTTGTTTTTGTATAATCCGGGCCTTTTATGTACAATGATGGTTTTAACATTTTGATAACTTCTACAGCTAAATCAAAATCAGAAATTGTTACATAATCCACAAATCTTATATTAGAAACTATGTACGCTCTTAAATGTTGATCATATAAATTAGATCTTTTTTTTCTAGATTCGGCGTATCTGTCAGATGTTATAGAAACAACTAGAATATCACATAATTTTTTTGATGATTGAAAATGTTTAACATGACCGGGGTGGAGTAAGTCAAAACGACCGTGACATAAACCTACAATTTTTCCTTCTTTTATTAAATGATCTACAACTCTAGCACATTCATTGATATCAAGAACTTTTTCCGACTTAAAATCTTCTGGTAAAAAAAGTTTTGGCATTTTAAAATGGTCCTGTAAATGTAGAGTCTGGTACATCTAAAGGAATATTCTCCATAATATCTGGAACAATTAACTCTTTTCCAAGAATTAAAGATATTTTCCTTATTATGTCTGGGTATCTGGGATAATAAAATTTAGTTAATCCCGGGCTTGATGGAGTAGGAATATCTGGTGGGGATATTTTTTTTGGACCAGATTTCAAATTTGTAAAAGCTAACTCAGAAACCTGTGAGATAATCTCAGAGGCATATCCTCCAAAACTATGGCCAGAGTCTATTGCAAGTAAGTGTCCTGTTTTCTTAACAGAAGAAATAACCGTTTCTATATCCAATGGTTTTAATGTTCTAACGTCAATGACTTCTATAAAAACACCTTGTTCTTTAAGTAAATTTGCAGCTTTTAGTGCTTCAAGAGTCATATAGGAAGTTGAAACTATCGTTAAATCTTTTCCTTCCCTAACTATCTTTACCTTACCGAGAGGAACTTCATAGGGTTCTTCAGGAACATCTCCAAGAGTATTGTGAAGCCATCTATGTTCAATATAAATTACAGGATTATTGTCTTTAATAGAGGCTATCATCAAACCTTTAGCATCATAAGCTGTTGATGGCATGACGACTTTTAATCCAGGGATGTGGGAAAAAAGTGCTTGCAAGTTTTGAGAGTGTTGCGCTCCTTGACCCCATCCCATACCTATTGTCATTTTTATGACTAAAGGAATTTTATAAACACCATTAAACATATAATGCCACTTGGCGGCGTTATTTATTATTTGATCCATTGAAAGTAATGCGAAATCAATTCTTTGATGAGTCAAAATTGGTCTCAATCCCTGTGTTGCTGCACCAATACAAACTCCAGTTAAAGCATTTTCAGAAAGAGGCATATCTAAGACTCTTTCTTTACCATATTTCTCTCTTAAACCAAGGGTTGTTCCAAATATTCCTTTAGGATCTGGAACACCTTCACCAATTACAAAAACTCTTGAATCAATTTTCATTGATTGATCTATTGCTTCTCTTATTGCCTCTGTAAATCTTATCAGTCTTGTCATTTTAATCAGCATATACAAATTTATTTAGCTCATCTTTGTTAGGGTATGGGCTTTCTTTTGCGAATTCTACAGCCTCACTTATCAAAATATTTATTTCTTGTTCCATTTTTCTTATTTCATTTTCCGTTATAGTTCCCGATTTAAGTAGGCAGTCTTTCATTTTCTTTAAAGGGTCTTTATCTTTCCAATAAAAAAATTCTTCTATACTTCTATAACCAAGATGATTATCATAATTTGGTCCACAATGTTCTCTCCACCTATAAGTTGATGCTTCAATAAAGATAGGCCCTTCATCATTTCTAATTTTTTCAACAGCTTCTTTACATACTTTATAAACTTGAACAACATCATTTCCATCAATTTCATAGGTAATTAAACCGTTTGCTCTAGCAATGTTAGAAATCCTTTTTTTAGGTTGTCTCTCTTCTAAAGGAGTATAAACAGAATAAAGATTATTCTCACAGAAAAAAATTATTGGTAGATTCATTAATTTAGCAAAATTAATACTTTCATGAAAAGATCCTTCTTCTATCGCAGCCTCGCCGAAAAAGCTAACTGCAATTTTATTTTCATTTTTAATTGAAAATGCCAGAGCTGAACCTACTGCAATAGGAATTGTGCCCGAAACTATGGGAGTTGATGCGGAAAAACCAACATCAGTATCAATTAAATGCATTGATCCACCCCTTCCACCAGAGCAACCAGTAGCTTTTCCATAAAGTTCTGAAAAAAATTTCTTTAAATTGCCGCCTTTAGCAAGGTAATGTCCATGACATCTATGATTACTAAAAACAAGGTCTTCTTTATTTAATGCTTTCGACAATCCTACGGCTGTTGCTTCTTGCCCTATTGAAATATGAACCGGGCACCTCATTTCTTGTTCAGAATAAAGATCACAAACTCTCTCCTCAACCATTCTGATATACAACAAATCTCTAAATAAATCCACAAGAGTTTTTTCATCCATATTAGGTTTGTCCTTCCAACATTTTTATATTTTTATGTTATAAATAGTATATGTATTAATTCATAGATAAGCTTATAAAATAATACCCTTTTCAAAATTTGTGCTATTCAAAAAAGTATTTATAACTGGTGGTGCAGGATACCTTGGAAGTTTATTAGTCCCAAGTTTATTAGATAAAGGATACGAAGTCACAGTCTATGATTTGTACATTTATGGAAATGTTTTAAAACCCCATCAAAATCTCAAAGAAATAAAAGGGGATATAAGGAACAGGGAAAAACTTATAGACGCATCAAAAAATCATGATGCATTTATACACTTAGCTTGCATATCTAATGACCCTAGTTTTGATTTAAATACAAAATTAGGAAAGTCAATAAATTACAGGGCTTTTCAAAATGTAATTGACTCTTGCACTGTCAATGGAATAAAAAGGTTAATAGTTGCTAGTTCAACAGCGCAGTATGGGATAAAACCAATCAATGTAGAAGTTACTGAAGAAACAAAAGCAGAGCCAATAACAGATTATGCAAAATATAAAGTAAAATGTGAAAAGAAACTTCTAAAACAAGATCCTGGTTTTGAGTATGTTTTCGTAAGGCCTGCAACATTATGTGGATATTCTCCAAGATTGAGGTTAGACCTTTCTGTAAACACTTTAACATCTCATGCCCTAACCAATAAAAAGATAATAGTGTTTGGAGGGAGTCAAATGAGGCCTGTTTTAAACATAAAAGATATGGTTAGATTTTATGAGTTAATGCTAGAAGAACCAGCTAAAAAAATCCACAAACAAGCATTTAATGTCTCTTACAAAAATTATACTATGATAGAAATAGCTGAAGAGGTAAAAAAAACACTGAAAGATGACTCAATTGAAATAGAAGTTGTTCCGACAGACGACCTTAGATCTTATCACATAAATACAGATAAAATGAAGAAGGTCTTGGGTTTTGAATGTCATTATGGAATTAATGATGCAATCCAAAGTTTAGTTAAAGCTTTTAATAAAGGCCTTATTAAAGATCCTTTTAATAATCCAATATACCATAATATTAAGAGAATGAAAGAAATAAATCTAAAGTAAAATGGAAATTAATAGAGTAGCTGTTATTGGAAGTAATTCTTTTACAGGGGCGCATTTTGTTAATCATGTTTTGGAAAAAACTAATGCAGAAGTTATTGGAATTAGTAGGTCTCCAGAATATAATAAAATCTTCCTTCCTTATTTATACAAAAAAGAAAGATCAAAAAGATTCAAATTTTATCAATTAGATGTGAATAAAAATATTGAAGAAATAAAAAAAATTCTTGATAAATTTGAACCAGAAATAGTGGCTAATTATTCTGCCCAAGGAGAGGTAAGGAATAGCTGGAAATGGCCTGAACAATGGTTTAAAACAAATTGTATTGGTATTGTTAATATAGCTAATCACCTCAAAGACAGGGGGTATTTGAAGAGATACATTAATGTGTCCACCCCAGAAGTCTATGGAAGCACTGAGAAAAATATAAAAGAAAATTATAATTTCTATCCTAGTACTCCTTATGCAGCCTCAAAATTGGCAGGGGAATTATTTTTATTCTCACTCTTCAAAAAATATAGATTTCCTTTTGTTAGCACTAGATCTGCAAACGTTTATGGGGTACATCAACAACTTTATAGAATAATTCCAAGAACAATAATATACCTTAAAATGGGAAAGAAAATACAATTGCATGGGGATGGCAAAGCCGTTAGGTCATTTATTAATATTCGGGATATTTCAGACGCTACTCTTAAAGCAATTGAGAAAGGAAAAAATGGAGAGGCCTATCATTTAGCTCCAGAAAGAGAAAATATAAGTATAAGAGATTTGATTGATATGATTTGTAATATAATGGGATATGATTTTGAAAAATCAGTGGAAATGATAAAAGAAAATTTTGGTCAGGATGATATGTACTCCTTAAACATAGATAAAGCTAAAAAAGAGCTAGATTGGAAACCAACAATTGATTTAAAGTCCGGAATTAAGGAAGTGATAGATTGGATTAATGAATCTTGGGAAGAATTAAAAAAACAGCCTTTAGAGTATATTCATAAAATATGACGGAAATCAAAAAAGATTATTTAGTTAAACAGTATGAAGAAGCAGGAAAACATAAAGTCAACCATAATTACTTGAAGGAACAATTTTCAGATTATAAAGAGATATTTAAAGAGATAGAAAAGTTAATTAAAAATTGTGATTACACTCTTGGTGAAAGTGTTTTGGAATTTGAAGAAAACATAGAAGGTTTAACAGGGGCTAAGTATTGTTTAGGAGTTGGCAGTGGAACAGATGCTATATTCTTAGCATTAAAAGCAATTGGGATTAAAGAGGGTGATGAAGTTATTACAACCCCTTATACTTTTTTTGCAACTGTTGGAGCTATAGCAACAGCAGGAGCTAAACCTGTTTTTGTTGATGTAAAAGAGGATTATAATATAGATACATCAAAAATAGAAGATGTAATAACTCAAAAAACGAAAGCTGTTGTTCCTGTTCATTGGAGTGGATATTGTTGTGATATGAAAAAAATAATCTCTATAGCAAAAAAACATAATTTATATATAATAGAAGATGCTTGTCACACGATTAATGCTCTTTATTATGGCTCACCTCCTGGTACTCTAGGAGATATTGGGTGTTTCTCGATGCATCCACTAAAAAACTTAAATATTTGGGGGGATGGTGGGTATTTGATAACAAATAATAAAGAGCTACATGATAAAATTGCTTTATTAAGAAATCATGGATTAAAAAATAGGGATGAACAGATCTTGTTTGGATATAATTCTAGGCTAGACAGTTTACAAGCAATAGTCGCCAATCACTTACTAAAAAGAATAGATAGGATCACAAATGCAAGAATAGCGAACGCTAAATTTTTTGATGAAGAACTAAGAAAAATACCCCAAATAAAAATACCTTATAGAAACCCTAACATCAAACATGTTTTTCATATTTATGTTATAAGGGCTGAAAGAAGGGGTGAGTTAATTAAATTTCTACGAAGTAAAGGAATAGATGCAAAAATCCATTACCCAATTCCAATGCATCTACAAGAGCCTTCAAAAGCATTAGGTTATAAAGAAGGGGATTTTCCAATTACCGAAATGATTTGTAAAGAGATTATATCTTTACCTGTTCACGAGTTTATAACTAGTGAACAAAGAAATTATGTTGTAGAAAAAATAAGGGAATTTTACAATGAATGAAATTAAAGTAAGATTTGTAAATTTAGGCTTGGAATACAAGGAATTAAAAGAGGAAATAATAAATAAAATTGATGAGCTTTCTAGCCAAGGAGCTTATGTTAATACTCTAGAGGTAGAGGAATTTGAAAAAAATATAGCAAAGTTTTGTGAAACAGATTATGTTATTGCTGTAGGAAATTGTACGGATGCATTATTTCTTGTGATGGAGGCTTTAGGTATCGGACAAGGAGATGAGGTTATTACAGCTCCAAACTCTTTTATCGCCAGTGTAGGATCAATAGTTGCAGCAGGAGCTAAACCTGTTTTTGTTGATGTAAAAGAGGATTATAATATAGATACATCAAAAATAGAAGATGTAATAACTCAAAAAACGAAAGCAATAATGCCTATACATTTAACAGGCAGACCTGTAGAAATAGATCCATTATTTGAAATAGCAAGAAAATACAAATTATATGTAATAGAAGACGCTGCTCAAGCTATAGGAGCTAAGTACAAAGATAAAAGAGTCGGATCTTTTGGAATTGTGGGATGTTTTTCATTGCATCCTTTAAAAAATTTACACGTTCAGGGAGATGGGGGTTTTATTTCAACTAATAATAAAGAACTTTACGAAAAGTTAAAAAAGCTACATAATCACGGACTAAAAAATAGAGATGAATGTGAATTTTTCGGATATAATTCTAGACTAGATGGGATTCAAGCAGGTATAGCAAATATTAAATTAAAACACATTGAAGAATGGAATAAAAGACACAGAGAAATAGCGTCAATTTATAGAGGGTTTTTAAAAGATGTCGTTCAGGTTCCTGTAGATAAAGAGTATGAAGAACCTGTTTACCATAATTTTGTTATAATGACTGAAAAAAGGAACGAATTGCAAAAGTTTTTGTTAGAAAATGGTATTGAAACCAAAATCCATTATCCAATCCCTATACATCTGCAAGAAGCTTCAAAATATTTTGGTTATAAAGAAGGAGATTTTCCAGTAGTAGAAAGCCAAGCAAAGAAAATCTTAAGTTTACCAATATATCCTGGATTAAAAGAATGGCAAATTGAATATGTCATAAATAAAATTAAAACATTTTTTGAGTAGTAATTACCTAAATGATTATACTCCTCTTGAAATATTTCTCTAAATTATCTAATGTAAAGACCTTATTTACATATTCTGTTTTGGTACTATAATTATTTAAATCCTCATTCAATCATAACTATAGTTAACTAAATAAGTTTTTACTTTATCGTAGAAAGATTTATTTAGCAGTGATGTTAATAAAAAATAGGTTACTTTTAAAAAAAGCCAATGCAAAACAATCTTCAAAATTTATTGGTGAAAAAGAATGGCGTTAATAGTAGTGAGGTATTTCAATCCTTTCTAGACAAGCTGCCTGTTAGAAGTCCTACAGACCTTGTACTTATAAACCCCCAGCTAGTACCGGAAGAAAATTTTGATGTTTTAGTAGCAAGAAATAAAGGGTACTATGCTTATCCTCCGGTTGGTCTTTTATACCTAGCTGCTACAGCAAAAAAGGTAAATCCTTCAATAGATATAAAAATAATTGATCTTAATTATGAACTACTTCGTCATGCTCATGATGAAGAATTTTCTTACAAACACTGGCAAGAAATTGTTTCCAGAACAATAGAGCAGTGTAAAGAAGCTCACGTAGGAATTACTTACATGTTCAGTGCAACTAAATCTTGCTTTGTAGATGTTGCAAGGTATGTTAGAGAAAACTATCCAAAGATACCTCTTTTGGCTGGAGGTGTGCAAGCAACTTATGATTATAAAGAAATTCTAAAAGAAGGTCATGCAGATATTGTTTTCAGAAAAGAGGCAGAATTACAGTTCAAATCTTTTATGGAAAGTTGTTTTTCTGGGAAAGTTATCTCTGTGCCAAATGGTATTGCCATTTCTCTGGAAGATAAAGTTTATGAGTTAGGGGAAAATACAGAAGAAGTTCCAATTGACGAAGATATTAGAGAGTTTTATTCTTTAATACCTGTAGAAAACTATCATAGATACGGTTCACTTGCTGCATTTTCGCGCTATAACGGCGAAGATAAGAGTTTTGCCACGGTTTTAAGTAATCGAGGTTGTAGAGCTAGATGTACTTTTTGCACAGTAAGAGACTTTAATGGCTTTGGAGTCAGGCAAAGGTCTGTTAGAAGTGTTATAGATGAAATAAAATTTCTTGTTAAAGAAAAAGGAATAAAACAGATAGATTGGTTAGATGATGATCTTCTGTGGAATCCTAGTAGGGCTGTTGAGCTTTTTAATGGATTATCAACAGAAGTACCTGAGATTGAGTGGATATGTAATAATGGGTTAATTGCGGCTGCAATTACAGATGAAATAATGTACTCAATGGTAAAATCAGGAATGAAGGCCTTTAAAATAGGAATCGAATCAGGGAATGATAAAATACTTAAAGATATAAAGAAACCAACAACAAAACCAAAACTAAGAGAAAAAAGCGAATTATTCAAAAGATATCCTGAAGTTTTTGTAAGTGCAAATTTTATTGTAGGCTTTCCGAATGAAACTTTTGCACAAATGATGGATACTTACAATTTCGCTAATGAACTGAAATGGGATTGGTCAAGCTTTTATATCTGTCAACCGCTTAAAGGAACTGAAATGTTCTCAGCTTTCCAAGCTTTGGGTGACGAAAGAGTAGATGTTGACAGTTATGACAGAACATTAAACCCTGGCAAGGCTGCTGCTAGAGGGGAATTTGGATATCAATTTGACAAAAATAGAGAACAAATAAGAACTGGAAAAGATGTGTTTAATATACCAGAAGATTCTGTTCCAAGTCAAGAACAAATTAAAGAAATATGGTTTACCTTTAACCTAATGACTAATTTTTTCCAAAACTACAACTTTACTTCTGATGGAAGAGTTGACAAAATGATAAGATGGTTTGATTCAATATATCAAGCTTATCCTTATGATGCTTCTATGTGTGCAGCTCTTGTAAGAGGTTATACAATTAGTGGTGATAACAAAAATGCTGGATTTTATAAGAGAAGATTTTATCAACTACTTGATGAGTCAGCTTATTGGAGAAGGCGTGCTGAAGAATTCCCTGAACTAATATCTTTTGCAGAAGGAAAAAAATTAGAAGAATTAATAGTGGCTTAAGTTCTTCAATCAAAGAAAGAGTAAATATTGAAAGACTTGATGGACTAACAACCATTTTATTTTTATTCTATGACAAAAAGGGGTTAGAAGAAAGATAAAATAAGATATATTATTCACTATAAAAAAGGATATAAAGGAAGTCCAGATAGATTTGATATGGGGGAATTATATAATCTTTTGAGAGCACAACATAAAATGTATGATGGTCCTGTTCGTAATATGGATCCGGCATTTGGACATGATTATTTTGATGGCACAAGAGACCAAGGTTATGGAGGTTACAATTATGATGGTAGATGGAAACCTATTGCTGAAGAAGTGGTAAAGAGATATGATTTAAAACCCAATAGCAGTGTCTTAGATGTTGGATGTGCAAAGGGATTCTTTCTCTACGATTTAGTCCAGCTATATCCCAATATGGCTGTTCGTGGCATTGACGTATCTGAATATGCTATTTCAAAAGCTCCTGAAGAAATTAAGCCTTTTCTCTTAATTGGAAGTGCTGATAGACTAGACTTCGAAGATAATTCTTTTGATTTTGTAGCTGCATTTAATACCATACATTTCTTGACCCCAGAGAGAGCTAAAGTAGCTTTACAAGAAATTATGCGGGTAGGAAGAGGAAACTATTTTGTTAATGTGGATGCATTTAATAATGAAAGAGAAAAGGAAAGGCTTCTTGCATGGGCACCAACTATTAAAACTGTTTACTCGGTTGATCAATGGAAAAGTCTTTTCGAAGAAGTTGGCTATGATGGGGATTATCATTGGTTTACAACCTAAAAATGAAAACATTAGCTGCAATATTACGTGAAAGTAATAAACCTCTTTCTATAGAAGAAATAGAAATTCCGGATTTGAGAATGGGGGAGGTTTTAGTTAAGGTACTTTATTCTGGTTTGTGCCACAGCCAAATAAATGAGGTAAGAGCCTTAAATGGTCCGGATAGATATTTACCACACACATTAGGACATGAGGCCTCGGCTATAGTTCAAAGAACTCATGAGACGGTCACTAAAGTAGGGGGTGGGGACTATGTTGTTGTTTCATGGATAAAGGGAAGTGGTTTGGATACCAAAGACTTACAATACAATAAAGACGGAGAAAAAATAAACTCTGGATCTGCAGCGACTTTTTTAAATTATGCAGTGGTTTCTGAGAACAGACTAACAAAAATTCCAAGAATCATTTCTGGTCCTGTTGTTTCTCTCTTGGGTTGTGCAATTCCTACTGGAGGAGGAATAGTGAAAAATGATATTAATCCTGCCCTTGGAGATTCTATTGCAATATTTGGTATAGGAGGTATTGGATCTAGTGCATTGCTGTATGCAGCTGCTATTAGCATTAATCCTTTAATTGCCGTCGATATAAACAAAAGCAAACTTGATTTTGCAAGAGAAATAGGGGCTACCCATACAATAAATGCTGCCGAAGGAGATGTTTATAAAAAAATAAGTGATTTGACTAATGGGGTTGGTGTTAATTATTCTATAGAAACCGCTGGCTCAAAAAAAGCAATGGAAGAAGCATTTAGTGTTATAAAAGAAGGCAAAGACGGAAGGGATGGAGGATTAACAATAATCGCTGGGAATATTGGTAGAAATGAAAAAATAAAAATTTATCCTTTTGATTTAATAAAGGGTAAAAGGATAAGGGGTTCATGGGGGGGTTCCACAAATCCCGATAGAGACATACCTTTTTATGCCAAGATGTATATAGATGGTAAATTAAAACTTGAAAAACTAATAACAAGAACCTATTCTTTAACTAGAATAAACCAAGCAATTCACGATCTAGAAGAAGGAAAGATAATTAGGGCTGTAATTAATTGCCAGGATTAAATCCTAAAAGATTTTTAAATAACACAAAATCTGATTTTTTTATGCCATTTATAAAAAATAAGATAATAAAATAAACTATAGCGCCAAATATAACTTCAAATATTGCCATTGGCCAGGTTAGACCCACAACAATATTAAAAGATATTAAGAAAACAACCATAACTAAACTAGCGATAAGTGGTTTGTAAATAGAAGATGGTTCTAAGAATAATTTAAATTCTTTTTTTGCAATAATCACAAGGCTTAAATAAAAAAAGAAATTGCTAGCAAGAGTTGCAATTGCTGCCCCAAGAGTTGCGTAAAGAGGACTAATATTTAAAAGAGTTTTTATTAAAATGAAATTTAAAACACAGTTTAAGACACTTGCGATTATCATCATTTTTGCTGGCCATTCTGGTTTTTCTTTAGCGCTAAAAAAAACAGGGAATAAACTTGCTGTTGGAGCTAAAATAAGAAAGGATAAAGCAAATAATGGCAATGTAGAAGGTAAATACTCTGTTCCATAAAGCACATTTATAAAAGGTTTAGCAATTAAAGCCAATCCAAAAGAAGCTGGAAAGGATAATATTGCAGAATACCTAAAAACTTTTCTAAAAGCATCCCCAGATCTTTTAGCATCTAGTTGTGAAAAAATCGGAAAAAGAATAGAAGTGATTGCCATTAATCCTGAAACAGTCGTTACTAAAGACTGTGCTGCTTTGTAAAAACCAACATAGCTAGCATCTAGGAATATACCTAACATTATTACATCAATATAGGTAAAGAATATTGCGGAAAGATTTGCTATTGTTAAATAAATAGTATAAGAAATAACTTTTTTCTTTTCTTTTTTATTTAAGAATGATTTAAAAGATAAAAGAAAAAAATATTTTTTTCTAACAATGAAAAAAACAAAAGCCAACATAAAGATGTTAGTAATTATTAACGCAAAGAAAACATTTATTAGGGTTTTTGAAATTAAGAATAAGAAAGAAAAGACAACCAAAATCCTGATGACTTGAAAGACGGATTCTTGTATCGGGACATATTTTATCTCATTGAATGGGTAGAAAAACGAAGAGAAAAAATCAATTAAAGACGCTAATAAAATATACAAAGAAGTTAATAAAAACAAAGAAAATAACTCTGGTTTTTTAAAAACTAAGTCTGCTAGAGGCTTTGCTAAAATTATTAACAAAGCAGAAAAACCTAAGGATAAATATACCTTTAGTTTAAATAAATAAGAAACATAAGAAGCTGCTATTTCTTTTTTGTTGAGATTAGAAGCAACATACTTTATAAGAGCTGTATTAATTCCTAAATCACTAAATGTAAGAAAAATAAATACTACAGAAAAAACAATATTGTACAATCCAAACAATTCTGGTTGAAGTGCTCTTGCAAGAACAACCACAAATATTAATCCTAAAATTTTAGATATAATTCTTGATGTAAAATTATAAAAGGTATTTTTAAAAACTATTTTAGATAAAGGCTTATTTTTTCCCATTATAAATAGAGAAAATTTTTGTTTTTATTTCTTTTCTATTAGAAATACATCTTATTCTTCCATCTTCCTTATTATGTCTGTAAAAGCCGGCCTTGTTATTAAAATTCCAATGGTCAATCCTATAAGAGTTGTAACTGCAAAACCCTTTAGAAGGCCTGCTCCAGCCCATAATAAAGGCATCAAGGAAACGACAGCTGTAAAGTAAGCTCCAATAATTATTGCTAAAGCCCTTCTCATTCTTTGTTTTATGCTTAATATTGCCCCTTGTTTAGATTCATCGGCTATTATTATTTGCTGATCAATTCCAGTACCAATTGTAGCTAGTATACCTGCTATGCTTGGAAGATCTATGTTCCACTCTATAAGAGAGGCAACCCCTAAAATAATTATAATTTCAGAGAAACTGACCATTAATAATGCCAAGGAAATCTTAATTTTTCTATATCTAAAGAATATTATTAAAGATACTCCTAATAAAGAACCGGCTCCTGCCAAAAGAATAATCCTAATAAATTCCTCTCCTAGAACAGGAGAAATTGTATCTAACTTGATTATTTCTAATTTATAAGGAAGACTTCCTGTAATCAAAATTGTCTGAAGTCTGTGCATTTCCTCTTCTGCATTGTCAAAAGCTTCTTCTTGCGTTATTCCAGTGCCAGAACCAGAGATTGAGATTTGTGTTGTGACTATTCCTTTAAGACTTTCGCTGATTAAAAGAGTATCAACAAGATTATCATCAAGATAAAGATCTAAATTTTTTGAGAGATAATTTCCTTGAGCAGAAACATTGAGTGAAAGGTTTTTTGTTATTTCTGCGTGTTTTTTTGCAGCCTCCTCACTTAAGTATATTGAAAATCTAAAATTACAAAAATATCCTCCTTGAGATTGTTGACAACTTTCAATACCTGCACAGGTTGCGTCATTCCTGCATACAGAAGCAATATCTTTATTTCCTCCTATAAAAACAGTTTCGTTACCTATTTTAGCTTCAAATTTCCCTTGTTGAGAAATTAAATTTTCAAGATCTTTTGGGGTTGCCCCTGCAATCTCAATAAGTAAGAAATTATTTCCACTTAAATCAGAAACAGGCAGAACCTTTAAGTCAGTTATTCCAAAAACATTCAATCTGTTATTTATGATATCTGCTAGGTCGTTTGTTTGTTGGCCTGAAAGAGAAACATCTTTGGCTTTAATCAATGCTCTTGCCCCTCCTTCAATATCTAAACCAAATTCTATATTAGTTGTTTTAATTTCCTCTACAGTTATGTTTGGCGGATGATTAGAGAAAAGTATTGCCTCTAGCTTATCTGTGTTTATTGTTATCTTAATGCTTTCATTTGAAATAAATTTTCCTTCAAAAGCCTTTGAATAATCATCCAAGCTATTAATTCTAATTCCATCTATATAAGTTATTATTTGTCCTTGTCTTAAACCTTGTTCAAAGGCTGTTGAGTTTGTTTCGATACTATTAATTAAAACTCCTTTCTGAAAATCAGGAATTCCAAATATTGCTAGCATAGAAAATAATATAGAAATTATTAAAATCCAAATTCTTAATGTTAATTTAAGCTTCATTTTTTTTCTCCTTGGACAATACATACCATTTAAGTATTGAAACATTTGTAATCCAAGTATTAAATATATCGAATGATAAACCTATCAAAATTATAGTAAAAATCTGTCCTAACACCGGTGAAAAAGATGAAGTTATTATCAAAGAAATCCCAACAGCAGCTATGGCTGTTAGGGTCATTGTGATTCCTGTTTTAAAAGCTCCATATAGTTTCTCATTTAATGAGCCAGAAGCTCCTTTGAGGACTCTGTTTGTAAGTAATATATCTGTGTCAATAGAATAACCTATCAACATTAATATAGCAACTATTCCTGCACTAGATATTTTAATTCCTAAGAAATTTATAAAAACAATAGTCATTACAATATCTGCAAAAGCAGAGACAATCACTGCTGTTGATGGGATAAATGTTCTAAAAATAAGAAAAACAACTATTGCCATTAATAAAAACGCTATTAAAAGCGCTGTCAAAAGCTGTTTATAAAAACTCTCACTTAAAGAAGAGCCAGTAAATTCAAAGCTACTATTTTCTTCTGTAAGTCCATAACCTAAATAATCCTCAAGGATTTTTTTTGTTAGTTCTCCGTCTGACTTTGTTTGAATTACGATCGCTTTTTGCTCTCTAGTTATTATGTCATAAACATCTCTCACACCAACCTCTTCTAGCCTTGAAGATAGATCTAACTCTAATTTTTTGGCGTCTAATTTATCATAGAGTGTGACACTTGTTCCTCCTGTCAAAGAAATGTCCTTTTTAAAAAAGTCTCCATTCGCTTGATAAAAAACAAATAAGTAAATTATTGAAGCTAATATAATGGCTAAGGGTAATAAAAGAAGATTTTTATAATGCCTATCATGCCAGTGGATTTTTTTATGCTCATGGACTTCATCATGTTTTTTTTCCTTTGAATGGAATTTTGTTTTATGTTTTTCATTAATCTGTTTCTCTTCTGGATATTTTGGAGTTTCGTCGTGGTGTTTTTCTTTACTCTCATAAATTTTTTCTTTTTTATGCTCTTTATCTTCTTCCTCTTTATGCTCAATTATTTCTGATTCTTTTTTTTCTTCATTTAAATTTCCTAATTCTTCTTTTTTTTCAGGAATTGAATCTTGATTATCCTTTTCAATTTTACTCTCTTCCATTTTAAGATAAGTATACAAAATATAAACTCCTTTTAAAAGTATTTATGCTATTAACTAAAGATATTTCTTTAAAAGAATTCCAACTAAGAAACTAATGAAAGCGACTGTAAAAGCTATTGCTAACATTTGAATAAACCTCTTCCAAAATGGTTTGGATTTTAATGTTGAAATAAAATAAGTATAAAATGCTATTATTAAAATTGATAATGCTATTGTTCCTGTCAAAGCCTTAAATGCGTTTTCTATTAAAAGATAAGGTAAAACAAGGACAAGGACAGTTATAAGATATGCAATTCCTGTGTAAAACGCCTTTTTTATAGGGTTTGATTTTTTTCCCTCTTCCTTTGATGAAAAATATTCAGAAACTGACATTGATAATGCTGCTGCAAAACCAATTATTATTCCTGTTATGGCAATTATTCTTCCATTATTCAAGACAAAAGTTAATCCTGCTAAAGCCCCTGTAAGTTCAACTAAAGCATCGTTTACTCCTAAGACAATAGGGCCTGCATATTTTTTTGTTTGTTTCATCTCTTTTTACTATTAGGATAAGAAATTGTTATTTAAAAAGATGCGCGGATCGGGATTCGAACCCGAGTCATCTGGTTTCTTCAAATTAAATCTTGGAAGCCAGAGATTCTACCACTGAACTATCCACGCCTCATTGTTGAATGTAATTTTGATAGTTTTTTAAATGTTTTGAGTTTAAAAAATTTCATAAAAATGCCCTTGCACGGATTTGAACCGTGGACCTACGCATTAGGAGTGCGCCGCTCTAATCCCGGCTGAGCTACAAGGGCATATTTAATCATGCGATTAAACTTAGAGGGATTTGAGGATCCTATTTCATTAATCCATTTTCTTAATTGTTTGGTGCCTTTTAAAAATAACCTTTCTATCTTTTCAGATTTATAGTGATATACCTTAAAACCTTTCTTTATTAAAATAGAGTATATCTGTCTTATTAAAATAGGTTCTTTCATCGTTATAACTATTCCAGGATAAGGTCTTCCAACAGGGGTCTTATCAAGATAAAAGCATCCATCTGTATCAAAAATACCCCGAATAACATACTTTAATTTCTCAAAACCTAATTTTTCTAAATCTGAGACTAAATATAACTTTTCTTTTTTACCTATTGGAAAATTTAGGTATTCTGTCAAAAATTTGAATAATTGAAAATGACCAAAAGTAAGTTGCATTCCATTGTCTTTCGGAATATCTTTAATATAAGGGGTTCTAAGAAACATCTTGCTTAAATTTTTTTTCCAGTAGAATAAATATTCTCTGTCTAATTGAATATGGCCACAAAGGCCGATAATTCTTATTATCTTGTTTTTATTTTTTAATTGGCTTAGCCAACCATCTCCTAATAGTGCCCCATAAAATTCCAGAAATATTGGGTCATGAATTATCTCCATGTTTATTTTGGGCTCTGAATTTATCTTTAATTGTGTAGCTCTTTTACCCCCTTTGGATTGTCTTCTTCTTATTTCAGAGATGCCATACTTTTGAACAAGTATTTTATAGACTCTTTTACCCCCCTTAGATGCCCCCCAATTATCATTTTGTTTATCTAAAATGTTTAATTTTGATTTAATCTCTTCTGGAATTATCTTTTCTGGAATATACCTTGATTTATCGTACATCCAATTTTGTAACGTTCTAAAGGAAATTTTTAATCGAACTGAAAGACTATTATAAGAATTGCATCCGTATTTTTTCTTCAAAAAAATGAATAAGAATTTTTTAGAATCTATGGATAATAAAAATCTCATTCTGTGAGAAAGGGAAATTACTATTTATACCTTTCTATACTGACTAAGCTACAGGGGTAATTATCAAATATTTTCTAAGATGCGGGATACAGGGATCGAACCTGTGCAGGCACTAAGCCACGTGGTTTCTAAAAATTATTCCTTAGCCACGCCCGTTTGACCACTCCGGCAATCCCGCATACCTCTCCCTTAAAAAGGTAGCTAAAAATACGACAAATTAGCAATATAAAAAGCTTTATAAATACAAAATATTATTGAATTTTGGAGACGGCCATAGTAGGTTGGAAACTCCTGATCCCGTTCCGATCTCAGAAGATAAGCTTCCTACGCCGTTTGTGTTAGTGGCCGACAAGCTGCGAAACTACGGTGCTGTCTCTCACTTTTTATATTTCTATATTTTTATAAAATCTAATTTCTTAGTTAGTTTATGAAAAAGTCTCTCTCAAAAAAAGAAGCTGAAAAACTTATTGAAGAATTCTTTCGTCATATTAAAGAAAAAACTCCAAAAGAGGTAAGGAAAATCAAGAAGCTGGCTATGTCTCATAACATAAAGCTAGGAGAGAAAAGGAAATTATTTTGCAAAGAATGTTATCATCCTTTTGTTGAACCTAGTATTAGAATAAAAAATGATTTCATAACATTAACTTGCGAGAAGTGTGAAAGTAAAGCTAGGTGGAAATTTAAAGACAGGCCTATTTTACCTGACAGAGATGAAGAAGAGTGTGAGTGTTAATGGAAATATAGTTGGGATTTGGGAAAATATACCAAAGCAAGAAAGCCATTCACAAGAAGAACAAACAGAAGAGCAAGAAGAAAGCCAAATAGATGAAATGGAAATACCTGCAGCTTGAAACAGATTAATTTTCTTTCATGAAATTTGATACGAAATATAAAATAAAAGTATAAGCAGCTGTATCTAAATCTGATTAATTCAATAATGAATATTTACGTTAAAATGCACATTATTATAATAGTTTATATGGGTTTAACAAGTTTTATTAATATGAATAATTAAGATAAGTTAATCATTTTACTTTCAAAGAGTCCCTCTAGAGTAAATTTAGCCCCTATTCGTGGATTAGAGATGAATTTTCTATACATTTCTGCCCCCTCTTTTGCTTTCTCCTGATTCTCTGCAGTAAATTTGTACCTTTCATCAACTGTATAAGTTACAAAGGTTTGGGGAATTTGAATAATTCTGCGAGCGGTGGGACATGGAAGCATTCTAACTCCTTTGTAAATAGCTAAATATTCTGGCATAAAATAAAAATAGTTTAGTTGTTTAAATAATTAATTACACTGCATATACATGAATATAATCAGCTTTTCTTAAACTTCCCAATCAACTCTATGTAATCAGCTTGTCCTAAAAACATTGATCTGCAGCAGTATCTCTCCAGACCCAGCTCGTCTAGAACTTTCTTAGAGTTTTCGCCTTCAGAAGTTCTTTTCTTAAATTCTTCCCATAAATGTGCTACTGGACGGCCACACGAAAAACAGCGCACAGGACAGATCATATTATTTTTCCTCCAAATATCTTAAACCTTCATCTGTAATTGTGTATTTAAAGCTTTCGCCGAGCTTTCCTGTTTTTTTAACTAAATAAGCATCTGCTAAGGCATTTAATTCCCTATGACATTTTACTTTGTTTGCTAATTTTGCAATTTGTTTTTGAGAAATGTTCGAATTTGTAGAGATAATTTTAAGCAATTGTTTGTAACTTTCCATTACAAAATATCCTGATAATAATTCTTTAGCTTGAATTGATTTTTCTGAATGTTTTAAAAATGGAAGGACCTGTATTTCAAAAAGTTTTAAATCCTCCTTATATTCGTTTCTGTAACCGATCAAAATGTTACTCCCATCATATCTCTGATGGTAACCTTCTTTAGATAATATATTTTGTATTACTTTAACTTTAGTTTCGATTTTTTGGCTGAATCTTAAATTTTTATCTAATTTATTAACATTCCCTTCAGCATCAAATAAACCTGCCAGAAATGCACCCTTTTGTTTAGATTCTAATTTTTCAAATAAATATTCCAAATTTTCTAATAAATCATCAATTGCTCTTCTTAAAATTTTATTAGTTATAAAAATATTAAAAACGTACGAACCTCTTGCTTTATCATTATAATAAACCCCAAATTCATCAGAAATAGATTTTAACCATTGACGAAACTCATTAGGATTTATTTTTGGATTGTATATATTAACTTGAGATTTAATCTTATTATTTTTAAAAAATGTTTTTAGAAAATTCGCAGTATAATTGATGAGGCTTTTATCTTTATTTACTATCCCTACTCTTGCTCCATTCAAACCATCACCATAAAGAAGACCTAAAAAATAACAAAAATCAGTATTTAATTGCAACTCTCTTGGCAAAGAAATAATATAATGCTCACCTTTTTTTGTTCTTCTATTATAAGCAGTATAAGAAATGACTATATGTTTTTTTGATATTTTGTCTATTTTTGCATTATTTACTAATCCTTTTTGTCTTTGTAATTTTTCAATCCAAGAATTTTTATTCAACCAATTTAGCATATCCAGAATAAATAAACCATTATTTTCTTCCAGAAGGCTGAAGGCTCCTATTTTTATAGATAAATCTTCTTTCATCTTTTGATGTTTTATTTTTGCTCCATCGTACATTATTTTATGTATAAAATCCTTTGCCGAAAACATTCTTTTTGTGTTTATTTTTAGATTATCTTTAGAAAATGTAGAGAGTCTAACTGCTTTATTGATAACTCTTAAGGGAATTGATTTTACATAATTGTTCTTATAAAGGTATAAAATTGAAGGGGATTTGTTAAGTTTCTTAGATAGAAAAAATCTTCCATACTTATTAATTAAATTTGTAAATAAATCTCTTTGAAAATTCTCTTTTAACTCCACCATCAAATCCTCTCCTTTTTTAAGAACTCTCATACTATAATTAAACGAAAGAGGTTTATAAATTTTATTGCAAAACATCTTATTGGAATTATCATAGAAATAATGGTTAAAATTGCTTTTTAAACCTTACTTTTATTCCTCATTATTTCTTCAGTTAAATTTAAAAGCGCAATGTAGTTTGTGAAATCATGGCCCCAGACAAACTAATAGAACTGAAATCAGCTGCGAAATATTATGAGATGGGCGAGGCAATAGTAAAAGCCCTTGATGGAATCAATCTTAGTATTGAAAAAGGTGATTTTGTTGCTATAATGGGACCTTCTGGCTCTGGAAAATCAACAAGCCTAAATCTAGTAGGAAGCCTTGATTTAACGACAAAAGGAGATATTTATCTTGATAGCGAGAATATTGAACTATTAGGAGAGTCTGAATTAGCTCAATTAAGGGGAAAGAAAATTGGTTTTATATTTCAACAGTTTAATTTAATTCCTAATTTAACAGCCAAGGAAAATGTCATGTTGCCTATGTTATTTCAGGGAATTGATTTTTATGATAGAGAAGAAAGGGCTGAAGAACTTTTAGAATTAGTTGGACTGAAAGGCAGAATAAACCATTATCCAAATCAGCTTTCTGGAGGAGAGCAACAAAGAGTTTCTATTGCAAGAGCATTATCTAATAACCCTGAAGTGATTCTGGCAGATGAACCAACAGGAAATTTAGACACTAAAACAGGAGAAATGGTCATGGGTTTTTTAGATGAACTAAATAAAAAAGGTACTACAATAATAATTGTTACCCATGATCAAGAAGTAGCAAGAAAACATGCAAGGAAAATTTATTCTTTAAGAGACGGGAGAATTTCGAGTGTTGAAAGAAAAGTTGGCGGAAGCTGGAGAAGAGTCGTGAAATAATTTTTTAATAAAAACAATAAGTATTAATAGTTTTTGTTGTTTTATCTTTAATGAAATATAATCTTGATAAGAAAGAGATAATATGCGAAAAAGAATTGAATAATTTAGATAAGTTTGTATTAGATTTTATAAGAATTTTAAAAAAACATGCAGATTATGTGATTGTCTCAGGATATGTCTCTATTATTCTTGGAAGAACCAGAACTACAGAGGATGTCGATGTATTTATAAGGAAAATTTCATTTGAGAGATTTTCTGCTCTTTACACTGATTTAATAAAAAATGGTTTTTGGTGTATAAACGCTGAAAAAGATAGAGATATTTTTAGTTATTTAAAAGATGGCCTGGCAATAAGATTTTCCAGAGAAGGATCTTCTATTCCTAATTTTGAAGTGAAATTTCCTAAAGACGAGCTTGATGAGGAAGTTTTTGATGATTTTATAACTCTGAAAACTGGTGAAGGAGAGATAAAGATATCTTCTTTGGAAAGAAACATAGCTTTCAAGAAATTTGGGCTGGGCTCTGACAAAGATATAGAAGATGCAATACACTTAGAAGATTTGTTTAAAGATAAGATAGATAAAGGAAAAATTAATAAAATAAAAGAGCTTATTAAATTAAGAGAAAAATGGAAAACAAGAAACCCAAAAAATTAAAAAGATTGTTCATGAAGCCTGGAAAAACAAATAAAGAGGATAGAATAAATTTTGTAAAGTATTGGGTTAAATATATGAAGACTCATTCTGATAAAGAGTGGAGCAGGCAACAAAACATTCTTATTAATTCTGTGATAAAATAATAAGATTTTATGATATTTTTAAATAGGAAGATTTAAATATAACAAAAACATCATAATAACAGGTGAAAATAGTATGGATATTACTGGATACAAAATTAGACCCAGTAAACATTTCATATTAACCTGGATGAGAAAATGGAACTACGATGTATATTCATTAAAAAATGCTTTGGAAAATTCATATAAAGTTGATAAAGTCGGTAAAAATAAATATGAATTATATGTAAGAGAAAAAGGAAAAAGTAGAAAACTGATACTTGTTAAAGATGATGAGTATAAAGAAATATTTGTTATAACAGGAGCAGAAGGAAAATGAAAAAATGTCCAATATGTGAGAAAGGAACTTTGGAAAGTACTGAAAATATCGCTTTTGAGATAGAAGGTTATATCATTATATTAAAAGGAGAGCGATGTAGTGATTGTAATGAGGAATTTCCTTACGAACATGAAGCGCAAAAAGCTATTGATATAGCTAGAAAAGCAGGGGTATGGCCAGAACCGTTAAAATTACATCGCCATTTATCAAAGAGCGGAGGAGGCCTTATACTAAGAATCCCATCAGATATAGAAAAACAATTTAATCTAAATGAAAATGTTCCTATAACTATTTCAAAAGTCGGAAATAAGATTGTTATAGAGCCCAAATGATTTTAAAATAATCTTCTTCTTGTCATAACTATTTAAAAGTAACAAAATAGAAATGTTTATAAATAATGTTGATAAGGAGAGGATGTAAGAAAATGACGAATAAGTATGGAATAATAGCACAAACAAAACCTCAATTTCCAGCAAGAGAATTACTTAGAGTTCCGCATAAAAAGGGAGATTTAATTGTTGGTTTTCCTGCTTTTGGTTCAAATACTTACAAAGGAAATTTACAAAGCATGAGTGGATCATATTCTCATCCTGTAACAGGGGAGAGGATTTCTTTCACACCAGCAACAACTTCTGAATCTATTTCAGCTGTTGCTTATGATTTTGGAAATATGGCGAAACCTCAAATTTTTGATCCAAGATGGCTTCAGGCAGGATATATTGTCAGGACTCAAAACGGAGTTTTCACAAACACTACTGAAACAGATGAAACAAGATTAAAACAACTTCTTAATGGAGTTGAAAAAGTCAATGGAATTTATCTTCTTGAAAATGGTGTTGGATTTGCTCCTTATAAATCATTTGAAAGAGGGGAGCAAGATTGTGATACTTTTGCACAAGGAGGTTTGGCAAGAGTCTTAGAGCATACTCATGAAAAAACTGCTACAGATTTAAGAGAAATTGCTTCACCTAAATTCTATAAGAAAGGAGTTAATGTTTTGGGTTTTAATGAAGTTAAAAAACCCGTTTTAAAGGTTGCTAGCCTTGTCCCCAGCGGGCTCTTGGACAGGGACAGGCTTCTTGTCTGTGGCGACTGGGGCGGCGGCGACGTCGGCTTTGCTTTTGGGGTGTTGAACAAAAATGAAACCCACTAAACACTTTTTTATTTTTGCATTAGTCTTTCTCCTCAGCTTCAACCTTATTTCATCCCTTTCTGTTGATGCAGATTACATAACAATTTTTCCTGGCGAGACAGGAAAAATAACTCTTGAAATTGAAAACAATGAGAATTTTGATATTGAAGATATTTCAGTAAGACTAGATTTGGCTGGAAAAAGAGAATTTAATGATTTTGGTGTCTTGGTTTCAGAAACCCCTGCCCTGCCTTTCACAGCCATTGGAAGCTCTACAGAAACAATAGACGAAATTGACGAAGATGATGATGACAGAGTGAGTTTTACTTTAAAGCCTTTTTCAGACATAACTCCTGGAGATTACAATATTCCTTACACTATTGAATTTTTCGAGAAAGGAGAAAACGATGAATTAATTAAAGAAGGAAGTTTTGGAATAAGAGTTAGTGCAAAGACAGAACTTGATTTTGCAGTTGAAGTCAAAGACAACGCAATAGTTGGAGAAGAGGGTTCTGTTTCATTAGAAGTGATAAACAAGGGGCTTGGAGATTTAAAATCCGTGTCTGTAACCTTGTTTCCTCAAGGTTTTGATTTAATATCAAAAGACAAGGTTTTCATAGGAAGTGTAAATGCAGATGACACAGACATTGCAACATTTGATGTAATTTACACAGCGACAAATCCTGTCTTAAAGGCAGAAATCACATACAAGGATTTTGACAACAAAGACCAAACTGAAAGTGTTAGCCTGCCTTTCAAGGTTTACACAAGAGAAGAAGCTCTTGAAAAAGGAATAATTAAAAACAACAGGACAGGATTGTATATAGGAATTATAGTTGCTTTAATAATAATCTGGGTAATTTTTAGAAGAATTAGAAAGGCAAGAAGAAGTAAGAAGAAGCTGGAGGGGAGATGAAAATGGAAAGGCCAAAACTTTTGGAAGACGTCTTTTCTTCATATATTGACGAAGGCGGTTTCGATTTAAGGATGTCAAATTGGTTAAGAGGCATCAAATGGAAATTCTTTAAATCACGCAACGATATTTATCCAACAATTGGGGATATATTAAATCTTTCTGAGGAAGAGATGATTAGCATAAGAAGCTTTGGGAAAAAATCTTTAATTGGTATTAAGTTAATTTTAGCTGCAGGCGGAATCCCTTTAGAAAGAGATATTTTTGAAAATAGGGGAAAATATTTTAACGAATCAGCTTACGGTATGCGGATACATCCAGAACATGTTTTGATTGGCGAAGTTGATTATAAAAAATTCTCTGAATATGGACCCTTTAATCGAGCAATTACTTTTTATTGGGATCTTAAGTTAAGAGATATCGCCTTTATGAAATGTTTAAAATATTTTGAGAGACAACAAAGGAGCTGAACTCTCCATGATTCTCATTAGCAAACTAATTAAAACAAAGGCTACGCTTAATCTTGATTAAAAATGCTCCGCGACTACTTCTCTCTTGCTTTCGGAAACTTAAGACATAGAGGATTGAGAAGCTGGCTAACTATACTGGGAATTTTTATAGGGATAGCTGCTGTTGTCGCCCTTATTACGATGGGGCAGGGTTTAAGGACAGCTATTACAGGCCAATTTAGTGATTTATCTGTTGACAGGCTCACAATACAAAACAAAGGAACTGGATTCGGGCCTCCGGGTTCAACAGTCGTAGAAAAGCTGAACAAAAATGACCTAGATATTATAGAAAGTGTTTCTGGAATTGACATAGTTATCCCAAGAATAATAAGAATCATAAGCATAGAATACAATGATGTTACTGGATTCGGATATGTCGGAGATATTCCTGAAGAAAAAGAGCTCTCTGATTTTATTTATCTGAGCTTTAACATAAAAGCTCAGGAGGGAAGACTTTTAGAAGGAGGAGATAAAGGAAAAGTTGTTTTGGGAAATGATTATTTAGAAACAGATGATTTCAAAAAAGAATTTAGATTAGGAAAAACAATTAAGATAGATGGAAAAGATTTTGAAATTATTGGCTTTCTTGAAAAAACAAGCACATTTACATTAAATTCTGTTGTCTTAATGATGAATGATGACCTTGAAGAATTAAAAGGAATCAATAATGAATATGATTTAATCGCTGTTCAAGTTAGAGATAAAGATAATATAGAAGATGTTGCAGAAGAAATTGAGAGAAAGTTAAGAAATGATAGAAACGAAGAAATTGGAGAGGAAACATTTACAGTCGAAACCCCTCTTCAAGCAATAGATGCTGTCAATGATATTCTTGATGTTGTAAACATTATTGTAATTGGAATAGCAGCAATCTCTCTTTTTGTCGGAGGAATTGGAATTGCAAACACAATGTATACTAGTGTAATTGAAAGGACAAGAGAAATTGGTGTAATGAAAGCAATTGGAGCTAAGAACAAAGATATTTTACTTATTTTTTTGATTGAGTCTGGGCTTTTAGGTTTGGTTGGGGGAATTGTCGGGGCTTTAATTGGTATTGGTACTGCTCTAGGAGCTTCTCAAGTTGCAAATTCTGCAATTGGTCCTGACTTGCTTAAGGTAACAATTTCATATCCATTAATATTTGCTGCAATTGGATTTTCTTTTTTTGTGGGAGTCTTGTCAGGAGTTCTTCCTGCTATTCAAGCGAGTAAATTAAATGTTGTGGATGCGTTGAGGAAATGAAACGAGGAAGAAGAATTAGACTAGCTAGGAAAAGATTTTCTAATAACCCCGAAACTTATGGATTGGTAAAAAAATTGGTGGATGAAGGAAAAACAAGATATAAAATAGCACAGATTTTGGCAACCTCCTATCCCACATTATATCAGTATATTAGAAAACATCCAGAATTAGAGATAAATGTTAATTTAAAAGAGAGGCAGAAACTCGGCCCTAAATCATATGGTTTAATAAAAAGACTAGTAGATGAAGGAGATACTTGCTCTGAAATATCCAGCATTCTTGGGGTTTGTCGTTACACCGTTACTAAATATTTAAATAAGTACCCTGAGTTAAGAGAAAACCTTGTTGACGGGAGAAGTGAAAATGGCCAAAAGAAAGATGAAAAAATTTACAATGAAGTTCTTGATTTAATCTTAAAGGGAAAAACAGTGCAGGAAATTGCGATGATAAGAAATGTTCCTTCAAGTACCATTTATAGTTATATTCAAAGACATCCTGAATTAAAGGAAAATCTTATTGATGGAAGAGGATTAAATAGTGGGAGACCACAAGATAAACAATTGTATAAAGAAATTCAAGATTTAATTTCTCAAGAACTAACACAAGTTGAAATAGCTAAAAAAAGAAGAGTTGTCAGGCAAGAGATTTATCAATATGTTAAGAGATATCCCGAATTAAAAGAGCTCTATAAAGATATAAGAAGTAAAAAATGATTCAAGATTATTTTAAACTAGCATACAGAAATCTAAGAAAGAGAAAACTAAGAACATGGCTGACTCTAATTGGGATTTTTGTCTCAATAGCAACAATATTCATGCTGGTTTCTCTTTCACTTGGCTTGCAAAACGCTGTTCAAGAACAATTTGAAACTCTTGGAACTGATAAGTTTTTTGTGCAGCCTGCAACAGGTTTTTTAGGTCCTCCTGGCAGCATTGACAAAATTATTTTAACTGAAAAAGATGTAAGAGAAATAGAAAAAGTTGCAGGAGTAAGACAAGTTGCTTATTATATTGCAGGAAATGCAAAAATAGAATTTAATGATATAACCAGATATCAGATAGTGTGGGGAGTTTCTCTTGAAAACAATCTGGTTTTTGAAATCGGCAATTTAAAAATAAATGAAGGAAGATTCATAGAAGAGGGAGATTCTGGAATAACCATAGGCATTCTCTATAAAACAGGAAATTTATTTGAAAAGCCAGTCAGGGTTGGAGAAAGAATAACAATTAATGGACAAGATTTCAAAGTTAAAGGAATATTAGAAAAAATAGGCAATCCTGATGATGACAGAGCTGTTTATATGGATATTGAAAAAGCAAGAGAGTTATTTGAAATTCCGAAAAGGATTGACTGGATAATTGTTCAAGTTAATGAAAATCAAGATATTAAAGAAATTGCTGAAAGAGTCGAAGAAAAACTTAGGAAAGCAAGAGGAGAAACAGAAGACACCCAACAATTTTCTATTTTAACTCCTGAAGAGTTTTTGGAGAGTTTTCAAAACATACTCAACATTGTCACAGCTTTCTTGGCGGGTGTTGCTGCAATTTCTCTTTTTGTCGGAGGAATTGGAATTGCGAATACAATGTATACTAGTGTAATTGAAAGGACAAGAGAAATTGGAGTCATGAAGGCAATTGGAGCTAAAAATAAAGATATATTGCTTATTTTTTTAATTGAGTCTGGGCTTTTAGGTTTGGTTGGGGGAATAATTGGAGTTGTTCTTGGATTTGGTATAAGCAAAGGAATAGAATACCTTGCAGTAACCTCTCTTGGAACAAATCTTCTGCAGGCAGCTGCTCCTTTTTACTTAATTGTTGGATGTTTGATATTTGGATTTTTAGTGGGAGCTGCTTCAGGCGTTCTTCCAGCAAGACAAGCCTCGAAGACAAATGTTGTTGATGCGTTACGCTACGAATAGTGGCGTAGTGAAAATCTCTGATTTGAACTGAGGTATGAATAAATCATAAATTATCAATCAAACCGTCAACATACTCTGCAATTGTAAGGCAACAAGATAATCCAGGAGATTCTATTCCTAAATGATTTATCAGGCCAGGAAAACCCTTATCAGATTCTTCATTAATAATAAAATCTGGCGCTTGTAATTTAGGTCTAATGCCGGCTGTGTCTGGAGCTAACTGAGAAAGATTAAATCCAGATAAATATTTTTGAGCAGAATCAAAAAATTCTTGTTTATGCGACTCATCAACTCTATAATCATAAGGAGGATTTGTTCTCTCTATGTAATGTGCATTAGGCCCTAGTTTTAATCTTCCTCCTAAATCAAGAGTTGCATGAATTCCTAAACCAGCTTTATTAGGATTTGGAGTAGGATAAATCAAATGTTTAACAATGCTGTTTCCTCCAGAAACAGAAAAATACTCTCCCTTGCAAAAATACTGCCTATATCCATGTTTATCAATATCCATACCAGCCATTTCAGCAATCGTGTCAGCTTCTAAACCAGCACAATTTACTAGATACTGGGTTGTAAAACTTGATGTTTCTCTATCAGGATCTTGAATTTCAATTTGAAATCCGTCAGAAATTTTTTCTATTGATTTTACTTCAGTACTGTAAACAAGCTCTACTCCATTTTCTTTGGAGCTAGCCTCAAAATATCTCATCAATAAATCAGGATTAATGATTCCTGTCGAGGGTGAAAAGATGGCTGAGATTGCTTTTACATTTGGTTCAATTTTTTGTATTTTTTCTTGTGATAATAATTCTAAACCTTTAACACCATTTTCTTCACCTTGTTTTTTTAATCTTTCTAATTCTAATATCTCTTCTTCTGTTGTTGCAACAGTAAGTTTTCCATACATTGCATATGGAATTTTATTTTTCTCACATAATTCATATAAAAGTCTGTTTCCCCTGACACAAAATCTCGCTTTTAAAGAATCTCTTGGATAATAAATGCCTGAATGAATCACTTCACTATTTCTTGAACTAGTTTCCATGCCAAATTTAGGATTTCTTTCTAAAACATAGATTGATTTGTATTTTCTTGAAAGCGTTTCTGCTATTGAAAGGCCGATAATTCCTGCACCAATTATTGTAACTTCAGCATCCATTTTCTGGATAAAAAAACAGCATATTTTAATGTTGTTGTGTTGGAGTTCATACAAATCTTTATAAACTAATTTTGTTTTGAAGATTAACGAAATTATAAAACTGGTGAAAAATGAAGAAATGTATTTATTGTGGTGCTGGTGTTAATGATGAGAGTGTTATTGATTTTTGTGCCTCGTGTGGTAAAGGGGTTTGGGGTGAAAGGATGTTTAATGTTATATTAAAAAATATGGAAGATGCTAATGAAAGAGGAGATTTAAAATTCTCTGACCCTAAAAATTCTTTTTAAAAGAATGAAGTTAGTTCTTAGATAGGTTTTTAAATGGATTATTTCTCGGTATTTTATGAGAATGAAGAAAATTAGAGAGAAAGGAAAACTTAAACTTAGTAGGTACTTTCAAGAATTGAATAAAGGAGACGGGGTGTCTATTGTTAAAGAACTTTCTTTGAGGTCAAATTTTCCAGAAAGGCTTCGGGGAAAAACAGGGATTGTTAATGGAAAAGTAGGAAATTCTATTATAGTTAAATTAAAGGATGTAAACCAAGAAAAAAGATTCTTGATAGAGCCTATACATTTAAAAAAGATAAAGGGGTAAAGTTAAGATGATAAAAAATAACAAAGCTTTAAGCATGATAGAATCTTTAGAGTATATAAAAAGCTCAAAAGATGAAGGAAAAGAGATAAAAGGATTTATTAAAAAGTTTTCAAATATCAAAATAGAGGATGCAAAGGAACTAAGGAAAAAGATTGAGGAATTAAGGATCTTGAAATTAGATGATAGAAGTATAAGCAAAATAATAGATGCTCTTCCTGAAAATCAGGAAGAATTAAATAAAATATTTGTTGGAATAAGCTTAGATAGTGAAGAAAGTGAAAAAATTTTTGGACTTGTAAGGGAGTTTAAATGATAGAAAATGAAAGAAGAATATGCAATAATATTAGAGTTTTTACCAAATGGTTACCCATTAGAAAAGAAAATGCTCCCTATAGCGCAGGCTGTAGGGAAAGAAAACCTTACTCTTTTAGAATTAGTCCCTAGAAGAGGAGTGACTTTAAAGATAGGAGAAGAGGTCTATATTGGAGAGGGAAAAAGACCTCAAATATACTATATCTATGGAAGATTAAAGAGAGAGAAGCTTACAGAGGGTGCAAAAAACCAGTTGCAAGAATTCATAGAAAAGGTAGTTGTTGAAAGAGAAAAAGAATATGTTGACTTCTTCAACAAGGCCCAGGCAATAAATAAAAGAGTTCATCAAATAGAATTACTTCCTGGAATGGGAAAAAAACATATGCAAGAAATAATAAAGATTAGAGAAGAAAGGCCATTTGAGTCATTCGAAGATTTAAAAAAAAGAATCCAAAATCTTCCTGATCCAAAAAAGGCTATTGAAAGAAGGATTTTTAAAGAGCTAACAAGCTTAGAAAGATATAATTTATTTTTGAAATAATATGGAAGCAAAAATGTATGAACAAAAATCTGAAGTAAAAAAACATGAAGAAAGAATAGTAAGAATTCTTTCTAAAGACATAGAGGGTAAAATGAGTGTTTACTCTGGTTTAACAAAAGTCAACGGAATTTCGTGGAGCATTTCAAATGCCATATGTAAAAAACTTAATATTGATAAAAATAGAAAGATGGGTTCTTTAAGTGATGAGGAAATAAAAAAAATATCAGAATTTATGAAAAATCCTTCTGTACCTAGTCATTTATTTAACAGACAAATAGATCCAGAAACAGGAGTGAATAGGCATCTAATAGGAAGTGATCTTGAGTTAAGAAAAGATTTTGATATTAAAAGATTAAAAAAAATAAAAAGTTACAGGGGAATTAGGCATGCTGCAGGGCTTCCTGTAAGAGGGCAGAGAACAAAGAGCCATTTCAGAAAGAATAAGAGTAAAGGAGTTGGGATTAAAAAGAAAAAGAAAACAGAGGGTTTAAAATGAAAAGTAAATTAAATTTTATCAGATTTTCACCGGAGGCAATTAGAGAAAATCGCTTGAGGGATCAAAAACCGTAGGTTTTTAAAATGAAGAGAAAACACAAAACATATTCAAAACCAAAAAGACCGTTTGAAAAGGCTAGGATTGATGAAGAAGCTAAGATAAAAAAAGAATTTGGATTAAAAAACAAGAAAGAGATATGGAAGGCAGAATCTGAAACAAAATCAATAAGAGACAAGGCAAAAAAAATTATCTCTTCTAAAGAAGAACAAAAAGATTTTTTTGAAAATCTAAACAAAATAGGTTTTAATATAAACTCTCTTCCAGAAGTTCTTTCGTTAGATAAAAAAGATTATCTCAAAAGAAGGCTTCAGACAATAGTGACAAAAAAAAGGCTTGTGCCAACTATAAAGGCTGCAAGGCAATTAATAGTCCATAAAAAAATTCTTGTTGATGGAAAAGTTGTAGATAGTCCCTCATACATCGTGCCTGCAAATTTAGAAAATAAAATTCATATAAAGAAAAAAATTAAAACAGAGATGATTTAAATATGGAAACAGAAATAATAGAAGAAGAAAGAAATTTGGCTGACGAACCAAAAAAAAAGGAAAAAAATAGAGAGGCAATAGTTAACATATACACCTCATTTAACAATACACTTGTCCATGTTACTGATATGTCTGGAAAAACTCTTTCCAAAGTCACTGGAGGAATGATCACAAAGCATGATAGACTTAAGGCTAATCCAACTATAGCTATGTTTATAGCAAAAAGAGTTAGTGAAGAAATAAAAGAGTTAGGAGTTAGGTTTCTTTATGCTAGGATAAGGGCTAAAACTAGGAGTCCTGCGCCAGGTCCTGGCGCACATGCAATAATAAAAAGCCTTTCAAGAGAAGGATTTAAAATAATAAATATATTAGACACTACAAGGATTCCAAGAGGGGGGCCTAAAAATAAAGGAGGAAGAAGAGGCAGAAGAGTTTAATCTGCCAAGAACGCTGACACGTTCTAGAGGTAGAAGAGTTTAAAAAGGTTATTTATGATTTTAAAAATGAAAATGCTTGAAAAAAAACAAAACCAAATTGTATTTTCCCTTGAAATAGAAGATCATCTGGCAAATGCCATAAGAAGATATGTTTATCATATACCAATTCTTGCGATTGTTGAGGTAGAGATATCTAAAAATGATTCTCCCTTATATGATGAAACAATAGCTCACAGACTCGGATTAATACCTCTTGATTCTGGTTCTGCCAGTGAAAAAACATCAGAAACATTAAAATTATCAGTAAATAAAGAAGGAATGGTTTACAGTGGAGATATTAAAGGAAGTTCTAAAGTAGTATATAAAAAAATACCAATTACTATGTTAGGAAAAGACCAGGAATTAGAGTTCGTAGCTAGTGCTAAAATTGGAAGAGGTTTTGAACATGCAAAATTTTCTCCTGGTTTAATGGGATACAGAGAGATTATTGAAGTGCGTGTTGATAAAAACTGTCCGCAAGAAATATTGAAAAAATGTCCAGATAGTGTTAGGGCTGGAGGAAAAACCACCCTATATAACCCTTCTGATCAAGAAAAGGTTGAAAAATGTTTAGAAGTCTGTCAAAAAGAAAAAAAAGATTATATAAAAATTGAGCCTTCTGGAGAGTTGGCAATTGACATAGAATCTTTTGGACAAATAGGTCCTGGAGAAATATTCAAAAGATCTATAGAAGAATTAAAAAGAGATCTTGAGCATGTTTCTAAACAGATTTCTAAGACTTAATTATAAATATAAGAATAGTTAATTTTTAAAACTCTGGATTAATTCTAAGATTAGCTGCAGGAGTAGCGAAGTGGTCAAACGCGAGGGACTCAAGTGACGAAAAGGACCAAGGTCCTTCTTACGACGTCTCCTTTAAGAGGGTCAAATTTGAGAAATCCCTTCCTTAAGTAGGTTCAGAGGTTCGAATCCTCTCTCCTGCATAATCTTTATAAACCCATTTTAGTTTAAACTTTTAACCTGCGAGTCGAAAACTCTGCTCGCTTAAGGTCTCGAGAGGAATAATAATTTGCTCGACCTTAAACTCGGCGTTAGCGGGAAGATAACACTTCTCGTTAAATTAACATGAAATCAAACACAAAAATCGAAGAGCAATTAAGGAGAAAAAGAAATCCAGAATTAGTTGAAACAATAATTGCTGCAAAAAAAAATGAGAAATGGAAAGAGGTTGCATCATTAATCTCTACTCCAAGAAGAAAAAGAAAAGAATTTAATCTGGATGAGATAAATAAGTTTGTTGATGGTGATGAAATTTTAATTGTTCCTGGGAAAGTTCTTTCTATGGGCGATATAGACAAAAAATTTAAAATTGCTGCATTGTCTTTCTCAGAAAAAGCTAAAGAAAAGCTTAAAAAAAGAGGTTGTGAGTTTTTAACAATTTTAGAAGAAATAAACAAAAACAAAGAAGGTAAAAATATAAATATTTTAAAATGAAAATAATTGACGGAGAAAATGCTGTTCTTGGAAGGCTTGCTGGTTTCGCTGCTAAGGAATCGTTAAAGGGGGAAGAAATTGTTATACTCAATTGTAACAAAGTAATAATAACTGGAAATAGAAAAAATATAGAAGAAGATTTTAAGTTAAAAAGAAAAAGAGTTGGAAGCGGGCAAAGAGGTCCGAAAGTATCGAGATTACCTTATTTAATAATTAAAAGAGCTATAAGAGGCATGTTGCCAGAGCATAGAAGTGGAAGAGGTAAAGAAGCTTTAAGAAGAATAAAATGTTATGATGGAGTACCTAAAGAATTTGAAGAATCTAATAAATTTTTATTTAGAAAAGATAAAAAAATTAAATTTATTTTGGTTGAGGATTTAAAAAAATGAAAAAAATAATCACTTCTGGAAAAAGGAAAACAGCTGTAGCTCGTGCTGTTGTTGTAGATGGGTCTGGAAAAGTAACAATAAATAAAAAAGATTATAAAACATTGCAAATATTTGACAGATTAAAGATAGAAGAGCCTTTAAGAATAGCAGAAAATGTTTTAGGAAAAATTAATTTCGATATTTTAATTAATGTTAAGGGTGGTGGAGAAAAAAGCCAGATAGATGCTGTAAGGCTTGCTCTGGCTAGGGCATTGATTGAAGCGACAAAATCAAAACCACTCCACGATTCTTTTATTGCTTATGATAGAAATCTTCTTGTTGCAGATGTAAGAAGAAAAGAAGCTTATAAGCCTGGAGATTCTAAGGCGAGAAGAAAGCGACAAACATCATATAGATAATTTGAAAAAATACTTTTCTAGCTCAATCTTATTATCTTCAATTTTGATTCCTTCTTTTTTCAGCATTGCAATCTTATTTTTAGTTCCAGATGCAAAACCACCAACATTTCCATTTGAATTTATTACACGATGACAAGGCACTAAAAAGAACCTTCTGGTTCTTTTTGAATCTCCTCTAAGCACTGAACGCCGATTTCTAATTGCCTCCGAGGAAATCGGATAGACGTATGGATTCTTATTCATTGCATTTCCAACAGCCCTGTAGGCTTTTGAATTTAATGCTTTAGCAATTTCTTTATAAGTTGTAGCTCTCCCTTTCGGAACTTTTTTAAGAATTTCGTAACATTTTTCATTAAAAGAAAGTTTTTTCATTTTAAATTTTTTTAATTCCAAGTCTTTCTAATTTATTCTGGACATGGTTGAATAAAGTTGAGGAGATTAATGGGGGATGATTGCCATCAAAAATTTGATTATCAAATTTTATCTTGCTAATATAAGTAAAATTAGTTAAAATCTTTTTTAATCCGTTGACTGAAAAATTATGTTTCTTTGCTAACTGTGTTAAACTTATTTTATTATTTAAGAATTCTTCAAAAATTTCCTCAACTTCTTTATAGTTTTCTGCGGGAACAAGATTTCCATGAATCATCTTATAACCAAAAGCGACCCTAGAAACATGGCTTCCTTTCTGTGCTTTTTGAGCCATGCCTTTTTTCTGGTTCTCTCTTAAAGATTTTAATTTTTCCAGCTCTTTTTTTAATTCTTCGTTTTCCTTCCTCAATATTTCTATTTCAGGATTATCCATTTTATAAGTTATCTAAAGGTGACTTTACTTTTTTAAGCTCTTCTATCATCTTTTTTTGGATGAATTCTCATTTTACCTCTTTTTCTTTCATTAAGTTATCAAATGGAGATTGAATTTTCTTTAAAACAGATGTAGACACATGGGAATATATCTGGGTCGTGCTAATATCGGAGTGGCCGAGGAGTTCTTGAATTATTCTTATATCCAAGCCGTTTTCCAAAAGATGGGTCGCAAATGAATGGCGGAGTGTATGTGTGTGAACTGGTTTGTTAATTCCTGCCTTTTTTGTTGCCAATCTAACAATCTTCTGTATGTTTCTATCAGAAAGTTTGCCTTTTTTCCCCGTGAAAAGATATTCTTGGTTATTTTTTTCCTGCATCTCTGCTTGTTCCTTTAATTCAGCATAAAGGTAATTTGGAACAACAAATTTTCTGTCTTTGTTGCCTTTTGCCTGCCTTATATAACCAATTCTCTCATTAAAATCAAAGTTAGAAACTTTCAAATTTATCAATTCCCCAACTCTTAAACCAAGAGCATAAACTAAGGATATCATTAATTTACTCTTCTTGTTTTTAAGGGCGTCAAAGAGTTTAAGCACTTCCACTTTAGTCAAAACCACTGGAATTTTGTTTTCCTTCTTGGGTCTTTTTATTCCTATTGTTGGATCTTTTTGCAAAATATTAGAATAGGCGTACCTTATTGCTGATAAAAATAAAACAATAGTTTTGGAAGATTTATCAGTGAGTTTTTCTGCCTGGTAGGCCTTCACATCACCTATCTCGATATCTTTCGGTTTCTTTTTTGTGAAGTTCAAAAGCTCCAAATTCGCCCTAACATAATTTCTTATAGTATATTTAGAATTCTTAGAAATCTTAAGTTCAACTTCCATTTTTTTTAAAAATTCCTCTTTTTCCATATCAAAAATTGTACGAACTTTTTTATATATTTTTCATCAAATTTTCGAGTAGTGACAGTATATCTTGTGCGAACCTTTTGCGAATAAAATTGGTTTTAGAAAGAATTTTTGAATTTTTTGTGAATTAAGGTAAGGAAAGTGAAGAAATTAATCAACATTAGTCTTGCCTGAAAGTAAGAATATGATAATAATCAAAACAAAGATGCTAGATAAAATTAAAGATATTAATGCTAAACGCTTACCTCTAAGCCCTTTATTCTTCATAGTAGATAATGAGATAGATGATAGAGTGATTGATGCTAAAAGTAAAGGAATTGTGGAGTTTATAAAAAACGATGAGAATAATAATGCCAAAGGAATAGGGAAGGGTACAAAACTTGATAAAATTAATGAGATTAAAAGAAAAATTATGGGGAAGATGCTTAAAACAAAACCCCAAATCGCTAACTTACTCCACTTCTTTTTTTCTTCAACCATAATTAACTTATCAAATTAAAGTATAAAAACTTATCTTTCCCGCCAAATTTTTCCCTATTTCTTTAGTGGCCTGGCGTGGTTGTGCACTTAGGTTGACTTAGTGAAGAAAGTAAAATTAAAGAAATTTGTTAAATGGAAGATAAATGTGTAAAATAAAAAACAGAACTAAAAGTAAGAAGAAGATATAAATTAAAAAATACTCAAAATTATTTTCTCTTTGTTGAGTAATTTCTCATGAGTTTGCTTACACCCACAACGAGGAATGCCAAAGTTATGAGCCACATTCCCCATCCTGTTGTTCCTCCAGTATCCATTCCAAGTAGAGGCAATAGATACAAGAGACCAATAAGGGTAAAAAGCCAAGCACTTAGTTTTGCCATTTTAAACCTCTTTTTATGTTTTATAGAATAAAAAGACAAATATAAATCTTTCTCTTGCACTTAGGTTGGCTTAGTGAAATATGAAAGAGCGTGCATTAAAATTGATTTTTATGTTAAAGGATCTCTAACAGCAAGAGTATAAATTACCCTTGTAATTCCTTTAACTTCATTTGTAATCCTGTTACTGACTTTTCCCAAAAATTCCCATATCTCTTCATCTGTGTAGGATCTTCCATCTTCATATTTCATGTCTTTTAAGGTTAATTCTGCAACATATTCATCAACTCTTTTATCTCCTTGAACACCGACTGTTTTAGCATTAAGGATATATATTTCGGCTTTAGAATATTTTACTTTAGATTTAGCTAATTCTTCTTTAAAAATTTCATCTGCTTGTTTTGCTAAGCCTTGTAATTTTCTTTTTGTTTTTTCATCTAAAAGAATAATATTTTCCATAACTTAAAATGCAGAAGACATATTTAAACATTGTTGTAATTTTCTGCTATTTTATTATTAATTTTTTCTATTTCTTTAATGGCTCGGGGTTTGTTCACTTAGGTAACCTAAGTATGTGTTGGAATCCTTCCAACACATAAACAAACAGCTGTTTAAAACATTTTATCGACGGTAAAAATCATATTTTTTACAAGAGGTGTTTGGGTGTTTAAAAAACAAACAGCTGTTTATCGCTGTTTAAACAGGCTGTTTGCCATAAAAAATAGGTGTTTATAGGGTATTTTTCCATTGGAAATGCTGGGGCTTCGACAGATAATTTTTGTCTGTTTTAGAATGAAATTATTATCTTTTATCGTCGAAAAAGAGAAAAATATATAAAGGAGAGGTATTTTTATTAGTCATGGTTTGGTGGTTTTTTAAGAATAAAGAGGTAAAACGTGTCGAAGAAGACACAAAAAAAGGTTTTGAGGCTGTTAAGAAAGATATTTCTTCTGTTACTGGATGGATAAAACACCTTGATTCCGAGAAGAAAATGCATAAAAAAGAGATAGAAGAAATAAAGGAGATTTTATCGACGGTAAGAGGAGACCTGGAAAATTTAAAAGAAATCTTAATTACTATGAATAAACTTAAACCAAAACAGGTGTTTAAAACACCTAAAGGTGTTTATGACAAACAAACAGCTGTTTATGCTGTTCAAACACCTGTTCAAACACCTGTTCAAACACCAAATTTAGACCAATTTTCAATAACCGAAAGAGCAATTTTGTGGATACTTTTAAATAGTGACATAAAGCTAAGTTATGATGATCTGGCTGCGATGTTGGGAAAAGAGAGATCTACTATAAGGGGGCAAATAAACAGCATAAAACAAAAGAGTGAAGATTTGGTAGAAGAAATTGTTGAAAAAAATGGAAAAAAGAGGGTTTATATCAGTGAAGAAAAAAGAGAAAAAATACTAAAAAAATCAAAAGTAAGAGTTAAAAAGGAGAAAAAAGAAGTACAAAAGGAAGAAAGACAATAAAAGTGGGAAAAATAGGGAAAGTTTGATAGTTGAAAATCAAAAAGTGAGGGTTATTTTTAATAAAATTGTAAGTCAAATATGAAAAAAGAATAAAATAGGGTTATTAAACCTTAAAAAGCTAAAGTTAAAAAACATGGTTAAAAATAAGAAATAGAGAGATAAATATAATAGTTATTCGTTGAGCAAGATAATTAGTTTTACAGGCTTCTTAACTGCATTATTGTAGAAAGAGATGCTATTTTTTTCAGGTTGGGAGAAATAAAAAGATGAATTTGTTTATTGTTAATTCGCTTTTTGTCGACGGGAATTCCTTTATTTATCAATCTTCCTATGTAATCCCTTATAGAGCTTTCTGTTAAATTTAATCTTTGTGCTATGCTTTTGTAATCTGCGTGGCCTTGTTCTTCGTCTAGTTGATATAAGATTGAAAAGATGGTTATTTCTCTTTCTGTAAGCCTTTTAAACTTTAATCTTATCTCTTTCTTTAAACTATCTAACGAGTCTAAAATATATGCGGCATCTTTTATAGGGTCTTTTTTAGGGTTAATTTCTTGGTTTTGTGTTGAAATTTCCTCGTTTTTAGGCAGATTTTCTATGTGTCTGTCTGTCTGTTGATGTGTCTGTCTGTCTGTTGGAACCCCTTGATTTCCTGTGGAAATACCTAAAATTTGTTCTTTTAACGGCTTAAAGATGTGTTGATGTGTCGAAGAATCTGTCGTATCTGTTGGAATTAAAGAAATATTTGTCGAAGCTTGGTTTATATCTATTTCTTGTTTTTTAGGGGAAAAATTATGGATTTGAGTATTAATTTTTTTTATATCTTCTTGAAAAACTCTTAAAAAATAATTTAGTTTAGAGATGTTTGTTTTTATATAATTTAAATCGGTCTTTATATAGTTTAAATCAGAATTCAATCTGTCTATATCTTGTCTAACTTTCTTGAATGCCTCTCTTATTTCGTCCATTATAAATTTAATTAATGGGGGTATAAAAACATTAAGATGTTAAAGTGTTATTATTAATTTTTTTATAACTTAAATAGGCTGCATCGCTTAGCTTCCATCTTGATCTTCTCTTATATTCTTTTCCTTTAGAGTTCTTCTTTACTTCAATTACGAGGCCTTTTTCTTTTAAATTTAATAGCAAGGATTTTATGAATTCCTCGTCTCTAGCCATCTCTTCAGAGATATGATGTGTAAAGGCCATTCCTGGAGAAATTGAATACAGATGGGCCAGGATTTGTTCATAGATCTTATCTTTCTTTTCATTTGAGATTTTCATAAATTAAAAAGAAAGATTATTTATATAAAACTATTGTTCTTTATCTTCTATCTTCAGTGTTGGCAGTCTTATGTGTAAGGGTAAATTAAGTTCTTCTTCTAATTGTAGTGCCCTAAGGCTTGACTTTTTTAAAATTAAATTAAATGTTACTGTCCTAAAATCATCGAGCATTTCTTTTTTCTCCCATTTTTTTAAGATTTCTTTTGTTTTTTTCTCGTCGATTGCCAGAATCATATTACCTATAAATTCTATTTTAGCATAATCTGGGTCGTAGGTAATTTCGTAACTAAATTTAACATTTATAAGGTTATCATTATCTTTAATTATATCTGATTTAACAGAGATAATATCAGAAATATCAATTTTTGTATTAATTTTTACTTTGTCTACTTTTATTGGCTTTTTCTCTACACTGATTTTTTCAAAACTAAACCCAACTATTTTCATTTTATTAAAATTAAAACAGTGTTTTTAAAGATTTGCATATATTCAAATAAATAAGCTGTAATATAATTAGTACAAAGAATTTCTTTAAACTAAATCTTCTTCTGAAACAATAACAAAGTCTCCAATCGCAATTATAGAACTATGGGGGATTAAAGAATCGTTAGAAGTCGATTTTTCGAGATTGAGGTTTTTAGCATAGACTGTAGGATCTTTAACAACTACATTAATAAGCTCTCCTGATCTTGTTTCAAATGTAATGTCTTTTACAAAACCCAGTCTTTTACCTTCTTTTGTAACAATCATCTTTCCTAAAAGGGCTGTAAAGGGATTTTTATTATCTTGCATTATAAGGAAAGATAAGATTATTTTATAAACTTTTCTATGAACCTAAATAGATTTAAAAGTATATAGATATATAAAATTTGGGTATTACAAACTAAAAAATTTAAGTTATAATTTAAGAACAACCCCCCTCCCCTTTATTTCGTGTGGAAATGTTTAAAAACAAAGTATAAGTTTTTTTAATTTATCTTTAATTCTTAAATTTTTTTATACTAGAGAATATAGATTAATAATATAATAATCCTCTATAAGCTATGAAATATTAAAAAGGCTAAGATAGTTACATTTTTTATTATTCTTATTATTCTTGGTATATGTATTCTTATTATTATTCTTAGTATATGTTAAATAAGATAAGTAAATCTTTAGTAGAATAACATATGTCTTCAACAAAATAAAGAGTATATTTAATAATGTAAAAAGGTGTTTAACAATTTAAAATTTATATCTTAATAAAATTAAAAATAGTATTTATTTAATATTTAATTTCTCTATTAAATCTTTATTTAGACTAGAGTATAAATTAAGAAATATTAGACTAGAATATTTTTTCCATAGGAAATTATGGTGTTTTTCTTTTTTAGTAGTCATAATTGTTTATAAAAAAGATCTTTTTTTCTCGTTGGAAATTAAACTTCGAGAGAAATTTCCACAAGAAATGTAAGTGTGTGGGTATAAGGGAATTACATTGATTATATCTTTTCACTTATACGAACTCTTAAAGATAAGAAGGGTTACTTAACAAAATGAGCACAGAAATAGAAAAAATCTTTGAATCTTTTAATAAAAAAATCATATTTAGAGATAAATCACTTTTACAATCAAGTTATATACCTAACGAGATTCTCCATAGAGACGAGCAGATTAAACAAATTGCATCTATACTCGCACCTGTTTTAAGGGGGGAGAGAACAAGTAATTTATTTTTGTATGGGAAAACAGGCACAGGAAAAACTCTTTCTATTAATTATGTCAAAGACGAACTTTTGAAAAGGGCTGATAAATATAATGGTGTTAAATTAAGAATAGATTATTTAAATTGTAAGCTTAAGAAGATTTCAGATACAGAATATAGGATCTTGGCAGAGTTAATCAAGAAATTAGGGGAAGATATTCCTGCGACAGGGCTTCCAACAGAGGCTGTTTATAGCAAATTTATTGAAATTATTGATTCCGAGAAACAACTTTTTGTTTTGATATTAGATGAAATAGACCAGGCAGTTAAAAAAATATCAAGCGATTTTCTTTATAACTTGACAAGGCTTAATTCAGAATTATCCAAAGCCCAGATTTGTATTGTAGGAATAAGCAATAACTTAACTTTTTTAGAAGAGTTAGACCCAAGGGTAAGGAGTTCTCTTTCTGAAGAAGAAATTGTATTTCCCCCCTACAATGCATTACAATTACAAGATATTTTAAACGTGAGATCTAAATTATCCTTTAAAGAGGGGATTGTTAGTGAAGGAGTTGTTGCAAAATGCGCGGCTTTTGCAGCCAGAGAGCATGGAGACGCAAGAAGAGCTTTGGATTTATTGAGGGTTGCGGGAGAACTTGCCGAAAGAGAGGGGGCAAAAAAGATACTTCTAAAACATATAGATGAAGCAAATGATAAGATAGAGAAAGATAAAATCCTTGACGTAATTAAAACAGAGCCTAAACAATTTCAATTAGTTTTACACTCTATAATGGAACTCTCGGAAAAAAACAAAGGACAACCAATTTTTACAGGCGATGTTTATAATCTTTATCAAGACATTTGTATTAAAAATAAATTAGAAGTTTTGACTCAAAGAAGAGTCGGAGACATTATTCAAGAATTTGATATGTTAGGGATAATTAATGTAAGAGTAATATCTAAGGGAAGGGGAGGGAGGATGAGAGAAATAAGATTGGCAATATCTAAAAGCATATTATTGAAGGCAAAACAAATTGTCAAAGAGTCTCTTGATTATTATTAATCATCTTGGTTGTTTATTAAAATGGATACAGAAGAAATACTCAAATTTTGTGTAGAAAAAGGACTTTTACTTGATAGAGAGGTTCTAGAACTTTTTAGCGAAGAGGGAGATATAGAGAATGTAAAATTAGTTATCGAAAAAATAAAAAACCAGACACAGAAAAAAATAATAACAAGAAATCTTTTTTATGAAAATAAAGATAAGTTAAATTTATTTTTTTCTTCACTTCCGATAGAAAGACAAGAAAATCTGAAAATAAAACTAGGGCTTAGCATAGAAATTTCAAAAAAGATAGATATAAAAAATAATTTAAAAGAAGAAGATAGTAAAGTTAGAATAATATCTATGGATTATTGTGAAGGAAAAAAATTAAAGGTGGGGGATTTTATAAATTATTTTAGAAACAGGTTTTTAAATATGAGGGGTTTTTTACAAAACAATTCTTTGTTAGATAATTTGGTTTCTATAGACAAAATTTCAAATTTAAAACAAGGAATCTCTATAATAGGGATGATTTCTGGGAAGAAAATCACTAAGAATAAAAATATGATTCTTGATGTGGAAGATTTAACAGGAAGGATTAAAATTTTGATAAATAAAGATAATAAAGATGTTTTTGAAAAGGCAGAGGATTTAGCTTTGGATTCTGTTATCGGGTTTAAATGTTTCGGAAATAGGGAAATTCTTTTTGCACAAGAAATAGTTTTTCCTGAAGCAAGGTTATTTGAAAGAAAGAGATCTCCTATAGAAGAATATGCTCTTTTTTTAGGAGATTTACAGTATGGAAGTAAGAAATTTATGAGAGAAAATTTCCTAAAATTTATCAATTATCTTAATGGAGGAATTGGAAATGTTCAAGAAACAGACAAAATAAAATACCTTTTCATAGTCGGGGATTTAGTGAGTGGGGTAGGGGTTTATCCTGATCACGAAAGAGATTTAGAAATTGTTGATTTGGAAGACCAATATCTTAGAGTTGCTAATCTTCTTTCAAAGATAAGAAAAGACATAAAAATAATTATTTCCCCTGGAAACCACGATGGTGTTAGATTAATGGAGCCCCAGCCTATTTTTGATGAAAAATATGCATGGCCTCTTTACGAATTAGAGAACGTAGTCCTCTCAGGGAACCCTGCTTTAGTTAATATTGGGGCTATGAGAGATTTTTCAGGATTTAATGTCTTAACCTATCATGGATTTTCCTACCCTTTTTTTGCAGATAATGTACCTAAGTTAATGAGGATAAAGGCAATGAATTCACCAGAGAAAATTATGGAATATCTTTTGAAGCTTAGGCATCTTGCTCCGACTCACGGTTCTGTTCAATATTTTCCAGGAAATAATGATTCTCACTTGATAAAAGAAATTCCTGATATTTTTGTCTCGGGCCATACACATAAAAGCGGGGTATCTTACTTTAACAACATCCTCATTGTTTCTGGTTCTACCTGGGAAGAGCTTACTCCTTATCAAGAAAAATTTGGAAATATTCCCGATCACTGTAAAGTGCCTATGCTTAATCTTAAAACAAGGGCATTAAAAATTTTGGATTTTGAGTAAAATGAAAATTGGAATAGATATTGATGAGGTAGTCGCGAAGTATGCCGAAGGTTATTTGGAAATTTTTCAGAGAGAATATGGAAAGGCTGCTAATTTTGAAAATATCTCTTCTTATAATTTTAATGAATCTTTAGGAATATCTAAGGAAGAATCTGATAAGCTAAATAGTCTTTTTATTAATTCAGAAATTTTTGATAACCTTAAATTAATAGAAGGGGCAAGAGAATCTGTTATTGAATTATCTAAACAACATGATATAATTTTTATTACTTTTAGACCAATGCATTTAAAAGAAAAAACAAAAAATTTTATTGAAAAGATTTTTCCAAACCACTCTTTTGAAATCTTTTATGCTAGAGAATTTCCTAATAAAAGTAAGGCTAAAGCATGTAATAGTCTAGGCGTGAATGTTATCTTAGAAGATCATGCTCCTGCAGCGCTGGATTGTGCGAATAATGGTGTTAAGGTTTTTTTATTCGATAAGCCCTGGAACAAAGGCACTGAACATGAGAATATTATAAGGGTAAGAAATTGGCAAGAGGTTTTAAAAAAATTAAAATGAATACAAAACAATATTTTCAATCATTTAAAGAAGAGGTCATGAAAGTCTACAATGTTGCCGAAGAAGCTAGGGCTAGGGGTTTTGATCCTGTAGATAAAGTTGAGATTCCTCTTGCCATGTCAATGGCAGAAAAAGTTGTTGGCCTCATTTCTACTTTATATCCTCAAATGGAAAACTCTAGTATAGATAAGAGGATTCTTGAGTTAGAAAAAAAATACGGGAAACTCGATCCTGCTGTAAGCATTCAAATTGCAGAAGAGGTCGCAAAACAAAAATTCTGTAAGTTTAGAAATATTCTTGAGGCCATAGAAGCTGGTGCAAGAATTGGTTTTGCGTATATGACTCTTGGAGTCGTGTCTTCTCCTATAGAAGGATTGACAGAAATTAAAATCATGAAAACAAGAGAAGGAAAAGAATATCTTTGTCCTTATTTTTCTGGACCGGTAAGGAGTGCAGGAGGAACAGGAGCCGCTTTTTCTTTAGTAATAATTGATCATTTAAGAGAGATATTTGGATATGAAAAATACGATCCAACAGAAGAAGAAGCAAAAAGAACGTTTATAGAATTAACCGACTACCATGAGAGAATAACAAATCTACAGTACATGCCTACCGAAGAAGAAGCTTTGTTTTTAGCTAAAAATATTCCTCTACAAATTTCTGGAGAGCCGTCAGAAAAATTTGAGGTTTCTAATTATAAAAATCTAGAGAGAATAGATACAAATATGCTTAGGAGCGGTTTCTGTCTTGTGATTGGAGAAGGCTTAGCACAAAAAGCCGCAAAAATTCAGAAATATATTTATTCTCTAAGAAAAAAAGGATTCAAATTAACTGACTGGGATTTTTTAGAAGAGTATATTAAGATTCATGGAAAAAGAGGTAAAGAAAAAGGAGATTTTTCTCCAGTCTATATTAAGGATTTAGTTGCAGGAAGGCCTGTTTTTGGGCATCCAGGAAATTCAGGAGGCTTTAGATTTAGGTATGGGAGGAGTAGGATTTCAGGATTTAGTGCGACATCGATTCATCCAGCTACAATGGAAATAACAGATGGTTTTATTGCGACAGGCACTCAACTAAAACTAGAGAAACCGACTAAAGGATGTATAGTGACGAGTTGTGATATGATTGATGGACCAATAATAAAATTGTTTAATGGTTCTGTAAAAAAAATTAAATCAAAAGAAGAAGCAAAAAAATATAATCTTGATGTGGAAGAAATAATTTATCTTGGGGATATGTTATTTCCTTTTGGAGATTTATCAAATAGAAATGCTTTTTTAGTCAAGCCAGGATACGTTGAAGAGTGGTGGGCTCTTGATTTAAGAAAGAAAAGTAAAGAAGCTGAAGAAACCATAGATTTTTTTAATATTTCTTTTAAAGACGCACTATCTCTAAGTAGAAAATTCATGATACCTCTTCACCCCAAATTTATATTTTATTGGACAGAAATTTCTAAAGAAGAATTTGGCGGATTGATCGAATGGTTAAAAAGAGCGAAAGTGGATAATAAACTTATTTTTCCATATACTAAAATCGAACAAGAAAAATTTAAAGTAGGAAAAAGGGCTTTAGAATTGTTAGGTATTGAACACGACGTTACTATTGAAAACGTTGTTCTTAACGAAGAGAATAGTAGGGCTTTTTTGTTTAATCTTGGAATAAATTTTGATTCTGTGAATGAAAATGTTTTACTAAAAGATATTGTTGACTTTGAAAAGTTTAAAGGTAGTAATCCTTTAGATATAATTAACAGTGTTTGTGAAGTGAATATTAAAGACAAGGCTGGAGAATTTATAGGATCAAGAATGGGTAGGCCCGAAAAGGCAAAACTTAGAAAATTAACTGGAAGCCCAAATGTTTTATTCCCTGTAGGAAATGAGGGAGGAAGGTTTAGGAGTGTTCAAGAAGCATGTGAAGTTGGAAAGGTAAGGGGCTCTTTTCCAACTTTTTATTGTGAAGAATGTAAAATAGAGACAATCTATCCTTTATGTGAAAAATGTGAGAAGAAGACAAAAAAACAATTTTATTTTTTTGAAAAAAAACAATTAAGTTTTAAGAGAGAATTAGAAAATAGTAAAGGAGTGCCTTATTATAATAGAATTATAGATATTGGTTATTATTTTAACAAAAGTATTGAAAAACTTGGTTTGAATAAAGAAGAGATACCTCTTTTAGTGAAGGGTGTTAGAGGATTGTCTTCAGAAGATAAGACTATTGAAAATCTTTCTAAAGGAATTTTAAGGGCAAAATATGATTTACAGGTTAATAAAGATGGAACTATAAGATATGATGTTACTGAAATACCTTTAACAGCGTTTAAACCAAAAGAAATTTTTGTGGGTGTTCAAAAATTAAAAGAGTTAGGTTATAATGAGGACATTTATGGAATGCCTTTGGAAAAAGATGATCAGATATTAGAATTAAAACCCCATGATATCTTGCTTCCTGGTTACGCCTCTTCACCTGAAGAAGGGGCGGATAATGTTTTCATGAGAATATCTTTGTTTATCGATGAAATGTTAGAAAGAATTTATGGTTTAAAGCCAATCCATAATGTGAGGAAAAGAGAAGATCTTATAGGACAATTAGGTGTTTGCATGGCTCCTCATAATTGTGCCGGAGTAATTTGTAGGTTTATTGGATTTTCAAACACTCTTGGGCTTTTAGCAAGTCCTTTCATGCATGCTGCAATTAGACGAGACTGTGTTTATCCGACAACCAAAATATTTTTTTATAATGAGAATAATGATGAAATATTTTATGATGATATAGGAAATTATGTTGAAAATTTAATAAAAAAAGGGGCAAAAACAGAAAAGATTGATTCTTTTGGAACCATTTCAGTTGAAAACAATAAAAATATTTACGCATTAGGAATCGATCCAGTTACTCATGAACTAAAGAAAAAGAAAATTAAATATTTTATAAAAGGTCCAATAACCCGGGAGTGGATAAAGGTTACAACAGCAACAAATAGGGAGTATATTATGACGCCCACCCATAAATTTATGTATATAGAAGATGAGCAATTCAAATTTAAAGAAGCTAAGGAATTAAAAATTGATGATAAACTTCCTGTATTGGAAAATTTTAATTTTGAATTGGATATTAAAGAAGTTAATTTAATTGAACTTTTTAAAGAAAAACTTTCAGAAAAAGAAAAGAAAAAAATTTTTGTTTTTATTGATGGGAAAAAAATAAATTTGTCTGATTTCTATAAGGAAAAAACTTTTAATAAGGAAATTAGTTATCACGATATAAAATTAAAATATGTCTCTTCTGATCATAAAATCCCCGCAATTATTCCTATTAATGAAAATCTGATTAGATTTTTAGGTTATTATGCTGCAGAAGGCTATTCAAGAACCAACAAATGGGTTTCACAAGTTAGTTTTAGAATTTGTAATAAAGATATGCAAGACCATCTTATCAAATTAATAGGAGAAGTTTTTGGAATGAAAGCAAGTTTAGGAGAGGATAATACAAAAATAATGGTTTGTAGTAAATTGGTTTATTATTTTATTAAGTTTATCGGGTGTGGCGAAGGAGCATATGATAAAAGAGTCCCTAGATTTTTTTTTGGTTTGAATAAGGATTTAGTTAAAGAGTATATCTCTGCTTATTTTGATGGTGATGGAAGTATTATCAAAGGAAAAAATATAGTCTTTTACTCTGTTTCAAGAGAATTACTCGATGACGTAACTTTACTTTTATCAAAGTTTAGAGTTTTTGGAAGATATTTCAGAACGGATTTAAGACTTCCTGGGAAGAGGGTTTTGGATAAGTATGAAAAATTAGGTAAAATTCCCAAAAAACATATTTTAAATCATTTGGTTTTAGGAGTTTACGATTCTTTTAAATTGGGTAAAATTTTGAATGTTATTAATTCTCAAAAGTCCGAAAAAATTAAATTTTTACATCCTGCAGAAAAAAGATTTTTAAAGTATAATGGTAAACAAATTCCTTTAGTTGCTAAAAGTGATTATGTAGAAGATTATGTTAAAAAAGTTGAAGTAATTAAAGAAGAAAAAAACTCTTATTGTTTAGAAATAGAATGGAAAGAAAAAGAGGATAGGAATGTTTTGTGGGGGGAACAGATAATCAATACGAGATGCGATGGTGATGAGGCAGCTATTATGCTTTTGTCTGACGTCCTCTTGAATTTTTCAAGAAAATTTTTACCAAGCCATAGGGGTGGAACCCAAGATGCTCCTCTTGTTTTAAATGCTAAGATAGATGCAGGAGAGGTTGATGAACAAATTCTAGATTTCGAGGTTGTTAAAGAGTATCCTTTAGAACTTTACGAGGCAGCTGAAAGAGGAGAGCATTCTTCAAAAGTTAAAGTCTACATGGTTAGAGATATTTTAGAAGAAGGAAAAGATCCTTTTTTGAATATTAATTTTACTCACGATACTTCTAATTTTAATGAAGGTGTTTTATGTTCGAGCTATAAAACCCTGGCAACAATGCAAGATAAAGTGAAACATCAAATGAGGCTTGTTGAAAAATTAAGGGCAGCCGATACTTCAGATACTGCTAGACTAATAATTGAAAGACACTTTATTAGGGATATGAAAGGAAATCTCAGAAATTTTTCAATACAAGACTTCAGATGTGTTGCCTGCAATAATATTATGAGAAGGCCTCCTTTGAAAGGCGTTTGTCCTGAATGTAACGGAAAGATAATCTTCACAGTTCATGAAGGAGGTATAAAAAAATATCTGGAGCCAGCATTAGAATTGGCTAAGAAATATAATCTCTCTCCATATATAAATCAGAATTTGGAGTTAGTCAAAAGATATATTGATAGCATATTTGGCAAGGAAGAAGAAAAGCAAGAAGCTTTGAAGAAGTGGTTTTAGAATTAATTTGGCGTGAATGTGGCGTTTTTTCTAAATAAAGGGCCCTCAAACTCTTCGTCTTTAACATTTGCAAAATTTATAAATCCATTACTGGGCCAGCCATCAATTTTTATGGCCCCCCCAGGACTTCTCAAGTAGTGCGAGCCGTTAGTAATATCAATATAGAAAGCAAAATCTCCTGTAGAGGATGTTGTTGTCTCGCCTCTTTTTTCTATATCATTGAGCCATAGTTCCAATTTTCTCCCTACTGATGGTTGGTTGTTTTCAAAAAGGGTTCCGTAAAATATGGCGTCTTTATCAGCTTTATCAATTGTAACAACTAAATCAGATACTTTATAGGATTGTTGGCTTGATACTACAGCTGGCTCATAATCACAAGGAGGGTCTCCGACCCATCCTGTTCCCGGGCCACAACCCATTATATTGTAGCTACCTGTTGGTATATTATCGATAGCATATACTCCCTCAGATATGCTTGTCGTCTTAAAATCAGTGTATTCGTAGTTGGGCTTTAACACCCTAATTTCTGCTCCTTCGTATCCTGAAAAAACTATCTGGTTTTTTGTTGATATGCTTGCAGAAAATGCTCTTCCTTCAATCATCCCAACATGTTTTGGGTCTACAGTTATATCGTCCGGAGTTGTGATATCTACTTTTTGCTGGCATCCGTTAAATGAAAGAGCGCTGGTTAAAGCAATTCCAACTAAAAATCTTCTTCCAATATTTTTTGTTTTACTCAATATTTTTTCAATGCCCATATTTCTGCTATAAATTATCTGTTTATAAATTTTTCTCCTTAAAACAAATAAACCACAATCGTCGGAATCATTAAACAGCCCATCATCAAAGTCCTTTTGACTTTTTGATTTATTGAATAGACTCCTACAAGGGTTGAAATAATTAAAACTAAAAATCCAATTATTCCAGATATAATAAGCACTAAGATTCCTATAAAAATTATGATTATAATTGATAGTTTATTGTAATTTATTTTAGAAATTCTTAATGAAATTGTTCTTGCAAGGAATTTTGTGATAAAGAAAGAAATTATGCCCGAAAGTAATATAATTATTAATATTAAGATTAATAACTTGTCTGAAAAAGATCCGAGATTATTTTTTATTATGTTGTTTATAGTTGCTGCTGCACCTGTTCTTGATTTAGAGATTGTATAAAGAGCAATAAATGAGAGGCTCATGACTAACACATTTGTAGAACCTAATAATACTAAAAATCCTTTTCTATCTGTTTTTGTTATAGAATTTCCTACAATTGCTGCCTGTCCTCCTCCAACTCCTGGAAGAAATCCACACAACAAAGAAGCAATTACAGAACCAAAAAAAGGTTTAATTCTTTTTTCGCTTAGACTAGTTATTTCCTGATCCGGAATTTTTGTCTTGGTTTTTATGCTTATTAACATTGATGAAATTCCAAACAAACCAGTTAAGAGAGGTAGAAGAGGCTCTTTTACAAAATTTATATTTAAGACAAATAATCCAAGAAAACCAGTTAATAAGAAAATTAATATTGCTTTCAGGAAATTTTTTTCTGTCGAAATCATGAATATTGCTGTGAGAATTAAAAGCCAGGGTATAATAATAGGAAGGAAATTTTGAATTTTTGAAAATATAATTATTATTGGAGAAACTATTAAAATTAATATAAATATTGCAATTAGACCACCATAAGCTGTTAAGAGTATTGCTTCATAACCATGTCCTTTTATTAATAATTCATGCCCAGGCAGAACAGAGAGCTCTGCATCTTCATCAGGGCAGCCGAGAAAAATGCTAGGTATAAAGTCAACAAAAGTATTTGTTATTGCCATGCTAACTACAAAAATTATGAGATAAACAGGATCTATGAAACCTAGAGATGTTGGAAGAATTGTTATGAGGAAGACCCCTATAAGGTTTATATGGATTCCTGGAAGAAGGCCTGTAAATATGCCTGCAATTATCCCAAGCAAGAGAAAAAGCAGTATTTCTATAAGCATTTAAATCCCTATTTTTTATATTTTATAAGGATATATTTAATATTTTGTCAACAGTTAAGTTTATAAAAAGCATTTCACCTACCGACACTAGAATTAAAAACTTACTTAACTTAGTGTTAAAATGAAAAAACAAATGCCTAAAATTGCCCTAGCACAAATAAAATACTTTGATATTTCTAGAAGGAATAATGTCGAGAAGATTAAAAAATACATAAGAAAGGCAAGAAAGTTGGGGGCAGACATTGTTTGTTTTCCAGAATCATGTGTCCATAAAACAGAAACCCTTTATTTTAATGACTCTCTAATTAAAGAGATAAGAGAGGAATGCAGGAAAAATTCTATATGGTGTATAATAACAGAAGATTTAGAGATAAGGAAGAGAAGATATAACACTGCAGTTTTGATAGATAGGGAAGGAAATATAAAAGGGAATTATAAGAAGATACATCTTTATGGTGATGAAGTAGATCCTGGATCTAGGGTTAGGATATTTAAGACAGATTTCGCAAAAATAGGTATAGTTATATGTTGGGATTTAGCTTTTCCTGCTTTGTTTAAAAGACTCAAAGAAGCAGGAGCAGAAATTGTTTTTTGTCCTTCTCAATGGGAATATGAAACTAAGGCGCATAAAGAAAAACATAAAGAAAGAGAGATAAAACTCTTAGAATCTCTTGCAATGGCGAGGGCTTTTGAGAATCTTTATTTTGTGGCTTTATGTAATCCTGTTGTCGATTCAAAATACCTTGTATCTTATTCAACAATAGTTAGTCCTCACAAAGTCTTAAAAAAAATAATTGGGAAAGAAGGAATGATAGTTTCTAAGATAAATTTAAATGAAATTAAGAAATTTGAGGAGATTTATGATGTTTAATTTTTTTTGCTTCTTTTTTAAGTAAGTCTATCACTCTACTGATTACCATTTCTCTTTCTGATTCAAAGAAATCGAATCCTGGTGAAGAATTAATCTCTAACGCAAGCCATTGACTGTCTTTTTTTAGGAAATCAACTCCACAAACTTTTATTTTTGAAAGATTGTTTATTTTTTTGATTATTTTTTTCAGATTTCTATCTATTTCAAATTTTTTAATTTTTTTAGCATATACCCCTGTTGCCTTCCATCTCTTGCTTCTTTTTAAGGCTGTCTGGATTATTTTATTGCCTACTAATGTCACTCTATAGCTTGGAGAATTTATGAATTCCTGGGCTATTATTGGAATTAGAGGATTTTTCTTTCTCCATTTTTTTATTATTTTTAGGGCTTCTTTTTGTGTTTTAGCCCTCTCAACATACTCTCCACATGTTCCCTCGACTCTTTTTATTACTAAGGGCCATTTATTAAAATCCTTTAGTTCTCTTTTTACGATATTTAAATTTTCTGAAAGAATGATTGTATCGGGAGTTGGAATTCCATGTTCTTTGCATTTTAAATAAAACATCCATTTGTCTTCGTAATAATAATATGTTTTTGTCGTATCTATGACTCTTTTTCCAAGCTCTTCGATTGTTTTTTCAAACTCAATTGAAAAATCCTCTGCACTATTGTTGTATATTATATCACATTTTTTTATTTTTTCCTCTAATTCTTTTTTGTCGAGGTCTCTTAAGAAATCCAAAAAAACTATTTCTACATTTTTTTTCTTAGCTAGTTTCTCAAAAATTTTTTCGTCCCCTCCAAATTTTTTACCTTTAAATATACAACCTATTACTATTTTTTTCATTTTATATTAAGGAGTTTTGTGTATAAAAACCTCACTATAGGTAAGGAGAAACGAATACTTCTATAAGTCCTGCAATCATTAATAATATTAGGGCTGCTCCAATAAGAATTAATACGTCAAGAAATATTTTTTTCTTTTTTCCTTTTTTTGAGAAATCTCCTTTCCAGAATGCAACATAAATTATTCCTCCTGCGACAGCGACAGTTAGATAAGCAATCATTTCCGGTATTCCGTGTATAAAATATTTTGTGAAAGCTATAGGTAATGCAGCTATTCCGAATGTATTTTTTGCTAGGTTGCCTATTACAAAACCCATTACGCTTGCGTTCCATACTAAGACATATATTGCCCCTGCACCATAGAAAAACGCGAAAATTAAAGATATAACCAATACTTTAATGTTGTTTGTCATTATAGATATAAATGCTCCTGAATTAGAGAAACTTCCTGTAGAGATAGCTGTTTGGATTCCTTCTACAATTATTTTTTGAAAATTAAAAATTTCTGAGACCTTTTCAGAAGGCAACACGAAAGACCATAAAGTGAAAGAAATAGTGAAACCTATGAATATAGATAAAAGAAGATATAATAGCTTGGAATGCTCTTTTAGGAGCCATTTTTCTTCTTTGCTTTCTTTCTCTTTCTCTTCTTCTATCTTTATTGCACTTTGAATTAGGTATAGGCATGAGAAGACAGTTAAAAAAATCATTGCTATCGAAGAATATTCTGGAAATATCCAGAGGCTAAAGAGTATTGACAATGATGAGTAAAAGAAACCCAAGAACATTGTTTCAAAAGGATGCCTTTTTGCTTTTTGCGGATTGAAGATTAATTTGAACATGAGTTAAATGAGTAAAATAAATTTATAATTGTTTCCATAGCAAGGTTTAATAATTGGAAGAGATTCTTGTTTTTATGAAATTAAAAGACGAAGAAAAAATAGCATTGATAAAGAGAAATTGCGCTGAAATAATTGGTGAGGAAGAATTATTGAAAAAGTTAAAAAGTAGTAGTAAACTTTCTGTTTATTGGGGCACCATGCCCACGGGAAGTGTTTCTTTTGCTTATTTTTTCCCCATGTTAAAAATCTCCGATTTTTTGAGAGTGGGGATTAAGGTAAAAATTCTTTTAGCAGATTTACATGCCGCGCTTGATGGTGTTCCATGGGATATTTTAGAAAAGAGAACGAAATATTATGAAAGATCGATAACACTGATCCTCAAAACTTTAAATGTGGACTTAAAAAAACTAGAATTTGTTAAGGGAAGCAACATTCAATTAAATAAAAATTATTTTGAAGATTTGTTGAAACTAAGCACATTTACAAATGTTAACGCCGCAAAGCATTCTGCTTCAGAAGCTGTTAAAAGTGCAAGCGGAGAAAATGTAAAACTTTCAGGACTTGTTTACCCTCTTATGCAAGCTCTTGATGAGGAATATTTGAAGGTTGATGCCCAATTTGCCGGCCTTGATCAAAGAAAAATATTAGTTTTTGCTAGGGAATACCTTCCGAAAATAGGATATAAAAGGAGAATAGAAATAATGACGCCTATGATAAGAGGTCTTGTTGGTGAAAAGATGAGCTCAAGCGTGACTTCCTCAAAAATAGATCTTTTGGATGATGAAGAAAGTGTCAAAAGAAAAATAAATAATGCAGATTGTGTTTCAGGAAATCCAAATAATGGGTTGATGGACTTATTGAGATATCTTGTTTTCATTTTGAAAGGAGATAGAAAAGAAGCTCTTGTTATTGAAAGACCAGAAAAATATGGCGGAAATTTAATTTACAAATCTTATAGGGATTTAGAAAAAGATTTTGTTGAGAAAAAGATACATCCATTAGATTTGAAAAATACCATGGCTAAGGAAGTTAATAAACTTTTAAAACCCATTAGAGAGGACAAATTACTTCAGAAATATTATGAAGATGCTTACGTATAATTTACTTTAACTAACATAACTAATTTATGGTTTTGAAGTATATAAAATTTACTATATTAGACATTTTTCCTGCAATGGATTTGAAAAACGCTGTTGCAGAATACTTAGATATGTTAATAGAGTCTATAAGGAAGAAGTTGAGGTGAATTTTTTAATGATAAACTATTTAAATAAATCATCTTCTGTTTTTTGATGTTGAACAAAAAAATAGCTGGCATAGGAACTGCTTTGGTTTTATTAGCTCAGGCAGAGAGTGTTAATGCGGGAAACCCATTATTTTCTCATCCCTCAAATGGCGAGTTTAAAATGCAAAGGAAAGATCCTTGGCTTTATGTTGGTTCTGATTGGGAATTGAAAATGCCAGATAAAGCTTCTCACTTTTATGGGAGTTATGTTGCTGAATCCAGTGTTTATGCCATAACTAAAGAAGAATTAGTTTCTAATCCAGTAGTCATTGGTTTAGGCGTAACTAAAGAGATTTTTGATGCTTACAGAGAGGGGTTTAGTTATAAAGACTTAATTTCTGATGCCTTGGGTTTAGGAACTTCATTATTGAATAGAAAAAGTCAGAAATTTAAAGCAGTTTGTGATTATAATGACGAAAGAATTGTTTTAAGGTTAAACTGGATTTTTAAGTGAAATTTTTGGTTTTAAATGAAATATGTGTTTTAGTGAATTTACGAAAAAGTTTAATATGTTAAATTTAAAAACTTTTAATTCTTTTTTTTAGTATGTCTAAACCAAACCCCTGGAAGATAGGTATTGGAGTAGGAGCAACTTTACTTGGAGCCTATATATCTTTAAATTCTAAAGGAAATTTTGTAGAGGTTATTGTTGGAATAGCCATTGCTGCTTTTGGAATCTCCTTAATAGCTTCAAATTAAAATGAATAAAATTGATTTGGAGAAAAACGTATTGGATCTATCTTACAAAAGATATCTTCAACTATTAAATATTATCTTAATTACTGGTTTTGGTGCATTATTTGCTTATGTTGGCGCCTTGATTTTAAATCCAGAAAGAGTTATGGTTTATACTTTTGTGATAATTTTAGGAGTAGTGATTATTTACATTATTTACCAAAATATTGGTGAAAGATTGAAGGGAATTTCTAACAAAATAAAAAATCTTAAATAATCATATTATTTTAAAACACTCCTTCTAAGCCTCTTAAATCATCTAGTAATTTTCTTAAAATCTTTTCACTTTCTTCTAAATCATTTCTTACTTGTTCAGCCATGTTTTTTATTCTTCCGACAATATATCTATTTCTTGATTCAACATTTCTAAAATATGCTTCCATGACACTTTTATCATTAATCAAATACATGACTGCTTCAGGGCTTGCTATTCCTGTCTTTACAAATCTAATAAATTCTTTTCTATATTCTGTTTTCATCTCGTCTTAAACTCAACAACATCGAGATCTTTAAGCATATAGGAAGATTTATATATTTTAGATTATTGGGGTATTTATGAGAGTTTTACTGGACAAATCTAGAACCATTTTAGAACTTTGGTCTGAAGAGCACAACACCAAGGAAATTTCTAAATTAATTAATTTAACCTATAATCAAGTTAGAAATAATTATTTCAAGAAGTTTTGGAAGAAAGGTTATCTTAAAAGAGTTTCTTTAGGAAGGTATATTTTAAACGGAAGAGGAAGATCCCGGATTGATTTTGATTTAAAAATAATTAAGTCGAGAGAGATAATCTTAAAATTAAGTAAAAATAAATTTAATAATACTCAGATAAAGGATGAACTGAGAAGAAAATTAAATTTGGATTTAACAGATTCAACTATTTTTTCCAGAATAAATCTTTTGAGGAAAACTAATAAGATCAAACACAGAAGAATTAAAGAAATAGACATTGGGTTAGACCGATATTTTTATGAATTTCTTGGACTAATATTATCGGATGGATATATCGGGAAGTATAATGTTGATTTTTATAATAAAGATCCTTCTTTGCTCTCTTATTATGAAAATTTAATGAATTCTTGGGGACTAAAATTTTTAAAAAGAATTAAAGAAAGCGGTGTGTATGAAATAAGTGTCTATTCCATTCATTTTGTTTCTTTAGTAAATAGGTTCCTATTCAATAAAAAGAAATTATCTGACGATCTTTTGAATGCTGAAAAAGAAGTTAAAAATAGCTTTTTAAGGGGGTTTTACGCTGGTGATGGAAGCGTATTCCATTCTCTGTCTTATAGGAAAAGTAAAGAAAGATGGAAAATAGAACCGCGTATTTCTTTGGCTGTTTTTAATCCAGGAATTATGAAAGACACCCTTTTTATTTTAGAATCTCTTGGATATAGGCCAATTAACGACGAAAATAACATCAACCTGAATCGTAAAGAAGATATAAAAAGATTTTTTAGAGAAATAAAATTCATTGAAGAAGGAAAAATAAGCAACTCAAAAAATTATAAGGGCTTTAGTAAAAATCAACTCCTGAAATATATTGCAACCTCTCTGGATAATGATGAAACCCTAAAAAAATTACTTAAGGTATCATCAAAAGAACCAATAATTAACCACATTAAAAATAACTTAAGAAGTATGTAACTCTACTATATCATTATCTTTTAGTACATGATTTAGCCCGCACACCATTCCTCCAAATTTTGCACTAGGACCCCAAACCCTTGAAAATTTAAATTGCTCTATGAATTTCTTATGTAATTTTTCGGCTAAATCTTTTATCTTGCTTTCAGGGTCAAGAATAACGGGCCTCTCTGATTTTGGCTTTCCCGGCTCTTTTGTGAAGACACGAATTTTGCTAAAGCTTTGAAATATTTTTTCTTTAAGAAGTTCTACCCCGCCCCCAACCCCCCTAATTCGCAACTCCGCTAGTTGTGAGTTTTGCAATTTTGTCTCGCGAAATTGCTCACCACCCGCCCTATAATAATTGATATTAACCTCTTCAATTATATTATCTTCATTTTTTATATCAATTTTTTCTTTTAGATTAATAATAAAATAATTTAGCTTCTTACTCTTTAGTGTTGCATCAAGCTTCCTTTCGTCTAAATCTTCTTTGATGTTGAATATAATTATCTTTTTTTTATCCATATTTCTTAAAAGCTCAAGAATTTCGTTAACCTCTTCTAATTTATTAACAACTATCAATAACGTATCTGTGGAATGTGTTAATCCTTTGTCATAATATTCTGATTCTATTGCGGGGTTTTCAATTAATTGTATTTGTGTTCCAGAATAATCTATCATTCCCACAACAGGATTTTTTGTTGTAAAGCCATATGGAGAAATTTCGGGCTTTGTGTTTGTCAATAAAGACATTAAAGTTGATTTTCCAGAATTTGTTTTTCCAATTATTACTGTCTGCATAGACTCTTTTTTTATTCCATGCTTTGAAGATTTGCTTTTTCTACTTCTTTTTTCAATTTTTTCCAGGAGTTTTTTTCTTCTGGTTTTTAGATTGGCAAGCATTGATTCACTAGATTTATGTTTAGGACATTCTCTAATCATTTCTTCTAAGGCAAGAAGTTTTTCTGTATCTGTTTGAGCCTGTAAAAATCTTGCCTGAGCCTTTAAATATTGGGGTGATTGGTTTGTGCTACTCATTTTGACTATAATTTTTAAATAAACCTTTATTAAATATTTTATGAAAAAGTATAAGAAAGCCCTAACTCGTGAATGTTCTTTATTTGACGTTAAAGCTTGGTATAAAGGTGAATCTGAGGAGTTAAAAAAGCTAGCGGGAATAGGCTATTTCAATCATTTATTTGTCTGTAAAAATGGTTTTATGACGCTTTATTATGATTTAGAGGAAGCAGAAATTTTTGACGAATGGTTTAAAGAAAAATTTACAGAAGATTTTTTCAATAAAGTATGTGATAATTTTTATGAATTAATTAATAGTATTGAGGTGGTAGAATCTGATGAAGAAATTTTTGATTTATCTGTAAAAATGTGGCCAGCATTATTCTTTTTTGATGAATTATCTAAATATCCGGAATTAGGAAATAGCGATATGATAAGGAGATTAATCAGGGTAAGGAAAACTACAGAAACTGCTTCTTATAAACTTTCTAAAAAAGTCATATTTGAAGACTCGCCTGAAGAATATATTTTTTTCAAAGGAGATATTTACTTCAAAGATTTTGATAGTTTTTGTAAAGAACAAAATATTGAAATTGTTAAATAAAATGAAACTCAACAAAAACTTTTTTTTGCGAAATGTCAGGATAGTTGCAAGAGATTTATTAGGAAAAATTCTTGTTAGAAACATTAATAATGAAATTTTAAAAGCAAAAATTGTAGAAACAGAAGCTTATTTTGGAAGTGAAGATCCTGCTTCTAGGGCTGTTAAAAATGGAGATTTAAGAGATACAATGTTAATGAAACCAGATACAATTTTAGTTTATGGGGTGCATAATCAATGGCTTTTTAATATTGTTACGGGAAAAAAAGGAAAAGCAGAAGCTGTTTTGATAAGGGCTATAGAGCCGTTGAATTTTGAAGCGAAAACTTCTGGCCCAGGACTTTTAACAAGAACCTTAAAAATTAATAAAAGATTTCATAAAAAAGATATAATTAATAATAAAGAATTATGGTTAGAAAATATTAAGGAAAAAAATAAATATAAAATAATATCTTCTAAAAGAATCGGTGTTAAAAAAGATCTTAATGAAAATTTAAGGTTTTACATTAAAGGTAATAAATTTATTAGTAGAAAATGAACATAAAAATTTATAAACAAATAACAAAAAAGAAAGAATTTTCAAAATTGCCAAGAGAAGACATTGAAATGGCTTTCAGCCACTTTAAAAAAAGGCAAGTTTCTGATGAAGAAAAAATTAGATTGACCAGAGAACTCCTACATAAGGTTTTTTCTAGCTTTACTAGTGGGAAATTATTGAGCCATAAAAATAAGGATGAAGAGTGGATTTTAAGGAAACATTTGTCGACAAGAGAACGCTTAGAATTTTATAAGGAATTGTATGGGAGGATTCTTGGAAATGAATCTAAAAAAGAGGTGATAACCATAATTGATCTCGGAGCAGGTGTTAATGGATTTAGTTATAAATTTATGGGAAATGTAAATTATATCGGAATTGATTCTATCGGACAGTTAGTTGATCTAACTAATGATTATTTTAAGAAAAATAAAATTAGCGGAAAGGCTTATCATTTTTCATTATTTGATTTATCTAAAGTAAAAGAATTAATTAAGAGTGTTAAAGGATATAAAATTATTTTTTTGTTTAAGACTTTGGATTCTCTTGAAATGTTAAAACATGATTATTCTAAGAAATTATTAAGTGAGATTGTTCCTTTAGTTGATAAAGTAGTTGTTAGCTTTGCAACTAGAAGCATGATTAAAAAAAGGAAATTTAAAGTTTCTAGAAATTGGATCACTGATTTCATAAAAGACAGTTTTAATTTGCTGGATGATTTTGAGTTAGGGGGTGAAAGGTATTTGGTTTTTAACAAAAATTTTAAAAAGACTTAATTCTTTTTTTAATTATGAGTTGGAAAACATGGCCTTATTGGCTAAAGGGAGGAATTATTTTTGGATTAATAGCTCTTATTCTTGTTGGCTTATTATTTTCTAAAATTAATATTTTTTCCGGGATATCTTTCTTCTTTTTGCTTGCATTATATTTTATTCTTAGCTTATTTTTTACAGAAGCTTTTGGCAATGGGTGTTTTGATGTTGGTGGTTCTGGAGTTTGCAACAACTTTTTACTTTTCACATCTTTAATTATTGAGGCTTTTATAATCGGGGCTTTGATTGGCATGCTTTATCAATTTCTAAGGAAAAAATAATTTTAAAACAAAATTTAAATACCCTTCCTATTTTTCTGTTTTATGAAACCAAAATTTTTCAGAAAAGTCTTAAAAAATGGCATGACAATAATATTTGAAAAAAGGGATTTGCCTATTGTCAGTGTTGCAATCGCGGTCAGAAATGGAGGAATGAATGAGCATGTTAGTGAAAAAGGAATCTCGCATTTTATAGAACATATGTTGTATAAAGGAACCCCAACAAGAAATGCCAAGAAGATTGCTGAAGAAATTGAAAGAAATGGAGGAATTCTTAATGGCTTTACTGATGAGTCAATAACAGCTTACTGGTGCAAGATGCCTAGCAGACATTTAGATGTTGCTTTAGCTGTTCTTTCTGACATGGTTAAAAATTCTTTGTTTGACGAAAAAGAAATGGACAAAGAAAGAAAAGTCATTTTTGAGGAAATTAAGATGAGGAAAGACAATCCGGTTGTTTATGTTTTTGATAAGATACAGAATTATCTTTATGAAGCTCCTCTTGGCTTGGATTTAATAGGAACTGAAAAAACAATGTCTTCTATAGACAGGAAGAAAATTATTGCTAAATTTAAAGAAGTCTACAAGCCAAATAACATGGTTTTGTGTGTTGTTGGAAATACTGATCTTGACAAACTTATTAATTTCGCAGAGAAAACCTTTGGAAATGAAAAAGGAAAAATTCCAAGGTTTGAAGTTAAGACAAAAAATCATGAAGGAATTGAAAAAAGAAAAGGATTGGATCAGGCTAATTTGGTTTTTGCATGGCATACTCCTCTTAAAAATGATAAGCTTAGTTATGCATCAAGAGTCCTTTCATGCATTCTTGGAGGAGGCATGTCTTCAAGATTGTTTTCAGAGATAAGAGAGAAAAGAAATCTTGCTTATTCTGTCAGGGCACAGGCAAATATAGAAAAAGATTTTTCTTACACATTTGTTTATGTTGGGACAACTAAAGAAAATGTTGAGAAAGTAAAAAGCCTGATAATAGAAGAGCTTGAAAAAGTTTCTAAGGATTTAACTGAAAAAGAGCTGAATGAAGTAAAAGACCAGCTTCTTGGAAATTATCAGATAGCTATAGAAGATTCCCAAGATCAGATGATGTCTTTGCTATTGTATGAAATGTCAGGGAATGCAGGAGAATTTTATGAGTTTGAGGAAAAGATAAAGGCAGTAAAATTAGAAGATGTAAAAGAGCTGGCTAAAGTAAAGAATTATAGTTTTTTTGCGTTGGTGCCTGAGTGATTTTATGAAATTACTATTTTGAGATGATTTATTTGTTCTGAATCAGTATTCTGTATGATTCTCCACATGAAATATTTAAGTTGTAATAAAAATTTAATTAGTCTATCAAATCTAGATGTACTTTATAACCTCAAGACATTTTACCATTAAACTTTATTAAATAACTAGTGAGTTTTGCGAACTAGCAATTTTAGAGCGGGCGAAGCGAGCGGTTCTATTCTTATTTTTTTTCTTTAAAATTAACAAAATCACCACTTTCAAAAAAAACATTTATAAACTTAATATTCTTAAGAAAATTAATGGATCAAAAGAGGGTGATGTTTTTGGGTTTGGTAGCTTTAGTTCTTGTTATAGTTATTCTTATTGCAAACATAGGAAAATCTCCAACAGGCGAAGCTGTAAGAAAATCTCCTGTGCTTGAAATTGAAGAATCAAGCTATGCTCAAGGTGTTCAAGGATATGTTTCGTCTGTGACTAGTGGAACTGCGTCATGCACGACAAATTCTGATTGTCCTCCTATAACAACACAGTATTGTTCTGGAAACGACGCCTGCACCTCAACTATTTATTTTCAATGCAATAATATAACTGGAAACTGCACACAAACCTGGACTGAAGGAATTTGTACACCATGTCCTGGTGGATGCAGTAATGGGATTTGTATACCTTCAACATGTGTAGACAATGATAATGATGGGTATGGGGTTGGAGATAGTTGCGACCCTCAAGACTGCAACGATAATAATCCAAATATAAATCCTGGCATGGCAGAGGTTTGCAATGGAATTGATGACAATTGTGCTTTAGGCATTGATGAAGGATGTGTTCAGCCAACATGCGAGAGTGCTTATTTACATACTCCTAGTTCTAAATTGTTTATTGGAGATCCTATTAACAAAGTAAAGACCGTTCTGACTAAATCAGATATTCCAACTATTTTAGCTGATGGAATTTTCGAAGGAAACGTTGGTGCAAATTTTGTGCAGACTTTAACTATTGGAAACAACACTCTTGAAAATGACACAGGTTATGTTCATGTTCAGATGAGTACAATTAGTTCTAGACCTCTTTATAGGTATAATATAATCTTTAATAGAGCTGTAGATTTTACTCATCTTGATTCTATTGGAGAACCAATATCTTTATCTGATAAAGAATATATTGTTGGAGCTGGAACTACGGCTAGTGATTTATATTTGTTGGGAATGGGAACAGGGCCTGTTGGAAAAGTAGATGTATCTCTTGGAGGATCTGAACCTTCAAAAGTAGAAACATTAATTAATGGAGTGACTTATACAATTGAATTGATTTCAGGATCAGACACTTCTGCAACTATTAAAGTCACTGATTCAAATGGAGCATCTGAAATAAAAGAAATAAGTGAATACTCTTTTAAAGAAATACAAGGCGTAGTTGTTTCTCTTGTTGTTGTTGATGAAGACTCTTTTGGAGTTATTAGAGCACAGTTATTTGTTGGTTCTGACGTATTAAAACTAACTCATGGTTCTGAAGTAATTCGTGGATCTGATGGAATACCTGTAGATGGAACTTTAGTAACAAGAAGTGGTGCGAGTTGGGCTTCTACTACAGGATTTATTGTCTCTTTCTTCGCTTCTGATTCAGATAATGACGAGATTAAATTAGGACAGACATGGACAAACCCTGTTTTTGATAAATTACATTTTATTTTTGAATCTTATGACAATACAAATGGAGCTTATATTAAATTTAGTGAGTGCTCAGGCATAACGACGGCTTCCTGCACAGATACAGATGGAGGAATAATGTGGTTTACTGTTGGAAGTGTTTATGGGTATGATAGTTATGGAAAATCTTATTCAAAACAAGATCTGTGTGGAGAAAGTCTTAGTTCTTTTACACTATCGATAGGAGCCAGTGTTGGTGCAGATTATGAAGGAGAGTATTACACTTTTGAATTAATAAGTGCTACAGATACTTCTGCCACGATTAAGGTAACTAATAGTCTAGGAGCATCTGAGACTAAAGAAATAATAGAAGGAACCTCTAAAGAGATTCTTGGAGTTATTGTTAATTTGTTGAATGCTAATGAAGGACCTGTTGGCGGAGGAGTAAATGCACAGATTCAACTAATTTCACACTCTAATGTCTTAAATGAATATTACTGCAGTGGAACAGAACCACAAGTTGTTTCAGACGAATGTGTATATGGCTGTGTTGATGGAGCCTGTGTGCCCGAAGACATTCCTCATTACATTTGCGGAAATGTTAATAATGACGGCAGAGTTACTGCCGGAGATATTGTTTATTTAATCAATTATGTATTTAAAGGAGGGCCTGCTCCAAATCCATCATGTATTGGAGATGTTGATAATTCCGCAGGAATAAATTCTGGGGATATTATTTATTTAACTAACTATATATTCAAGGCAGGTCCTGTTCCGCAATGTAATTGTGTTTCTAGTGGGAGTGGAGGTACGCCTCAGCTTATCCCTGAAAACAAAGAAGAAGCTTTGAAAGGTGTTGAAAGTTATTTTTCACAGACTCAAAAAGAATCAAAACCATCTTTATTTAGAAGAATTTTTGGATTGAAGAGTAAAACTAACCCTCAAGCTATTAGAATTAGTGATAGCTCATTTTTAGTCTTAAATGCTAAGACAGCAGAATCCGAGTCCAGCAACCAAGTTATAATAAAAGGGGATAAGACAACAGAATCAAAAACAAAAGTTTTAGTTACATGTTATGGTAGATGTTCTTCAGGTTGTGGAGGCACTAAATATGCTGGCTGCAGGGCTACTTCAAATTCAGTTTCAGGTGAGCCAGAAGCAATGGTTGTATCATGTACAGGGAGTGTTGGTTGTTACCCTGAAGATTCAGATTCATATAATCTCTGCGAACCCTCTGCTCCTTGTGATGCACGTTACAGTTATAGTAATTAAATATACAGACATTTCTAAATCTATAAATTAAATCAAGAATTAGTAAAAACTAATAAATTATAAAAAATAAATAAAAATAAATGTTTTATTTAGTATGCATTAGCCACATTATACCGATTACTAAGTATCCTAGCATAACTAGCCAGTCTCCTGCTGTACCTAAGAATGTTAGGTTTAGCAATGGTAATAGCATTATGACACCAATTATGATGAAAATCCATCCAATTAGCTTGTTCATTTTATCTACCTCCTTTCAACCTCTTTGTCGTATTTTTATAAGGGAAAGGCATTTTAAATAGTTTTTGTTTTTTATGTATATTTGAGTTTAAGATAAATATGCTTACCTCGGTATTATTTGTCTAATTCTGATTCTGTTAAGAATCTTATTTATTAATTTTAAATGGAAAATTTATTATGAGTCGCATCAAACTTTAGTAATTTATTGTTATATTTACATCAATAAAAATATTTTATTAAACTAAACTTAAATTAAATATTTATCTTATTATATAAAAAGAATTATAAAGTGTTTTTTGTTATACATATCATGGAAAAAAGAGGCAAAGCCTCTACCTCTGGTCAAAATAGAGCCAGAAAAAAGAGGTATGTAATTGTTATTTCAATTGTTATTTCTCTTGCTATACTAATTGCAGGAATAGGGATTGTTGGTTTTGCTATCAATGAAAGCCAAGATCTCACGAGGATTGATTCTAAAACAAATGTTGAAATAGAATTAAAGAGAGGAGATGTTAATATTGATGGGAAGATTGATATAGAAGATGTTTATTTTTTAATAGAATATGTTCTTAAAGGAGGAGTAGCTCCTGATCCTATTGAATTAGGAGATGTAAATGGTGACAAAATAGTAAATAATGCAGACATAACTTATTTGATTTCTTACATTTCTCCGAGGGGTCCTAAACCAGTTCCTCTTCAAACAGGCGATATAAACAAAGATGGAGTAATAGATAGTGATGATCTTGACTTGTTAACAGATTACATTTTAAGAGCAGGCCCTGCTCCTGATCCTATTGAATTAGGAGATGTTAATGGAAACAATGATGTTAGTGTTGGAGATATAACTTATTTAGAAAATTATTTAAGTCGCAATGTTGATGCTCCAGATCCTGTATCATATCTTATAGGAGATTTAGACAAAAACAAGATTATAAATAATGCAGACCTTGATCTTTTAACAGATTACATTTTAAGGGCAGGTACTCCCCCATCTCCAGAATGGATAGGAGATGTAAATGGAAATGGTGATGTAAGCAATGCTGATATACTCTACCTTCAAAATTACTTAAATGGTGCAACCGGAGCCTCAGCCCCTGTTTCTTATGTTGTAGGAGATTTAGATAAAAATAATAAAATTGATTTTTCTGACTTAAATCTATTAATAAGCTATGTCCTTCAAGGAGGAGTAGCTCCTAGTCCTTTATGGATAGGTGATGTAAATGGTGATAGTCAGGTAAAAACATCTGATATAACTTATCTTGAAAATTATCTAAATAAAAATGCTCCAGCTCCTGTTCTCAAGGAAAGAGGAGATTTAACTAAAGACGGGAGTATTAATCAGCTAGATGTTAATTACCTTGTAAATTATGTTTTTAAAGGAGGAGCAGCTCCTAGTCCTTTATGGATAGGTGATGTAAATGGTGACTGGGAAGTTAAGAGCTCTGATATTGTTTATTTAATTTCTTATATTTCTCCTACTGGTCCTGCTCCTGTTCCTCTTGACATAAAAGATGAGATAACTTGCGCTGACGGTGATTTTGGAAAGAACTATTATGAATGGGCATTTACATTAGTCAATGGACAGGATATTTATCAAGATTCTTGTAGAGATTCTCTTACAGGTCCTGATTTAGAAAAAGGATCATATTTAAAGGAATTATACTGTGAGTCTGGCGAGTTAAAAGAAGAGATAATTAGATGTGATGATGGATGTGAAAAAGGAGCCTGTATAGTTCCTGAAGAAGAAGGAGGTATTAGTTGCGAGCCTGTTGTTGAAGGAGGGCCTAGAATTTCTCCAAAAACAAGGGCAGAAATTGGAGGGGTGTTAAAATATTGCAGTCCTTTTACTTTAAAATATGAGAGTGCTAAGAACGAAGGACAGAGTTGTGTCGAGGATTATCAATGTAAGAGTAATGTATGTATAGAAGGAAAATGCACCTTGCTTAAACAAGAGCTAGAAAAACAAGCTGGTTTATTACAAAAAATTTGGTGTGCAATTATACATCCTGTAGATGTTTTCAGCAGAGATGATGCAGGACAGACAGCTTCTAATAATGGTTATTTAGGATGTATAGCTAGTGATGATCAAGGAAATACTGGAGGCAATGAGGTAGACAATAGTGCTTCGAGGTCAACCAATTAGCTACGATGGCTTCAAAATACTTTCTAGGAATTATTTTTTTAGTTTTTATAAATTTTATTTCTTCTCAAACTTGTGAAATTGCAGGAAGTTTGAGTAATGGAAAGTATTGTGATGTAGATGGCCAGTTTAAAACTCTTAAGACTGGAGGAGCTCAATGTATTAATGATTATGAATGTGTTGGAGAATCTTGTGTAGAAGGAATTTGTAGCCAGAGATTTGAATCTGCTGAAAAGCTAATTAAAGGTGGAGATAAATTAGGAGAAATTTGGGAATTTTTTACTGGAGAAGAATGTGATCCTGAAATTGATATTGGATATTTTTGCCAAGGAAACACAGCCTATCTTTGTGGAAGTGGAAAGGCATGGGAAGAAAAAGGCGAGATTCCAGGAATATGTGGAGTTCCACTTGGAAGTGAAGATGGCGAAAATGGGGGAGGAGGTTCTGGTTCTATAAAAATAATCTTTTTTTCTCCTCAAGATGGAATGGTTTATAGCTCAACAAACATACCTTTGAGAGTTATTGATACAAAAAGAAACGCAAGATTTTGGAAGTATTCATTAAATTCAGGCTCTCTTGTTGATTTCACACCCAATACTAGTATAAATTCAGCAGTTGGATTAAATACACTAAATGTTTATGCCAGTAAATATTCCTCTTTTTCTAATTCTTATGGTGAAGAAGTTTCCTTTAGAGTTGACTTATCATCTCAAGAAAGGGTTTGTGGTGATGGCTTTTGCGATGAAAATGAAGATTGCTCTAGTTGTGTAAACGATTGCGGATATTGTCCTGTTGTGATGTCCTCTTATTGTGGAGATAATACTTGTGATTTAGATGAAAGCTCTTTTTTATGCCCTGCAGATTGTAAGGAAAAGGTTAATAAGAGTTATATGTGGCTTTTTTACATAATTGTCTTTGTTCTTTTTTCAGGAATAGGTGTTGTAAGTTTTTTTATTGTAAAGAGGTTAAGAGGTTCTTTTTCTAAACCTAAAAAAACATCCCAAAAACCAGCTTCTTTGCTTAATATGAAAAGCCCAATTTCAAGCCCTTTTATTAGGACACCGTTTCCTAGAGGACCCATGGCAATGAGAGGACCTAATATAAGAAGATTATTCCCAAGAAGAACATGATATAAAACTGATAATTGATTTATTTAATTAACCTTAAAAACTATATTTTACCTCTAATTTCATGCAAATTATTAAGGTTCCAGGTATAAATGGTTTAGGAAAGACAAATGGATGTGAAAGAGCAGGAAATGCAATACTCGAGGCCTTGAAAGAGATTTACAGCAATGAACAAGGAAAACCAATAGACATTAAGTTGTTGGATTTAGAGGAAATACATTTAGACAATAATAATTTAGAGTTGACAAATAAGTTAATTTACAAAAATTCTTTAGAATCTTTAAACAAAGATAAGGTTATTTTTTTAGGAGGAGACCATTCTATTAGTTTTTCAACAATAAGGGCTTTTTTAAAACATTCTAATGCAAATAACAAAGAACCCTGTTTAATTGTTTTTGACGCTCATCCTGATTGCATGAAACCTGTTGATAAGAATTTTCCGACTCATGAAGAATGGTTAAGAGGCCTTATAGATTACGGATTTCCTGCTGAAAATGTAATGTTAGTCGGATTAAGAAATTCTGATGTTGAAGAAATTAAATATATGAAAGAGAAGGAGGTTAAAAGAATGGATATTAATAATTTGCTTTTAAATATAGAAGATGCCTGTGATAGTATAATGGAATTTTCTAACAAGAAAGAGCTTTATCTTTCTATTGACATAGATGTTGTAGACCCTATTTTTGCTCCTGCGACAGGATATAAAGAGCCAGGAGGATTAACTTCCAGAGAATTAATTTATTTAATTCAAAGGCTTAATAAAGTTAAAAACCTCAAAGCCATTGATATTGTAGAAATTAATCCAGAAAAAGATAAGAATCATGATAATATGACTCTTAAATTAGGAGTTAAAATATTATGCGAATTTTTGTAATTCAATATGGATATAAAAATAAGAAAAACACAACTAAGTAATTATGAAGAAATTTATAATCTATTAAAGTTTGAAGACATGGTTTTTGATAAATTTACAAAAAAAAGATTTTTAGGAATGCTAAGGAAGAATAGAGGTTATTATTTTGTTGCAATAGTAAATAATTTAACTGTCGGGAGCATATTTGCTAATGATGATGGCGGATATTATGGATATATTTATAAGATTATTGTTAGAAAAGATTTTAGGGGAAAGGGAGTTGCACAGCTACTAACAAAAAAAGTTTTAGAAGAGTTTAAGAAAAGAGATGTTCCATGGATTTATGCGCATGTTAGGAAAGAAAATTTATCTTCAATTAATTTATTAAAAAAATTTGGGTTTAAAGTAAGAGATAGCCATTATCTTTTAGACAATTACTAATATGAGATGTTTTATTTCAATTGATATGCCTGAAGAAATAAGAGAAAGAATAAGAGAGATACAGGATGAGTTGCCTGAATTTATCGGGAAAAAAACAGAACCTAATAATTTACATTTAACCATGAAATTTTTAGGGGAGATGGACAGAGAAAAAGTTGAAGAAGTTAAAAGAAGACTTAGAATGGTAAAATTTAATTCTTTTGAAATTGAAATAGATTCTATTGGTGTTTTTTCTCCTAATTTTATAAGAATTATCTGGCTTTATTTAAAAGGTGCTGAAGATTTGCAAAAAAAGATTGACAATGCCTTAGAATGGGTTTTTGGGAAAGAAGAGAGATTTATGGGACATTTAACTATAGCAAGGGTTAAAAATATCAAAGACAGGAAAAAATTTTTAAGTGAATTAAACAGCATTAAAATTCCTAAAATTAATTTTAATACCAATAATTTTAGATTAAAAAGATCTACATTATCTAGTAGCGGACCATCTTATGATATTTTAGAAGAGTATCCTTTGCTTTAACATTATATAAAGTAAATCCTTTATCTTAACATTTAATTTGCTTTACGCTCTAAGGTAAATATTGATAGTAATAAGACAAATCGTTAATAATGGATTTATTCATTAATTATTTATAATAAATATTCTCGATACAATTTGAGTAGTTAATATATAAGATTAATCAAAGTTTTATATTAGAATATAAATTGAATTTAACACTATTGTCAAAAGCAATATAAAATATGGATTAGGATTTAATATTTTTCTTTAAGAAGCTTAAATATTTCTGCTTTTTTTCCTACAAGTTTTTTTAATTCTTCTTCGTTTACATTAAAAATTGATTTAAGGGTTTTGAATTTTTTCAAGAGTTTTTTTGCTGTTTTCGGCCCTATTCCTGGAAATCCTTCAAGAATAAATTGTAGTTGCTCTTTTTTTGAGAGAGCTCTTTTTTTGGCTTTAAGTGATATATCTTCTTCTTTCTTTTTTTTGGCAATTACTTCTATAAATTTTGCGGTGTCATTTGCATTTTTTGAAAATACTATTGGAATGCCGTGTTTTAATGTTATTGAAAGTAAAAATCCTCTAATCGCATTTCCACTAATTCCTCCTGGCTCATCATTATAAAACTCTTGTTCCTCATATCCTTCAATAATTAAGAGTTTATCTTGATATTGTTTTAATTCTTCAATTTGTTTTAACAATCTTTTATTTATCATAGAAGATATAAAGTCAGAAATTGTTTTCCTTTCGATAGCGACCCCATTAACAAGATAGTCCGCTATTTTTAACTCTTTAAATTCTAGGTCATACCCTAACTTAACAAGCATTGATGGAACTAAAGAATTTTTTTCCCTATAATCGATTATGATTTTTGACTTTTCTTTAATAATTTTAGAAGGCCTTTTTGAAAATATTTCATAAAATTTTGTCATGCTAATTTTTCCTGCTTTTCAAATCTGTTTTTGTTATTTAAATTGTCTTTTATTATTTCTATATTTTTATGCATTTTCTTTTCTTTTGCTCTAGAAACATAATAAAATGCTTCATCCCTTGTTCCTTTTGTTATTAAGATGATTAATTTCCCTTTCATTAATCTTGCTGTTCTTCCTGCTCTTTGAATAGCCCTTATTGCACTTGGAACAGGCTCGTAAAAAATGACTGCATTAACCTCTGGAATGTCTAAACCCTCTTCGCCAATTGCGGTGGCAACAAGAATATTTACTCCTCCTGATTCAAATTCATTTATTATTTCCTTTTGCTCTTTCTGACTTAAACCAGTGTCTAATTTTTTTGCCTGTCCGACAAAGACTTTTGATTTAACTTCGGGAATTACACTTAATTTTTTGGATAACAAAGATGCAGTATCTCTAAATTGTGCGAATATTATTATTTTTACATTTTTATTTTCATTTATTTCTTTTTCTATTATTTCTTTTAGTATATTTAATTTAGGATGCTCAAAGTTTTTTGAAAGCAATTCATTTGTTCTTGTAAAAGCAAAATTAAATTCTGGCTTAGAAACTAACTTTATTACACCTCTGCTTTGTTTTTTAGATGCCTGATTAAGAAGTTCTTTAAGATATTTGTTAAAGATTTGAAGATTTTGTGTTTCAAGTAGTTCAAGTGCATGCTGTATTTTTATTGCCTGCGCACACGCACTTGCTGCACGAAGAAAATTAAAATTATTGTTCCCTCTTGAAATAGATCCTGAAATTTTCTTTTGCAGTTCTATGAGACCCGTCTTTGTTGCTGGACCAAATAGAACCTTTCTATTTTTTAATTCTTCTACATATTCATTGAAGATTTTTTTAAGCACATGTCTTATCTCTCCAAGCTCGTTAGGAAATTCGACAATTATTTTTTCAAATTTTAATTCTTGGAGATAGTTTTTGACATCATCACTCTCTCTGGTTCTTAGTTCAACTGCTTCTATTGAAAGATTTTTGCATATTTCTTTTATTTTAGAAGCCTCAGATCCTGGAGAGGCTGTTAATCCAATAATTCTCTGATTTAATGCTTGTTCTTTATATTTTTTTGAAACAAAATTATAATCATAATTCTTTATGCATCTGTGTGCTTCATCTTCAATAAGAAGGCAGACCTCTTTTAAATCATACAAATTATTCCTTAAATCATTCGCAATGCATTGAGGAGTGGAAAATATTATATCTGCTATCTGCCATATTTTTTTCCTTTCTTCTGGTTTTACAGAACCTGTGAAAAGCTGAATGTCTGCAAACAATTCTGAAAGATGTTTTTTAAAATAATTTAAATGCTGTTCTGCTAAGGGTTTTGTAGGAGCTAAAAAAACAATTTTTTCTTTTGGATATTTTTTCATTCTTTCAATTGCAAGCATAAGGGCTATTAGGGTTTTTCCGATTCCAGTAGGAAGAACAACTAGACAATTTTTTTCAACACATGTTTCAAATATTTTTTGTTGATATTCCCTTGGAGTTATGTTTTGTAAAAACTTGGAAAACATTTTTAAAATAAAAAAAGATAGTATAAATATTTTTGTTAAATTTATTTTAAAGGATAATCTAATTATGATATGTTTAAATTTATTCTATCTTATTAACATTAACCTTTGTATTAGACCGTATTAAATTTTAAGTTGAAAGGTTGTCTATATTAAACATTTTATTCCTCTTTAATCATAGAGTAAATAATTAAGATTCCTGCACAAAGAACAAGGAGTATTCCTATTATTGATAATGCACTAAAAATAGGATTATACTCACTAACGACGGCATTTCCTGTGACTCTTCCTGTAAAAATTCCTTCATTTAAAAAGACAAATCCAAAAATAAGGGCTATGACTCCAATTATTAGGGTTGTTTTTTTCCTTAAAAAAAATGATTTTTTTCCTTCAACCATTATATTTTTATGTTTTATGCATTTAAATATTTTACACTAATAGGAAAACATAGCCTAATGCTATTAAAACAAGAGTTGTTAAAAATACCCAAAGTATTATGCTTCCAAAAAACAACTTGTTTCCATCTAAATCAGAGAAAGGTATTATATTAAAGAAAGCATAGTATATGTTGAGCTTAGCAAACTCTGAAAAACCTGTGATATAACCAAGAACAGCGAACAGAAGATTTGCTATAATGCCCCATGCAGCAATTAATCCTATATGCCATTCAGTCATTTCAGAAAAAGAATATAAGCCCCATCTTCTTGCCGCCCTGTAGACCTTTGCCTTTACTTCAAAAACAAGAGAAGCCATCCAATAAAGAAAACCCGCTGTTATGACTGTTATCACGACAGGAAATATGACTCCAGTTGGAACAGGCTTTTTAAAGTGATGATGAGATTTGAAACCCCATCTTTTCATTTCCCATAATTTGACTTCTATCTCAGAATCAAGGAAAAAAGAAGCAATTTTTTTAGCAAAAATATTTACAATTATTACAAGAAAAATTAATAATAGAGAAATTAAATAATTATTTAGAGAGAAAGATTTTAATACTAAAGCAAATGCAATGACTATAGAGACAGCAATAATTATTGTTAATTCTTTTGCCTTAAACATAGAAAATACAGTAAATGGATTCTTATAAATTTTGTTATACAATAGTTTATAATAGATTACGGAAAAGTATTTAAATAACGAATTATAACTTTTTCTATGAGAATCAGAAAAGTAAGCGAGGTCGTTGGATTGAAGGTTTTCACTGACTCTGGAGATTACTTTGGAGAGATAGAAGAGGCCAACCTTCATGAAAATAAAATTGATGGTTGGCGTATAAAAGTTGGGGGTAATGTTATGTCTTTGATTGGGGGGGCAAGAGGGGTTATAATCCCGCATCAGTTTGTGAAGGCTATAAGCGATGTTTTCATAATAAATAAATCAGCCTTACCAAATCCTGAAGTACAGGGAATAGAAGAGGTACCAGAAAACTTAATATAGAATGGCAGAGAACATCCTGCAGTCAGAACTTCTAGTTAAATTTGTATATCCATTTTTGTTAATATTTTTTATAATATTTGCAGTCCTGGAAAAGACAAATATTTTTGGAAAGGAAAAGAAACAGCTTAATGCTTTTATAGCCTTTGTTATAGGCCTTATTTTTACTACTGCTATTTCGCCAAAGTTAGTTGTAGGAAACTTAATTTTATTCTTAAGTGTTGCAATTGTTGTTGTATTTGTTGTTCTTTTGCTTTGGGGGTTTGTAACTGGTGGGGAAGCGAAGTTTGATTCTAAACCTCTTAAAATTATAGCAGGCATTATTGTATTAATTGCTGTTGTTATAGCTCTTTTTTTGATAACAGGTGTTTGGGACGATGTCACTGAAATTTTATTTGAGCAGAGTTGGAGCTCTGATTTATGGACAAATATAATTTTTATAGTTGTAATTGCAGGGGCTTTGGCGGCAATTCTTCTCGGAACAAAGGCAAGCAAAGGATAAATTCATTTTAATAATTCTTAACAAATTATTTATCAACATCCGCATAAATATGTTGAACCAAAGTTAAATTAAACAAACATAACGATTTCGAAACATATTTAAAATGATTCTTCTTATTTTTAGCATATTAAAGGAGGAGCATTAATTTCAAATTTTTACAAAAATGATAAAGACTTTATTTTTACAATATGCTGGTTATTATGGGGGGGCTGTTGGAAACTTGTTGGCTAAATGGGAGCAAATAGGTGTTTTTAGTTATGTGATTCCTTTCTTGATAATTTTTGCCCTTGTATTCGGTATTTTACATCAGATGAACATGTTTAAAGGAAGTAAAGGAGTTAATTCTATAATTGCTTTAATGGTTGCATTGATGTCTCTTCAGTTTGATTTTGTCCCTGTTTTCTTCTCTGAAATATTTCCCAGGATGGGTGTTGGTCTGGCAATTATCCTTGTCTTATTGATATTGACTGGCTTGTTTATTGACCCTGAAAAGAAATTTATAATGTATACTCTTTTGGTTATAGGGGTAGTCATTGTTATTGTTGTCTTGGTCAATACAGGAGAATCAGTTGGATGGAGCACAGGATATTGGTGGCGCCAGAATTGGGATATGATTCTTGGAATTGTTGTTTTTTTGGTAATAGTTGGATTGATTATAGGATCAACAAAACCTCCAACAACATCAGATTATAAATCTTATATGTTTAGAGAGAAACCATCTTAATTTTTTATGGTTTTCTTAACGGCCTATCACTGCCAACTATTTTCCTGAAAGAATCTTGCATCATTGACATTTCTTTTTTAATGTTAGAAAGATTTTCTCCATATGAACCTATTTTTTCTAATATAGAGATTTGAAGCCTGTCTATTATTTCTTCTATTCTCCTCAATCTCTCTTCAAAACTCTTGACCTGGTTTTCTGTTAGGGCTTTAAACTCCTCGAGAGTTTCAAGGGAATCTTGCATTTTTTTTGATTTATCACTAAATACCTGCTCTGCTACATCTATTAATGATTCTGAATCACCAGAATAGGTTTCAGGCATATATTGTTCAGGGTATTCTTGAGGGTAATATTCTTGGCCTTGAGGAGGACCTTGAGTAGGGTATTGATATTGGGGTAGGGGTTGTTGATATCCATATGATTGCATGGATGTGTCTTGGGGGTATTGCTCTTGATAAGGTGCCTGAGGAACAACATCCATTGGCATTTGAGGTTGAGGGACATATTCTTCTGGATTATAATTAGTGTAATTATCTTGTTCTTGGTCCATCATTGATTGCTGCATTTCAGATGTTTCTCCTGCCACAGCTTCTTTTATTTGTGCCTGGCTTATTGCATCTTGAATTTCTTTTGGAGGCACTCCTTGATTCTGGAGTGCTTTAATTATTTCAAATTCTCCTTTTCCCTGACTTTTCATCTTTGTTACTAATTCTAAGACTCCCATATAAAAACCTCCTGCGGGTTTTTAGATTCCAGCATCCTATCGGATTTTTCCATTGCCTCTGATGAATCCGAGTAAAAAACCCGAATTATTCCAACAATTGCCGAATCTTCTTGTTGCCTCCGAAGAGACCTGACAAAAAACCTCGGATTAATCCAACAACCGCCGAATCTTCTTGCCGCCTCTGGTTGATTTGAGCCAAAACCTCAGATTATTCTAACAATTGTCGGATCTTTTCATTTATTTATTATTTTAAATATTAATGCCTTTTTAATTTTTCTTACAATTGTTTTTTAATGCTTCCTAAAGGTTGAAACATTTTTGCTTGCTTTGCCAGTATTTCTACGTCTTCTTTTCTTGCGAATTTTGTAAATTCTGAAGAAGCATTTTCGATAAATGATTTTAATCTTTCTAGTGTTTGTTTTATTTCTTGAATTTCTTTTTTTAGGTCTATTGTTTCTCTTGAAAATTTTTCTCTTGCTTCTATCAAATTTTCTCCAATAAGAATAATCCTGTCTCTTAAATTCCTTTGTCTTTCTTCTAAATCTCTTATTCTTGTTGCTATTTCACTATAATAGGAAGAATAATCATACTCTTCATTCATTTAATGGCAAGGAAAGTGAAGTTTAAATTCTTTGTTATAGGATTATTTTTTGACCTTATTTAATATTACATCAAACCATTTATAATTTAATATAAATAATTCCTTCAATTTATATATTAATTGATTAGATTCAAACTTATTATTACTATTCATTATAATTAGTAGATAAATTTATTATATTATCTTTAGACTTAATATTAATATCAGCATGATTTTTATAAATTAGATGATTACTTTACATCTTGTAAAAATTATTAAACCCTTTCTACTTTTTATATTCATGAAATTTAATAAAGAGACACCTTTGTATGCATTTGAAGTGAATAGGGAAGGGGGTGAGGATGTATTATATATTAATTATCTTGGTGTGCCTTTTGTTCCAAGTATTGCCGACTATCCTGATGTAATGGAAAGAGTCATAGATTCTTTAATTAAAAATCCAAATGTTTCAAGGATTGTCCTTGTTCAACAGAAGAATTATAATTATGATTTTAATGAGGTAGAGATGTTGATGGAAATAGCTAATCTTTATGTTTATTTTTCAAGCCAGGAAAGGATTCTTTCACAAGACAGACTCTCATTAAACTCTTCTCAGGAATCCTCTAAAAGATATAATGATATTTTTAATTTTCTTTTTTTATTAAAAAGAGATCCTGTTGCTGCTTACTCAGAGATAAGGAGATTTTTATTCGAGGCGAGGGCTTTGCTTGAGAAACAAAAACTATACCAGCCAAGCCAACAAAGCTACGTGCATCTTTTGGAAAGAGTATTTAACAGGATTAAAAACACAAAGATAATACAAAGTGCATTGCCTTATCTTAATGAATATAAGTTAGGATCAAGGGAAATTTATAATAAAATATTTAGGCCAGATACAATTCCGAATTACACTTTCACGAGGCTTGTTTCTGACTTGCCTAAAGGAGCAGAGATTATAGGACAATATAAAGTTAGGGAAGGGGGTTTTGATGAATCTATTGTAACCATTTTGAGAAGAGAAGGTGAATCTAAGTTTATCTATCATTTATTACCTCCTGAAAATTCTCTAAGCGAAGATCATAACATGTTGTTGAATCTTGCTAAGGGTGTTTTAATGGAGCACCAACCAAAGGCAGAAGAGTTTATTGATACTGAAAGAGTAAGACAGGTTTTTTTAAACATTTCAAGAGATCTTTTAAGAGATTTATCACAGGCTCAAGGAATAAGAATGAGTTACTCTGACTTAAATAAATTATCATCTATACTCGTAAGGCATACAATTGGATTTGGAATTTTAGAGGTCCTTCTTCAGGATGAAAATCTTCAAGACATCTCCTTAAATGCTCCTGTATCTTTAAATCCAATATTTATAAGACATCAAAAATTTGATGAGTGTATTACAAATATTATTCCAAGTCAGGAAGATGTTAATTCATGGGCTGCCAAATTTAGGATGATTTCAGGAAGGCCTCTTGATGAAGCTAATCCTATATTAGACACTCAATTAAATATAGAGAACATCAATGCTAGGGTTGCAATAATCCAAGAGCCACTTTCTCCAAGAGGTTTAGCATATTCTATTAGAAGACATAGAGATGAGCCATGGACATTGCCATTATTTATACAGAATAAGATGATTAATCCGATTGCTGCAGGCATTTTTAGTTTCCTTATTGATGGAGCAAGGACAATATTAATTGCAGGAACAAGAGGATCTGGAAAAACGAGTTTTCTTGGAAGCTTAATGCTAGAGATTATCCCTAAATATAGGATTATTGTATTGGAAGATACTTTAGAATTGCCTGTTGATTCTCTAAGAAAGATTAATTATGATATATTAAGGATGAAAGTAAGATCAGCCCTTTTAAAGACAGGGGCAGAAGTTTCTGCAGATGATGGTATAAGGACTAGCTTAAGATTAGGAGATAGTTGCTTAATTATAGGAGAAATTAGGTCAGTAGAAGCAAAAGCCCTTTATGAAGCAATGAGGATTGGAGCTTTGGCTAATGTTGTTGCAGGAACAATTCACGGAGCAAGTCCTTATGCTGTTTTTGATAGAGTCGTAAATGACCTCGAAGTTCCGGCAACTAGTTTTAAGGCAACAGATGTAATAGCTGTGGCGAATCCAATTAAAAGTCCTGATGGTTTACATTCATGGCGACGCTTAATTCAAGTTTCAGAAGTAAGGAAGCATTGGAAGAATGATCCCTTAGAAGAGAAAGGATTTGTTGATTTACTTAAATATAATGTAGATAAAGATGAATTAGAGATTTCTGAAGATTTGATTAACGGAGATTCTGAAGTCATAAAAGATATTGCATCTAATGTGAAGGGGTGGGCCGGAAATTGGGACGCTGTTTATGATAATATACTCCTTAGGGCTAAGATAAAAAAGGAATTAGTTGATATTTCAAATAAAACAAAAAACTCAAGAATTTTAGAAGCTAAGTTTAATGTTTTGTCTAATGACGCATTTCATAAAATTTCAGAAGAAGTTAGAGAAGAAGTTGGGTTGCCTGTTTCAGAGAGGGTTTTTCCATTATGGCAGCTCTGGCTTAGGGAACAGCTTAAAAAGAAGAAAATATAAGATTTATAAATAATTTTTACTTTTAGGCTAGATGAAGAAAACTGCTAAAAGAGTAATAAGTCTTATTGTTATTTTAGCCTTTATTGGTATTTTGTATTTGATATTAAAAGGAATTGATTTTTATGAACTCTACCTGATTTTTTCTAATGGAGATCTTTTATGGTTATCACTAGCTGTTTTATCAACATTTATGACTTTTATTGTGTGGAATCTAAGATGGAATTTTTTATATACTAAACTATTCAAAGGAAATTTTTGGTTTTTGTTAAATGTTCTTTTGGCAGGCGCTTTTTTTAATTCAATAACTCCGGGTGCAGGAATAGGCGGAGAGCCTTTCAGAGCCCATTTCCTTGCAAAAAAATTTAAAAAATCTAAAACATCTATGTTAGCATATGTTATTGCTGATAAATTTTATCAATTAATGATTTTGGCTTTTTTTGCTATCTTTTCTATATTTTTTATTTTGATTTATGTCGAGATATCAAACACTCTTAAATTAATACTTGAAGGATTGTTAACCTTTGTTTTGATTTCTGTAGGATTCACTTTGTATTTTACATTAAGAAAAATGCATTTTAACATAGGAGCCTTTTTTAAGAGGTTGCATTTCTTTAGCTTTGTGAATGGCAGGTTTAAGAAGCCAGAAGATTTTGAGCATTTTATTAATAAAGAAATAAGAATTTTTGCCGATACTTTCAGGAAATCAGTAAAAAACAAAAAAACAATGATTGGTGCTTTTTTCTTGGCTTTTTTATTCTGGTTATTTAATTATTTAACAGCTTATTTCTTATTTTTGGCATTTGGTTTTCATGTTAACTTTCTTTCTATAATCATTGTTGTGACGCTTGGAAATATTATAGGTGCTTTAACTATTCTTCCTGGAGGAATTGCAGCCACTGAAGTAACCATGACATTGCTTTATTCTGCAATGGGGGTGATTAAACCAATAGCGCTGCTTGTTGCTTTTTTGACAAGGATCATTTATTATTTCTTTAGTTTCCCTGTCGGCGCTTTGAGTTTATGGTATATCAGGAGAGTCATTAAAGAGTCTTGATTCTAAACATTTATTAATTAATCTTCCTTATTTTTTAAAAGATAATTTTTAAAAGAGTGGAAAAATGGTTGTGAATCCGAAAGTCGAGGATATTCTTAGAAAATATGGTGCTAAGATAGAAGGAAAAATAAGAACCTCTAATATAGGTAATGTTGATTATAGCAAAGAATATATAGATTTTAAAGAAGAATTAGCTCCTGAATTAACAAGGTATGAAAGACTATGCAAATCTCTAGGAAATGTTATAAGAATAAAGGGCTCAAAAAAAGACGAAGAAGAAATTAAGAAACATTTAGATACAGCTCATTTAGATGTTGATCCTAGAGAGGCGATTTCTTTAGCTGTAATGTCTTTTGTTGGTGTTTTTATTGTAGGATTTTTTATTTCTATTGTCATAGCCTTGCTTAATAGTGAAGGTGGAGATTTCGACAGCATTTTGACTGCCTTTCCATTTTTGTTTTTCTTTTTGATGTTGATTTTAGCAACATTCTTATTTTATTTTGTAAAGGCGTATCCTGCAAGGCTTGCAAATAAATGGAGACTCAAAGCCTCTAGCCAGATGGTTCCTGCTGTTCTTTATGTTGTTGTTTACATGAGGCACACTCCTAATCTCGAAAAGGCAATAGCTTTTGCAGCAGAGAATTTACAACCCCCTCTAGCCCTCGATTTCAAGAAGATTTTTTATAATGTTGAAGTTGGAAAATTTTCGACCATAAAAGAAAGCCTTGATTATTATCTTGAGAGCTGGAGAGATTATTCATCAGAGTTTATAGAAGCTTTTCATTTGATTGAGAGCAGTTTATTTGAGCCTAATGATGCAAGAAGAGTTGATTTGCTTGAGAGTTCTCTTCAAGTTATTTTAGATGGGGTTTATGATAAGATGTTGAAGTTTACTCATTCTGTAAGAAGTCCTTTAACAAATGTCTATATGCTTGGAGTTGTTCTTCCGACTCTAGGATTAGCATTACTTCCTTTAGCATCTGCACTCCTTGGGGGGCTTGTAAAATGGTATCATATATTTGTTATATTCAATTTATTAGTGCCTTTTTTTGTCTATTATCTTACAGATAAAATAATATTTTTGAGGCCAGGAGGTTATGGAGAGTCAAGTTTGCTTGAAAGAAACCCATATTATAATGAATACAAAAGCAAGAAACACTTTATCAATGCATTTATACTATGCCTGCCGTTTTTTTTAATAGGGCTTTTGCCTTTAATATTTCAGTTTACGTCTTTACCTAATTCTCTTGGACTGCAAAAAGATTACACATTTACAGAGCTTGGATTGAGTTTTTTTGGAGATGAGAAGTTTTTTGGATTTACAGATGATGGAAGAGGGCCTTTTGGGATAGGTTCACTAATTTTAGGGATGTTTTTTCCTTTGGGATTAGCCTTGTTTTTTTCTATTGCTTACAGAGACAAGACAAGTTCTTTGATAGTTGAAAGAAGGAACACTAGAGAGCTTGAAGAAGAGTTTAATAATTCATTATTCCAGCTCGGAAATAGAATAGGGAATGGTGTTCCTCCAGAGCTTGCTTTTGGGAAAGTAGCTGAATCTTCGAAAGGATTAAGGACAGAGGATTTTTTTAGGAGAGTTAACTACAATGTAAGCCAAATGGGGATGGATGTTGATAGGGCTATTTTTGACAATAAGAGGGGAGCCATAATCTATTATCCTTCAGAATTAATATCTACTAGCATGAAGATTCTTGTTGAATCTGCGAAAAAAGGGCTTAAGATTGCTGCCTCAAGCCTAGTAAGTATTTCCCAATATGTAAAAAATATACAAAAAATAACTCAGAGACTTAAAGATTTACTTGCCGAAATAGCTTCTGACATGAAAAGCAATATGACTTTCCTTGCACCATTGCTTTCAGGAATTGTTGTTGGATTAGCTGCAATGATAACTTCTATTTTATCAAGGCTGAATTTATCTGTGACATTGCCAGAAGCTGGTGCTGGATTTAATCTGCAACAGATTCTTGATTTATTTGATGTTAAGGAAATGATACCTCCTTATTTCTTACAAATAGCTGTTGGAATTTATTTAATACAGATTGTTTTTATATTGACTAGGACATTGGCTGTTGTTGATTCTGGAGAAGACAAGTTAGAGAGGATAAACAAGACAGGAATAAATTTACAGATGGGAATTGTTCTTTATTTTGTAACAGCTTTGCTTGCGTCAATAATCTTATTTATTCTGTCTGCAGTCGTTCTTAGCGGATAAGCAATTAAGTTTTTTATTTATCTTGTTAAGGATAATTTTATTAACTATCTTTATTTAATTTTTATATGGATAATAAAAAAAAGGGGGTTGCTGTTGATTATTTAATATGGTGGATAATAGCTGCCGCTGTCTTAGTCATAGTTCTTATTAATATATTTTTGCTTAAAGGAAAAGGCATTTCATTAATCGATAAAATTAAAGATATATTCAGGGGATGGTAAAATGGATTTTGAGATTAGCACATTGATTAAGATCATTCTTGGGATTTTAGTGGCTGGGACAGTCATATTAGGACTTTATTTTGCCTTTAAAGATTACATAAATCCTTTTTTTAGAAACGTTGCTGGAGAGGTATTTATTCCATTTTTAAGATGAAAAACAAAAGAGGATCTGTCTGGCTTCCTGAGGAAAGCTCAAAAATGGTTATTGCAGTAATTGTTTTGATTTTTTTAGTTTATTTTGCATTCCGCCTTTATTACGCCAAGATTTATTCTGATGAATATAAACAAGCAGAAGCTACATTAGAAAGACTTAAAGATGTTATAAAAAGTAGTAATGGAAGCGAGGTTGTTTCTGGAATAACTCCTGAAGGATGGTATGTTGTTGGCTTTATTGGAGATGAAGAGAAACCCCTTTCTTGCCTGCAAAAAAATTGTTTGTGCATATGCCAAGATGAAAATAAATGTGATGAAAAAGGAACCTGTAGTATTTTTGAAAATCTTCAAGATTTTAATAAAATAAAGATCGAAGATGTTGAAGATTCTTTAACAAACATATTAATTAAGAAAGAAGGAGGAAAAATAATAATAAGTAAGGCATGACAGAAAATCTTGGAAAATATATAATGTGGATTGCATTATTTTTGCTTTTATTCATAGGAATGTATCTTTTGTTAAAAAAATTAGGAGCTGCTTAAATGATAGTCAAAAAAAAACTTGGTGAGTTAACTTCGGCACAAATTGTTGGCATTGTTATAGTAATTTTTAGTCTTTTGGTTATTTTAGGTTTTATTTTTATATTAAATCCTAGTGATGTTAGTGCTGAAGAGTTATGCCATAATTCTGTTATTTTAAGGGGAAGCTCTGGAGTTATAAGACAGGGAGTTGACTTAGACTGCAGGAGAGAATATATTTGTATTACAAAGGACGGAAGTTGTGAAGGGCTCTCAAAGCCAGATGTAAAGAAAGTAAAAAATGTAAATGAAGTCTACGAAATCCTTGCTGATGAAATGGCTTCTTGCTGGTGGATGTTTGGAGAAGGAAGAGTTGATTACATAGGAAAAGAGGCAATCAAAAGTAATTATTGCTCTTTGTGCGATGAAATTTATTTTGATGGCAGCTTGAAAGAACTTGAAGGAGTTGTTGACGGAAACATAAGCAAGGATGGGTTGTATGATTATTTAAGCAATGTAAAAGCTCCTGGAAAAGAAATAACATATTCAGAATATATTTTTGGGACAAATAACTTAGATTCCCTCAAACAAAGTGCATCTGATCAATATAAGATAGAAGGAACTTTTGGGAAGATAAACACAGGGAAGAAGTATTTTGTTGTTATGGGAATAACTAGTGAGACTAGTGGTTTTCTATGGTCTTTAATAGGTTCTGGCGGAGGGTTTGTAGCTGGAGCAATTACTGCATTTTTAGGACCCGTAGGATTGATTGGTGGAGCGGTCGTTATAGGAGTATCCGCCATTGGTGGAGCTATAATAGGGGATACTGTGTCTCAAAAGATTGCAAATAGTTTTGAACCAGAAATAGCTGCAATACAAGTTCAAGGAAGAGGAGTTGAAAACCAGTTCACAGCTCCTACTGTTCTTGAAGTTGATTCTAAAAAATTTGAGGCTTTGAATTGTGAGAAAATAGTCACTCTTAGTTAGATTTATTAATTAGCTATCTCTTTTATAGAAATGGATAAAAAAAGAGGCAAAAGATTAACTACTTCATACATGTTTGGTCGAACTAAAGGAAACTTGCTGGCAGAAAATGTTTTATTTCTTGTTTTGATTGTTGCTTTTTTAAGCATCTTGGTTTTATTTTTATGGAAGCAACAGGCAAATGGAAAATCTTTAGAGGAAAATTATGCAAAAGATATTGCCTTGCTTATTGATGCCTCTAAGCCAGGAATGGAGATAACTCTTGATTTACAGGATGGAACTAAGGCTGATGAAGAATGGTTTAAAGATAATTATAATAATGCTGTAAGAATTGATGGAAATGTTGTTAATGTGAAGCTTACAGAGAAGGGAGGGTATTCTTACACTTTCTTTAATGATGTTAACCCAGGAATTGATGTTTCTCCTGAAGGTAAAGTTTATATTATAGTGAGGGAAAAAAATGGATAAAATCATTTCAGTATATTTATTTTTTATACTGGCTTTTACAGCTACAGCAATAGTTTATATGGTTAGCAATTACTATGGATATCCTTATGATGTTAGAGAGGTTGAGGCATCTATTTTAGCTAACAATGTTGCTGATTGTTTTTCTTTTAAAGGAGAATTAAATCAAGAATTATTTAAGAATGAGAGTTTTAATGACGAATTTAAAAGAAATTTTCTTGAAGAATGTAATTTGAACTTTGAACCTGAAGAAACAATAGATTATCAAGAGTATTATATTAAGGCTGATTTTTTTGGTGTTGAAGATTTAAACAAAAATGTTTTTTCTATAGAAGATGGAAATTTGAATATTGCTTCTGAATGTGAAATTCAAAGGGATAAAGAATACGAGAAATTATCAAAGTGCGTTGAAAGAAGATTTTATTCTTTAAAAGATGATAAACAATATTTAATTAAAATTTTGACAGGGGTGAGAAAAGTTGATAAAAATGCTAAGTAATAAAAAGAACCAAGGTTCTTCTTATGACATCTCCTTTAAGTTAGGGTCAAGCCTGGATAAAAAAGCACAGGCGAGTGAAGGAATTGTCTGGATTATAGCTACAATAGTTATTATTGTGACTTTGTTTCTTTTTATTTATGCTTCATCTCTTCTTGGAAAACTGAAAGATGTTGGAGTTTCTTTAAAAACATTTGGTGAAGATTCCCAAGATATTCCTGAAAGCTCTATTAATCTTAAAACATTACTGGCTTTTGAATTAAATGACAAAAATAAAGATAAAATAAAGGAGTGGGTGAATGAAAATGGATAAGTTATTTCAAAGCAAAATAAAATCTAAAGAAAAAAATAAGAAATTTTTTTATCCTTGGTTTTTGAAAAAAACCAAGAGAGGAGACATAAGTATAGGTATTTTGGTTATAGGTGTTGTATTAGTTTGTGCCTTGGCTTTATTCAGTTTTATAGTGTCTGATAGTAAGATAGGCAAGGTATTTGAGAGTCTTGAATGGATGGAGAAAATCAATTTACAAATAGAAGATTATTCGTTTCATAAAGATTTAAGCAGGGTTGATTATAAGATGGATGAAAATGGAGAAATAATTTTGTACCAAGAATTAAAGGATTCGTCTGGCTTTTTATTCTGGAAAGAAGAAAAGAGTATTTTTCGTGTTGAGTATAAATTAAAGAGTAATGAAGAATAAGAAATCAAACGTCAATCAATGAATAAGTTCGCTTCGCTCATAAATTTATATGATTGTTGATAAAAAACAATTTGATGATTGATTATATCCAATAAAAGTAAACAATGAAATCTGATTCAAAGTAATACTAATGGATGAGCGAGTTTACGAGTGAGTCAAACAGATTAAAAATATTTATAAACACTTGTTTGTTATTCCTATATATGAAAGAGAGGCTTAAGATGTTTAATAAAAAGGCTCAAGGACTGCCTATTTCAACTTTAATATTGCTTATACTGGGAATTATTGTATTAGTTGTTGTTGCTGTCGGATTTATTAAAGGATGGGATTTTATATTTGGAAAAATTGGAATTCTTCCAGGAGATTTAGAAGTAGCTGCCAAGGCATGTGATGTTTCAGGAAGTAATAATCTTAAAACTAGTTATTGCAATGAGTTTAAGGAAGTCAAGATAGCTGGGAAGAAGCAGTTTGTAAATTGTGATTATCTTGAACAATATGCTACATTCACACATCTGCTCCCTGAAGATTCTTGCAGCGATACTGCTAACACTGTTAGGAATTTAGCTGAACAGCTTTGTGATAATGAGAACTTAAAAGAAGACGATAAGGTTAATGGAGAGACTTGCAAGATTCTTAATCCTGATTTATACACTCAGAGTTAGATGTAGATGTATTTAATCAAGTTTATAGCTTAACAATAACTACGATCTTTTCTGAGCATTAATTTTTTAGATTTAGATGCCCAAGATTATTATGCTTAATTTAACTTTAATGAATAAATTTGTAGATAGTCATATCTAAGATTTGCTAACTTACTCTCTCTTTATTAATCAGTCTTATTTATAATACAATCAGCGAGATTGCGAGCTGCTATTTTTCTAAAGAAATGTTTATAAACATTAAGAGTTTATTTTATTTATGAATAAAAAAGAGGATAGGAAGAGAAGATTTTTTAGTTTGTTATTGTTGCTAGGGATTTTTTTATCTTTCGTAGGATTGGTAAGTGCAGAGGTTAATGTCTTTATAGATAATTCTATTGAGTCTGGAAGATGGTATTCAGGGGCTGTTTCTTTTTTTAACCTGGGTGGATCATGGAAAGAAGTTATTTTGGGAGTAATAGTTATGGCTATTATTTTTGCAGGAATGTATGACATTTTGCAATTAATGATGTTTTTTCGGACTCCATGGGTACAATATACAATTGCCGCAGGAATTGGAATTGCTGTTTCTATTATAGGGGTGGTTAATAAGATTGCTATTTTCATGCTTTCTATTACAGCAGCCTTAGGAGCTATTGGAATATTTTTAGCTCTAATAGTTGCTTTGATCATATTTATTGGATTGACTCTTGGAAGCAATATGATTGCTAGATGGGCTGCAAAAAGGAAGGGTCAGGTTGAGGAGATTAAGGCAATTGAATCTGCTGATGAAGCTGCTGCCGCAATAACTGGATTAAGAAAGATACAGAGAAGTTTTAGGGGAAGGCGAAGGAGAGGACCATAGCCAAGGTTTAAAAATTTCTATTAATTATTATTTTAATGGGGAAAAATAGGTTTTTGTTTGTTATATTCTTTGCATTGGTATTTACATTTTCTTTTGTATTTGTCAATGCAGTTCAGGATGGTTTAGATGAGATTCAAGATCTTGAAAAAACTAACGAGCAATTAACAGAAGGAGTTGACAAAATTGAAGATATTCAAGGAGAAATAGCTGACAGCAATGCAGGATATATTGGGGAGGAGTTAAGAAGGATTTTGCTTAAAAATCCTGTTATTAATGGTTTTAATTATTTTTTTACAGCCATAAGCCCTGTTTTCTTAGTTCTTTTTGGAGAGCCATATTCATTATCTCTTGCATTATTTTTTGTCATTATTTTATGGATTTTTTTTGTGTTTAAGTTTAAAGAGATATTTTCAGTTTTTCTTTCTTTTTCATTAGGAACTTCTTTTATAATATCACTAGGTTTGACAATAGCCCTCGCTCAAATCGGAATATTAAGAGCAATAGCAGAATCTTTTGTTTGGATTGTTTTTTTGACAGATGCGTGGTTTTGGTCATTACTTCTTTTCTTTGTAGTGATTATTTTTATGGTTATTGTGTATAAGGTAATTGGACAACTAGGGATTTTCTCTAAGAATAAAAAAGAAGACTTTGAAAGAATGAGGGAGAGGTCTGAAAGAGGTGTCTTGCATGCTTTTGTAGATAATTTAAAAGAAGCATTTAAAAGTTAAAAAGAGGCTTAATTGATTAATATGGATTATGGATTTAGTGAAAAAAGAAACAAGAAAAAGAGTAAGTTCAGGGAAAAGAAGAAACATCCTTATAGAAAAGGCGGCGGAAAACGAAGTCTAGATGTTTTTAGAAGGTGATTGAAGATATTTTTTACTAAAAACCCAAGAAATTATTTAGTCTCACTCTGTTCGCAGATTTATTTAATTGTTAACATAGAAAACTTCTCACTATAATTAATTCTTTATATCACTAATACTAATCTAAATAAACTTAAGAATTCCTAACTTATTAAGAAACCTTTATGCAAAATAATTATAAACACTTTTTCTTTATTTAAAACATGATAGAGGTGATAATACTTTTTTTATTAGCTTTAATATGGATTGTTTTTGCCAGCATTACTGATATAAAAACTAGGGAAATCCCGAATTGGATAAGTTTTTCTTTAGTGATTTTTGCATTAGGATTTAGGTTTTTTTTCAGTCTTTTTAATGATGATTTTGGATTTTTTTATCAGGGATTAATAGGCTTGCTAATTTTCTTTGCTATAGGAAATATTTTTTATTATTCGAGGATATTTGCAGGAGGAGATGCAAAATTAATGATTGCTTTAGGAAGTGTTCTGCCTTTTACAGATATTTTCTCTTATAATTTGAGAATCTTTGTCATTTTTATTTTCCTTTTCCTTTTTATAGGATCATTTTATGGCATTATAACTGCCATTTATTTGAGTTTTAGAAAATATAAAGAATTTAATAAAGCATTTAAAACAAATTTAAAAAAAGAAAAAAATAAAATATTCATTGTTATGATATTTAGTTTGTTAATAATATTGTTTGGTTTTTTAGAGAGCATTTTCCTCATAGTTGGTTTTATACTTTTGATTATGCCTTATCTTTATATTTATGCTAGGACTGTCGATGGTATTTGTATGATTAGGGAAACAAAAACAAATGTTTTGACAGAAGGAGATTGGTTGTATAAAAGTGTTAAGGTTGGAAAAAAGATTATTAAGCCAAACTGGGAAGGCCTTAATCGTGAGGAGATAAAACTAATAAGGAAAAAATACAAAAAAATTAAGATTAAACAAGGTATAGTCTTTGTCCCTGTTTTTTTAATATCGCTTTTAATATTATTTTATTTATGGAATACTGGATTATGGAATTCTTTTTGGTAGCCACGTATCTTTGTCTGTAAAAACATGGATTTTCTTTTCTTTTGGTTTTTCTTGATGTTTTTCTTCTTTAACTTTAAGCATTTGGTTTTGGATTTCTTCAAGCTCTTTTTCGCTATGTTTTTTCCTTTTTGAATTAAGACTCTCGTCTTTGTATACAGGAAGGACATTTATTATTTCATGGTCAAATAAAATTGAGGGAATTATGTCAACTCTAGAAAGAGTAAATGCTTTAGATATTATTAAAGCCATCTCTTCTGCGAGATCGTAAGAGTTTTTTGATGCTTTATCTGAATGAGTTTTTGGAATTATTAATGTATGTCCTTTTGAAATAGGATTTATTTCAAGCACAGCAATGGCTTCTTTATTTTCAGCCAACTTATATGAAGGAATTTTGTTATCTATTATAGAACAAAAAATGCATTCACCTTGAGATTTTATTAATTTATTTTTCTTTAAAAATTCTTCAAGTTCTTGAGGAGACATTGATTCAATAGAAGATTTTAATTCTTCTTTGTTTGGAATATCTGACTTATCTATTTGTTCAAGGAGCTGTTTTTTTATTTGTTCTGCTTGTTTTTTTGTAATCATTTTATTAGAAGTATTCAATTATTTTTATATTTTCTGCCAATATGCTCTGCTATTGCTTCTTCTGTGAGATATGGTAAAAGAATAGAGGAGCCGGGTATTGAGATTAGAGCTAGATTCTTATAACCATCAAATAAACTTAGAAAAGAAAGAGTGAGCATAAGACCCACATAAATTTCTGTAGAACCCCTAAATGTTAATGCACTTAAAATATGTCCTGGTTTTGATATTTTATCAAAAAATCTTTCTAATCTTGGAAAATTTTCATGAACGTATGCATGCCCTAATTCATGGTCAACTATCGGCTCTTTAAGTTTTTTTAGTAGTATCAAATAAGCTCCTTCGTCGGTGTTAGGAAAAGTTATGCTTCCATCCGGCCACATTCTTGGATTAAAACCTACTTTAATATCTTTCCTTAATCCCATTTTTCTTGCTTTTTGTTCTGCATATAATTGCAATTCATCTATTTTTCCAATAATCTTATCAATGCTTTCCATAGTACATTTTGATAATTTTTTGTAAGGTTAAGCAATTTTCCTCATGTCAATTATTTGGATAGAAGAAACATCTTTTATTTTTTTCACTTTTTCTTCAAGAGGCTCGAGTTCTTTTTCCTCTGGCCATTCAAAGAAAGCTATTAAGGCTCTTAACCCAAAAGCAACTGGCTCTATTTCATATTTTCTATTTATTCCGTTATTTTTTTCTATTAATTCTTTGACTTTTTTTTCTATTTCCTTTAAGTTAACTTCCGGAGAGACTGGCATTATCTTGATTTTAACTCCAATTATACCATGATTCATTAATGAATTTGATTAATATGATTTATAAGGTTTTGGTCTGATTTGTATTAGAAAAAGCAGGAAAATAAAAAATACAACTGCTATTGCAAGCAAACTTCCGCTTACTAATTTTATTTCAGAATTAATTGAGAAACCTGTTAAAGAAGGAAAGCTTAATGAGAGAAATAAAAGAGATAGTGGCAAAATAAAAAATAATACAATTTTCGATGTTTTTATTAATAAGAGATCTTTAGTTTTCATTTTAATATAATGATTTTATTTGTTATAAATATTACTTTTATTTCAAATTGCTGATTCGTAGATTTATTTATTAATTTATAGAAAGAGATAAATAAAAGCCTTTAAATTTTAATGATTTATTAAGATAAGTTTATATTATCTATCTTTAATCTAGAATGTTAGTGAGACAATTTCCTCAATAAATTTATAAATTACTTTATCTTTTTGGCTTTATGGTATTAGCATTTGGAGCTTTTTTTATAATATCTCTTATACTAGTTGTTGCCTTATTAATTGTTTTTTGGATACTAATGTTAATCGATAATTTAACAAGAAAGTTTAAAAATGGTAGTGATAAAATAGTCTGGATTTTAGCAAATATTTTTCTCGGGATTTTAGGAGCGTTAATTTATTATTTTGTGATTTTTAAGAAAGACAGATATAAGAAATTAAGGTGGTTTTGGTGGACTTTATTATTTTCTTTTTTAGCCCTTATCTTTTCTTTTATTGCGATGATTATTGTATTTTCCCCTAAATCTTAGAGACATTATGGATTATTCTTTAATTAACAATAATACTTATAAATAAGGGTTTTTTCTCATCTAAGTTTTTAAAAATTGGTTTTATATTTAATAAAATGACAGACAAAAATTACGATAAGATAGTAGAGAGAATATCAAAAACTTCTGGATTAGATATTAGCGAGATAGAAAGGAGAGTTGAGGCTAAGATTTCAAGACTTTCTGGATTAATAACTAAAGAAGGAGCTGCCCAGGTTGTTGCCTCTGAGTTAGGAATTTCTTTTGAAAAGGAAAAACTTAAGATTGAGGAATTGTTGTCTGGAATGAGGAATGCTAATGTTATTGGAAAAATAATAAACAAGCCTATAGTTAGAAATTATGTGAATAGAAAAGGAGAAGAATCAAAAGTCGCAAACTTTGTTGTTGCTGATGATACTTCTAATATTAAGGTTGTTTTGTGGGATACTAATCATATTTCTCTTCTTGAAAATGAGGATTTAAAAGAAGGAAGCGTTATTGAAATTAAAAATGGCTCTGTAAGAGATAATGAAATACATCTTGGAAGTTTTTCAGAATTAAAAATTAGCAACGAGGATTTTTCTAGAGTCATTACTGAAAGAGTTATTAGAGAGAAAAAAATTTTTGATTTTAGAGTTTCTGACGTAGCAAGGACAAGGGCATTTATTGTTCAGACTTTTGAGCCTAGATTTTTTCATGTTTGTTCTGAATGCGGGAAAAAAGTTGTTTCTGGAGCAGAAGGGTTTGTATGTTCTGAACATGGAAAAGTTGCTTCTGAAAAAAAAGCTTTGATAAATTTTGTTATTGATGATGGGACAGAAAGCATTAGGGCAGTGGCATTTAGCAACACTCTTAATGGTTTAGGAATAACAGCTTTAGACGATCCTGATGAACTAATTTCTCAGAGAAGTTCTTTGCTTGGTAAGGAAATGGTTTTTATAGGAAATGTGAGAACTAACAAATTTTTTAACAATTTAGAATTAATATTAGATGAAGTTAAGGAAGTTGATGTTGATGAGGTTATAGAAAGGCTTGAAAAAGAGAAAGTTTAATAAAAAAATTTATTAATTGGCTTAAGAAGATTTTTTAGTTAGGAAAAAGTAACACATAATATTTAAATACTTCTTTCTTATTTTTTAATCATGGAAAAACAAACATTTAGTGCGGTTCTTAGAAAGGAAGAAGATATGTTTATAGCAGAGTGTCCTGAGATAGGAACAGTTAGTCAAGGAAAGACAGTAGAAGAAGCTGTTGCAAATTTAAAAGAGGCCACTGAATTGTATTTAGAAGAATTTCCGGTTTCTGTAGATAACACAAAACCTATTATCACATTGTTTGAGGTGTTAAAGCATGCCAAAATTGAGAAAAGTCTCAGGGCATAAGTAAGTGGGAGGTCTGGAAGTCATATTAGACTTTCTAAAAATATTTCAGGTGTAAAGGTTGGCACTGTTGTGCCCATGCATAAACAATTGAAAATTGGAACTCTTAAAAGTGTTCTAAAATTAGCTAAAATTCCTGTTGAAGATTTTGAGAATTATTTATAATAAAATGCTCATAAAAACACACCTAGCCATAACAATATTTTTTATTTTATTGTTTATCCCTGCTGTGGAGAATAAGGTAGTTTTTTCTGCTGTTGCTTTAATCGCGACTTTTTTGCCTGACATGGATTCAAGGTTTTCTTCAATAGGCAAGAAGCCAATTGTAAGGATTTTGAATTTTTTTACAAAACATAGAGGAATGATTCACACTTTTACGTTTTTGATTTCCTTGACAGTTATTTTAGTTTTAATATTTCCTGTTGCTGCTTTTGGATTTTTTCTTGGGTATGGGTTGCATTTGCTTGCAGACAGTTTTACAATTCAAGGAATAATTCCTTTTTATCCTTTAAAAAAGAAATCAGCAGGGAAAATTAAGACAGGAAGCATGTTAGAAAGAGGGATTTTCGTAGGATTAATTATTGCTGATGTTTTTTTACTAATTGAGAGAGCTTCTGGTTTATTTTAATTTAAGATGATAAAACCTGGGTTAGAATTTGTAGATAATGAAAGAATAGAAAGATTGATTAACAAATTTGGTGATAGATTTACTAAAAGAAATTATACAGATTATGAAATTGAAATATGTGAGCATGGTAATGGAAGAGCGAGATTTCAAAGATATTCAGGATATTGGGCTGCTAAAGAAGCAATAATGAAGGCTTTAGGGACTGGAAATAAGCAAGGAGTTAGGTTTATTGATATAGAGACAAGACATGAAGAATCTGGAAAACCTTATCTTATCCTACATGGAAGAAGCAAGGAAATCGTTGATAAACTTAAAGTTAGAAGCATGTCAGTTAGTATTTCTCACGAGAAAAAATACTCTGCTGCAGTTGTTATTTTTGAGATAGGGGATTAAATATATATAGCGTTGCATAAATCCTTTTAAATTCAGTATGTTTAATTTTTATGGTAAAATTTTAAAAAGAAACTTAAAATGGTTAAAAAAGAAGATGAAGGCAAGGAAAAAGAATCTAGAGAACATGGCCTTACAGATCTTCCAGGAATAGGGCCCGCTGTTGCTGCTAAACTTGAGGGTGCAGGAGTTTTTGATTTAATGTCTTTAGCTGTCATGAGTCCTTCGACTCTTGCTGATACTGCTGGAGTTAGTTCTGCTGTGGCAAGAAAAGCTATTCAGGCAGCAAGAGAAATGTTAGACCTGGGCTTTATAGAGGGGACAGAATTTGCAGAGAGGCGTAAAAATATCCATCATATAACAACAGGAAGTAAAAATCTTAATGAACTTCTTGGGGGGAGAGGTATTGAAAGCAGGGCTATAACAGAAGCATTCGGAGCTTATGGTAGCGGGAAAACACAGCTGGGTTTGTCTTTGGCTGTAAACGTTCAACTACCTCCTGAACAAGGAGGTGCAAATGGGAAGGCTGTTTTTATTGATTCAGAAGGTACTTTTAGACCTTCAAGAATAAAACAAATAGCAGAAAGTCTTGGAGCAAATCCTGAAAAAGTCTTAAAAAATATTTTAGTGGCCCGTGCTTATAATTCAGACCACCAAATTTTATTACTAGAGAAAGTTAGTGAAATGATAAAGAATGGAGAGCCAATTAAATTAATTATCATAGATTCTTTGACTGCTCATTTTAGGGCAGAATTTACAGGCAGAGGACAATTAGCAGATAGACAGCAGAAATTAAATAGATATATGCACGAACTAATGAAATTAGCAGAGACACATAATCTTGCTGTTTATGTTACTAACCAAGTAATGGCAAACCCTGCACAGATGTTTGGAGATCCGACTACTGCTATTGGTGGGAATATTGTCGGACACAATTCAACCTATAGAATGTATTTAAGGAGAGGGAAGCAAGGTTCGAGAGTTGCGAAATTAATTGACTCTCCAAATCTTCCAGATAATGAATGTGTCTTCTTCGTGACTGATGCTGGTGTTGTTGATGAAGGGAAGGGAGATTAAGTTATTCAAGAATATCGTTCCAGTTAATCTCTTTTGGATGATTAATTTCGTGGACATTAATTAAACTCCATGGCCGAGGTAAATAATCTCTCCCAACATAATCCCTAAACATTTCTTTAACCATCATTAATTGATTTTTTGCTGTTATTTCTCCGTTTTCTAGTGCAGTTAGTATAACTAAATCAGAATCTTTTAGTTTTTTAAAATGTTCTATCTCTATCTCTTCATGGTACATCACAAAGACGTAGGAACCGGCTACCCAGTTTAGAGCAATTATAGTCGGTCCTCCAACAACCATAATCTCATAACGTTTCATATTTCAATCTCAAATTTTTATTTTATCATCTCACTTTCTTTAAACCATAATTTTATTTCTTTTTCTGCAATTGCTGGAGAGTCAGATGCATGAATCACATTTTCAAAACAATCTGTTTTTGTGTGAACTCTTCCATATTTTCCTCTAATAGAATTGAAATCAGCTTCTTCTGGATGGGTTTCTCCAGCAGCATTTCTTATCTTTTTCACGGCATTTTTACCTTCATATACTATTGCAATTACACTCTCATTATTGTGAAATTTTCCTGTTATATGGTTGACTAATTTTTCAAAAAAAGGCTTGTTTTTATGTTCTCTGTAGTGTTTTTCTGCCAACTCTCTTTTTACATTTACTAATTTTAAACCTATCATTTTTAATCCAGTGATATACAATTCAGAAATAATATTCCCTGCTAGTTTTTTTACCATTGCATCAGGCTTTATCAAGACAAGAGTTCTTTCCATTTTTTAACTTGTTGAACTTTGTTTATATAATTTTCCAGGTAAGTATTATAAACATTATTTTCTTAATATTTTAAAAGAGATGATATATAAAATTTTTTTGATAATTGGAATGATTTTGTTTTTTGTAAATGTTTACGCTAATGAGACTTTTCTAGCTTTTGGTTCTTTTGGAGCTACACATAATGTTAGTGGAGAGCAGCTTAAGTTAGGATATTCTAAAGACCTTAACTTATATGATGGATTTAGATTTATACTAAATGGAGAAGAATATTTTGTTGAGCTTGCGGGTTTGACTTCAAGCTTTGTTGTTATTGGAATTAATGGCGAGAATTTTATCTTTAATGTTTCTGAATCAAAGAAATTTGATTTCGAAAATGATGGTTATTATGACTTAGAAATAACTTTATTAGGTATAACCTTATCAAATAATGTCACATCTGGGGCCAATGTGAAAATAATTCTCTTATATGAACAAATAAATCCTAATGAAACATTCTTAGATATAAATGAAAAACCCCCAAATCCTAGAAGATTAAATAGCTTTGTTTTGTGGGGGAGTATAATTTCTATAATCATAGGAATTATTGGCTTTATTATATATAGAATTCAGCAGTCTAAAGAATATAGAGAATATCAAGAAGAGGTTGCGTTAAGCTAACGGGTGATGATAAATTTCATGATTTTAGCATCTATAAACCCTAAAAATTAGAGTTTTAGTAATCACCTCTTTTTTAGATGACTAACAACACACAAATACCGTCGGTAAATCCTCGTTTTGAAGGTGTTTATCACCTTTTAATTTAACAGAACCCAAGAAGAATAAATTTATAAATACCTCTTCTTTAAATGTTAAAAGGGAAGATGGATAAAAGAGGTAGGATTAAGATAGGTTTATTTTTATTTGTAAGTGCAATTTTAGTTCTTTCTCTGTATCTTGTTTTTGCGGCGCATATAATAGGACCTGTTAGCGGAACATCTTTTTCAGTGAATGAAAATGTAGAATTTACATATAACATTTCTATAAATAACACAGATACTGTTGCAGGTACGATGAATGTAACGCTAGTTAGTATTGTACTTCCTGTCGGTTTTATTTTTACTGATACTTCTAACGGCACTTCTAATGGCACTGTTATTGTAGCAAATACATTTAATGTCACATCAAACTCAAGTATGACTACCAGCACTGTTTTGAATTGGACTAATGCATCAATGAATAGTCTTGTTAATCTTTGGGCGTCTAATGGATTGCAATACTTTTGGTTTAATGCAACAACATCAATCCCCGGAACATACACCTTAAATATTTCAACCTCAAATTCTTCGCACTCTCCCATAAACTTTACAACAATAAGTATAAGGATAAATGGTATAACCCCTTTTGCGGTTTCTCAAAATCCAACTTCTATAAATAGATCTGCAAATACTCAAGTTAATTTTTCAATAACAGGGCAATCAGACGATACATCTAATGTAACTGTAGTTGAGTTTTCATTGCCTATGGGCGTTACATTTGTTTCTAATTCAAATTCCACAAATGCGACATGGTCATCTTTTATTAATACTTCTAGTAGTTTAAGGTGGAATCTAACAGCAGGAGGATTCAAATGGGGAACAACAAAGAATTTTGCATTTAATGTTACTTCAGTAGAAGGCCAAAATGTAAATATAAGCCTTAATGTGACAAGGGATAATGGAGGATGGAATGCCTCAACATCATCAACTACAACTAATTTTGCTTTTTCAGGTTATATAAAAAATGAAACAGGTCATAATGTAACAGGAGCCAATGTTTCTATTTATCAATTTGCTGAGCAACCAAATGGCCCGCCAAAAGAGATTTTTGTAGCTAGTGCTTTAAGTGGTAATGATGGTTCTTTTACTTTGTCAAATATTAATAGCTCTGCAGACTTGTTCTTGTTAAAGATGTATTATAGGCAAGGTTCTAATTCAACACATGAAAATGCAAGTGGTTCTGTGATTAAAGTTGGGACTATATTACCTCCTTTCCCTGCAATGATGTATTACCCATTGCCTAGTTTTGACTTTGATGACTTTCAAGGGAATGAATTTATGAAACCCCCAACACTTAATGGAACAACTTTCTATGTTGAAGATGCTGCAACTATTAATATTAGTGCAATAAATACGACTGCAGGCGGGTGGCAGTTATTTGGCTATGAAGTAATGGAGCAAAAAGCAGGATTTCCAATTGAAAGTAATTTTAGGACAAATGTAAGTGTTAAGCAAGTTTATGTTCCATTGAATAGACAGTATACGATTATGGTTTTAAGAGAGCCATTCACAGGAATTAGCGGATTCTCATTTGGAAATGGGTCAACATGCAATGGTCAGTTTATGAATGCGACGCACTGTCCTGCACCTCCAAGATCAAATTCAACAGTTACTCCTACAGTGGCTGGTCAGGTATTAAATGTTCAACTTAATTTGACTGTTACAAGAGTTTATCTATCAGGATGTATCGGAGTTTCTGGAAATTTAACACCAATAAGAAATGTTACATCAATAATCCCAAGAATGATGCCTTGGACTGGTTTTGTTCCTCCAATGAAAGATACAGGAGAGCTTAATTTATCATCGACTTCACAATTAAATCAATCTAATCCTCCTTGTACGATGAATGGCCAATTTGCGTGGTATAATATAAGCTTGCTGAATTCTAATTATCTTTTAGAGTTTTATGCAAAAAACACAACAAATTCAACTCATGATGGTGTTGCAGAGTACGTGGGAATGTTACAAAATGTTAGCCTTTCTGCAACAACGACTCAAAATGTTACTTTAGGTCCTCTTGCTGGAGCTTATAATAATGCCACTGGTGGAGACGTAAATGCAACAAAAGTGACAATTAACTTTGTGAATTCTACTGGTGGTTTAATTACAGATGATACCCCCCATGTAGATTTGTATCTTAGAAATGATAGTACTTTTGGCGAACTACACTATATAATTGAGGATAATCAGATTTCTCAAGGAAGTTTTGTCTGGCCAATACCTAGAAATGTTATAGCAAAGATAAAATTGTTCCCTAATCAAGCCCCCCCAACTGAAAAAACAATTAATCTAAGCAAAGCCGTAAATAACATAACTATAATTCAGATGAATGAAGGAGATGGTGATTTAGGATTTAGAAAAGTTAATTCTTCTGGACAGCTTGAAGAAATGAATGTCTCTGCTTTTCCAATAAACATGAGGTTCATAAGATCAACTTCAACTTGTGATGGAATAAATCCAGGCTCTTCTTGCGTTTTAACAGCTATGAATAATTCAGAATTTAATCCTTTGAAGGCCTTGGTTGCCGGAAAGATAAATATGGAGATGAAACTTATTTCATCAAATACAACAATAACTTTCTATAATTTTGACATGTTCTCGGCTAAACAACCCCCAATGGAGAGTGTCATAAATGATCAGGCATCAAGTGGTGGAAGTAGTGCAAATCAGGTCTGGCAATTTGGAAGTTTTGTTCCTTCAGAAGTTTATGACTATGTGGTAATTGGGATGCCTTATTCTGATTCTGTAATCAATGATGCAGGCAGCATGAATGTCTCAATACCTTTCCTTTACGACGAGAACTGGAATGTTGTTTGGAACGCTTCTTTAGGCCATACAACTTCTAATATAACATCAGATATTGACCAGTATTTAGGAAATTCAAATAATAGGTCTTATAATTCAACAGGTTATAGAAACTTTTTAACAACTGCTGGAAGAACATGTAGTAAGACAGATTCTAATCTCAATGGAACTACAAATACAGAATATTGTTATATTAATACTACTTCAAATATGATATACATAAGAGTGCCTCATTTCTCTGGGGTTGCACCAAATGTTATTGGAAATGCGCCTTCTTCAGGAAGCAGCTCATCATCTTCTAGTTCCTCAAGTGATGGAGGTGCAGGTGCTGCAGGTTCAATACACGATGTCAGTGAGTCACAATTTAATTCAGGATATTCAAGGGATTTAAATGTTAATGATAAACTTAGATTTACTTTAAATAGTGAGTATCATTTTGTTGAGCTTACTGGTGTAACAGTAGCAGCAGCTACTGTTAAAGTTTCGAGCACGCCTCAAACATCTACTTTTGCTATTGGAGAAACAAAGAAATTTGAGGTTACAGGAGATAACTTTTATGATGTTGCTGTGACCCTTAACAGTATAGCTGCTACAAATGGAACGAATAAAGCAAATATAAAAATTATTGCAACTTCAGATCCTGTTGCTAGCACACCTTCTAGTGAACAAGAAGAGGAAGCAGGATCTCCAATCACAGGAGCAGCTGTAAGTGAAACAGAGGAAGTTACTAAAGAAGGAAAAAGCTATTGGTGGCTTTGGGCTATTGTTGCTGTTTTAATAGCAGCAGTAGTCATTGTGATTTTATATAGGTTGAGACAATAAAAGTTTCATAAATGATTTGTATTAAAGGTATATTAAAACTATTTTTAACGACGATTTAATTTAACTCCAACTAATTATATGAATAACATAAATATGACTCCTATTTTAATAGTTATATCTAATTAAAGTTAATAAAAATTTGATTTATCTTATAAAAATTACATCTTATATATTATCAAAATAATTATATAGTGTTTTATTTCTTGATTATTATGATTAACGAGAGTTTTATTATTGCTGATTTACAGATTCATTCCAAATATGCAAGGGCAACTTCTAAGGATTTAAGCATTGATAATCTTGAGAAATGGGGGAGAGTAAAAGGTCTTGGTTTGATGGGGGTTGGGGATTTTCAGCATCCATTGCATAGGAAAGAAATTGATGAAAAATTGACAGAAGATGATAAAGGAATTTTAAGAACTGTCAATGGTTTTCCTTTTTTATGGCAGACAGAAGTAAGCTTGATGTTTTCTCAAGGAGGAAAGAGAAGGGCTGTCCATCTTTTGGTTTTTGCGTCAAACAGAGAAATCGCAGATAAAATAACAAGCTATCTTGGAAGCAAAGGAAGATTGGATTATGATGGAAGGCCTATATTTGGTATAACATGTAGAGATTTAGTTAAAGACTTAAAAGAAATTGAAGACAAAATTGAAATTATTCCTGCTCATGCATTCACGCCTTGGTTCGGTTTATATGGGAGTGATTCTGGATTTGATTCATTAAAAGAGTGTTTTCAAGATCAGACAGATAAAATTTATGCAATTGAATCAGGGATGAGCGCTGATCCTTCTATGGCCTGGAGATTAGGAGAGATTGGAGAAGGTAATGTTAATGTTGTTAGTTTTTCAGACGCTCACTGTGTGCATCCCGATACTTTTATTACCTTGGAGAATGGTTACACTGTTCCCATCTCTGAAATTAAAGATGAAGGTATAGTAGCTTACGCCGATTTTAAAGATATGTCTTATAAAAATGGAGTTAAAGCTCAGTATTCTAAGATACTATCTCCAAATATGCTGAAAGAAATCAAATATGCTGGAGGTGAGATAAAAGTCTCTGATAAACATAGATTTTATGTGTGGGAGAAAGGGGTTATAATAGAAAAGTTTGCCTCTCATTTGAAAAAAGGAGACCTGTTAATTAGATCCGCATATATCTCCCATAATGACGAAGGAAGTATATTAATGAAGAAACCAGATATTAATATATATTTTTCATTAAGCAGAGATGGACTTTCTTTTTTAAGGTCTAAAAGAAATAAAAGGAAATTAACACAGAAACAATTAGCTGATTTTTTAGGAATAGATAAAAACCATTATTGGAAAATTGAGAAAGGAGTTGTAAAAATTAATGATAAAATATTAAAAAAAATAGTTGAAATTCTTAGTTTAGATTATAACTTATTTACAGGTAATTATTGTAAACATATGGGTCCTATGGTTAGTTTTCCAAATTATTCTTCTATTAAACTTTTTGAACTATTGGGATATTTTATTGGAGATGGTTGTATGACTAAGATAAATAGGGGGAAGTGTTTAATCTTAACAGATAAGAACAAGGATATTTTAAGATATTATCAAGATGTAATTAAAAATCTATTTTCTTGTAGCTCTAGGCTGTTTAAGTATTCTCAACAACATTCTTACGGTTTAGTTATTCCTTCTGCAATAGCTAAATTCTTTGAGTTAAACTTTCCAGAGTCTGTTTTTAGAAGCAAAATAAGGAGAATACCTCGTTCGATTTTTTCCGCACCCTTGAATGAAATATCTGGATTTTTAAGAGGATTTTTTGATGCAGAAGGTTCTTTAGATGATCATGGTGTTAAGGGATGTTCAGCTAATAAGTTGTTATTATATCAAATTGATTCTTTATTAAAAAAGTTTGAAATTTTTAGTTCAGTTTATTTAAATTTATTAGAGAAGAAAAAGCAGAAATATCGTCATAATTTGATTCTCTATGGGGAGAATTTGAGAAAGTTTAGGGAGAAAATTGGATTTAACCATAATATTAAAAGAAATAAGTTAAATAAATATGTTAATAATCTTAAGGTTTTTAGGATGTCTAAAGTGAAGAGAGTGGGTGATTTTATCCTTGCAGAAGTTAAATCTGTTAATAATGTTAAGTCAGATGTTGATTATCTTTATGATATCTCTGTTCCTGGTTATAAGAATTATCTTGCTAATCAATTGGTTGTTCATAATTCTTTTTGGCCGTGGAGGATTGGAAGAGAGGCAACTATATTTGAGCTTAAAGAATTAAGTTATGAAAATATTATGAAGGCAATAAGGACAGGACAAGGATTAAAGGCAACAATAGAAACTCCTCCTGAATATGGAAAATATCATTATGATGGACATAGAAACTGTAATTTTTCTTGTTCACCAGAAGAAACAAAAAAACTCAATGGACTTTGCCCTATTTGCAAAAAACCGTTGACAATTGGTGTGGATAATAGGGTTGACAAAATTGCTAAATTTCCTTTAGGACATAAACCAATTAATGCAAAACCTTTTTATAAATTACTTCCTTTGCATGAATTAATTGCCTTGCATTTTGGAGTCGATATGAATTCTGTCAGTGTTTGGAAAAGATATAATTCTTTAATCCAAAATTTTGGTAATGAGTTTAATATTTTATTAAATGTTCCTGAAACTGATTTTATTAAAAATAACGTTGATGCAAAATTAATAGATTTGATTTTGAAAAATAGAGAAGGAAAAATAAGAGTCAAGCCTGGTTTTGATGGAAAGTATGGTCAGGCTTTGTTAGGAGAGAAGCAAGCTACGCTTTAACCTTGCTACTTTACTTTGATGAAAATTTCACATAAAAATATTTAAATCCTTTTTATATTAACTCTTTATGTCCATAAAACAAACAACTTATGCAGATTCTGGAGTGAATATTGATTTAGGGGATAATGTTTCTGAAATCCTTTATAATGCTGCAAAACAAACATGGGGTAATAGAAAAGGACGATTAGGAGAGGTTATTGTTCCTTTTGACGATTTCTCTGGAGTTAGAGCTATTGATGTTTCGAATTTACCTTATGGAACTTTGATGAATATTGGATTTGATGGTGTTGGAACTAAAATGGAGTTAGCAGAAAGAGTTGGAAATCATAGAACAATTGCTTATGATTTATTTGCAATGGTGTGTGATGATGCTGTTGTTAGAGGGGCAGAGCCTGTTTTAGTTGGCTCTATTTTAGATGTTAGATCTTTATCAGATGAAAATGGTAATCCTTTTCTTGATCAAGTAAGACAATTAGCTCAAGGATATATCGAAGCAGCCAAAGCCGCTAATGTCGCAATTGTTAATGGGGAGGTTGCTGAATTAGGCAGTAGAGTAGGGGGATATGATTCATTTAATTATAATTGGGGAGCTGGAGTTGTTTGGTTTGCTAGGAAGGATAGAATGTTTACTGGAAGAGAAATTAAAGAAGGAGATGCTCTTGTTGGACTGAAAGAAGACGGGTTTAGATCAAATGGGTTATCGCTTGTTAGAAGAGTAATGACTTATCACCAAAAAGAAAACTGGCACAATATTTCTTGGAAGACGGGCCTACACACTTTAGGAAGTTTAGCTTTGACTCCTTCTAGGATTTATTCTAAAGCTGTTGTTGATATGTTTGGAGGATTTGATGGAGAGCCAAAAGTAGAAATTCATGGGATTGCACATATTACTGGCGGGGGAATTCCTGGAAAACTTGGAAGAATATTAAAGCCCTCTGAGTTAGGTGCAGTGATAGATAATCCTTTTAAGCCTTCTGATTTTATGTTATATACTCAAGCATTAGGAAATGTATCTGATGAAGAGGCATACAGAACTTGGAATATGGGTCAAGGAATGGTAATTGTAAGTCCATATCCTGAAAGAGTTATTGATGTTGCAAGGATTCATGGTATTGAATCAAAAAACATTGGTTATGTTACAGGAAATCGTTCTATAAAAATAAAAAATGAGGGAGCTTTAAATCCAGAAACTAACAAAGATATGATAGATGAAACATTATACAAAAAAGGCCCAGAAGAATTGGTATTTGATGTAAGATAATTTTTATTCTTAAATAGGTTTTTTCATTTTAATAAACTTATAATGTGCTGATTTTGTTTCTTTATTGCATTTAGGGCAAAGAGATTTAAGAGTGTAAATATTGCAAGCAGAACATTTTCTTAGCTTCATTTTTACTTTAGATTTAATATATACTCTCTCAACCTTGGATGGAAGGAAGTTGTGAACAAATTTTCTAGTTCTTCTGGGCTGACCCACTCTAATTCTTTGAAGAAACCTCCAGGAGACATTTTCCCTCTGAAAACTTCACATAAGAAATATACTGCAAAAAACTTTTTATTTTCAGGATAGACTTTTGAGAAGATTGTCCCGAGATTTTTTATATCATATCCTGTTTTGAGTTTAATATCTGCTTTTAGGACTTTGTCAATATCATCACCATGTTTTAGGTAAGCCCCAGGAAAACCCCACGTGAATTTTTTACCTAGTTTCGGGTCGCCATCCTGCCTTCCTATTAGGATTTTTCTTTTTGCAGGATCAAAAATAACAGCCAGAAGAATTACGTTGAATTCGTCATTTATTCTCATCTTGTTTGCCATATAATTCAATCCAAAAAATAGTATTTAAGTTTTGCGTTTTTATCCTAATCTTTATATTAACTATTGTTAAGATTTTCAAATGAAATTTACCTCTCGATAATGGAGAAATTTTTAGGAAAAATAAGCATTAAGATTTAATCATCCTTTCTTCAGGCATAATTGGTTTAGGAAATTTTTCAGGATCTATGTCCTTTGGCTTCATCTCATAGGCTACTGGAATATATTTTGGAGCTTCTCCAGATGTATTTAATAATTCTGATAAATCATAGGTTTTTAATTTTCTAGGTCCTTTAAATACCAAAAATCCTCTTTCTCTTTGCTTATTATCATCTTCTCTAAATACTGGCTGCATGCCGAATAAAAACTTTCTTAGATTCTCACTCCAATTAGGGGGGTTTGTTGGCGAAGGATCTGTAACAGTTACTAAATAATTTTTTTCATTGAAAGAAGAAATTAAAACATAGTGTCCATCTTCTGTTCCTCTGAATTTGTCCCATCTATAGTTCATTCCCACATCATTTCCTCGGTCTAGATTTTCCGGACCAATGAATTCTGAAGCTATTCTTAATTCCTCTTCCGTGTATTCACTAGGATCTTTTACTAACCTAGTTAAACCTAAATCGCTTGGACGATGTACCGATACCTCTAATCCTAAATATCTAATTTTCTCTTGAACTCTTTTATTTTCCCATCTGCAAATACTAAAGCCCACTCTTGCATCATCAACTTTTACAGGATTTCCACCTAAATCTTTTACAACTTCTCCGGTTCTTGGATCAATTTTATCTACTTTTGGAAGAGCTCTATGTCTAAGAACTGGAGAATATGAATTTTTATGATCTATGCTTACATAAACTCCCATGTATGCAGCAAGTTCTTCTTGATCATATAGGGCACCTCTTCCATAAAGAACTATTTGTAATTTGGTTGGACCGCACAAATTTATTCCTTGTCTAAAATGGAAATAAGGAACTCTTGAGGTATGTATGTTGTTTTTACTTTCTCCCATAAAAAAACCATAAATCACCTATTTATAAAATTTTCCCTTCTTAAATATTGTTAATTTTTAAGAACTACTTTTCTTTAATACCGAATTCCAGGCCGAGTTTCTTAGCATCTTTTTCCATGCTTTTTAGAGTTTCGGTGAGCAAATTGTCTGCTTTTTTAGGGTCAATAGCCTCTGTTTTAATAGTATACCTGCCTGCACCAACATAATTAATCTGAACATTTTTTTCTTTTGTTAAAATTTCCTTTATTAATTTAATGCCATTTGGTTTTATACTAGTCATACTGAATTCTTTTTTTATAACGACTCTTTTTTGTTTTTGAGTTTTTAATATCTCTAATATTTTTTTTGCTTTATCTTTTTCTATTAAATTTTCCAATATAATTGGGTTTTCTTTTGATTCTTCTACGAAATCATACAACGACGATTCTTTTCTTATTTTATCTATAATTTCATCTGATTTTTCACCAAGGACTGTTTTGAAAATGCTATTGTAACTTTTTTCAAGTTTATATCTCTCTCTTATTTCTTTCTGTTCTTTTGGAGTCACTCTTCTTAGGGATAGGTCTATTCTGTCTCCTGAGATTCTTAAGACTTTGCATATTATGACTTTTTTTGGCACAACATAATCTCTTAAATTTCTAATTCTTCCAGGGGCTATTTCACTTAATATGATTGAACCTTCGCCATTTCCATCTATTTTCACGAAGACAGTTGTTCCGACTATTCTTTCTACAGTACACATTACAACATCGCCGACTTCTAATTCTGTCATGATTTAGAGAGAAATAAAGGGGTTTTAAAGGTTGTGATGAATGGTAGAAATGGTTAAAAACTAAATTATAGTTGATAGGTTATGAAAAGAACATTGGCGGCTACTTTAATAACTTCTTTATTAGTTGCTAATAGCTGTTCTAAATTATGCTTCTCATGATAAAAGATCTGCTACTATTAAGGTGGGCGAAATTGGAACGATAAATCTTACTCCTAAACCGAAGAAGTTTTTTGCATTTGCCTCCGAGGACTATGTTGTAATTAAATATAATGGGATGACTGAAAATGAAGGAAGATTTATTTTATCTTCTGTCTTCAGCACTGCTGTTAATACCTATTACTCCTCTGATAAGAAAGAAATTTTATTTTATACTATAAGGTTTAATGTAGATTATGTTGATCCTGATTTAATTACTCTGACTTATCTTGGTAAGATTAGATAAATAATCTTTTCAGACCCTAACTAACTCAATCTCAAGATTTTTTTTAAGGACTTCTATAAATTGGTTTTCTTTTTCTTTACTGATTATGCATCCTGCAGCAAACTCATGGCCGCCTACTTCACCGCCCACTTTTTCTATAGCGTTAGAAAGTAATTCACGGACATTTCTGCCTATTCTTCCAACTGTTCTTGCTGAAATTTTTATTTTATCGTCGTAACAGGCCATTATTATGATTATTGTTCCTTGTTCGTATATCCCAGAATTTTGAAGTATGCTCGCAATTGTTCCTATCATTGTGTCTTTTATTTTATTTTTTGCATTTATTATTATAAAGCCATTTCCTTTTATTTTTTCTATCTTTGAAATTAAGTCAAGGCCGGATATTAATAACTGTTTATACTTTATGTGTATTGCTTCTGCCATTTTTTTAGAAGAAGGTATTTCCATAAGAAATTGCAAAGAAGTATTTGTGTCTCCAAACCTTGAACAAGCATTTACAATTGCAGAAATTTCACGAGCATCTTCTAGTTTGTTAAACATTTTTATAAGAAAGATGTCTCCTATTAATTCATCATGTCTACATTGAGGGTTCTTTAACATTATTGAAGTTACTAATTTTTCCATTTCTTCTTTATTTAAGTCAATGATGCTTTTGTATTTACTGTCTTTTGGAGACAATCCTGTTTCTCTTAATAATTCTATAACCCCTTGAGTGTTTCCTGTTATTCCAGGAATATATGGACTCGAAGAGAATTCTAGAGTTCTATTTAATGGCCTTGTTGAGGGGTAGATTAACAACCCTCTTTTTCTTTTTACATTTCCGTCTTCTATTATATGGCTGTTGAATTTGTCTATTTCCTTTTCCATTATATCTCCGACCATTCCCAATACTGCAAGCTTTGCGAATTCTTTATTTCCTTCATCCAACTCTTTGCAAAATAAGTAAGTTAGGCTGGAGCTGCTTAACTTTTCTTTTGAATGAAGCTGTGGATTTATTATCTCTACTTTGTCAGGCACTTTGGATATTAATTCATGATGATCTATGATGAAAACTTCTTTTAAATTAGATTCTTCAATGTGTTTTAAACTGCCCGATGCCAGATCTAAAAAAAAGGTTATTTTGCTTTTTTTAAGATCGTAAATTGTTTGTTCTTCAAGGCTTTTTACTATTTTTAGGTTGAATTTTTTGTCCAGTTTTTTCAATGCCTGAACCATGATTGCCGCAGAACTTATCCCATCAGTGTCGAAATGGCTTACAACTTGGATTTCTTTTTCCAAACTTTTTTCAAGGAATTTTTTAGCTATATCTTTTATTTGCTCTTCTAAAGAATTCTTTATTTCACCCATTTTTGATTAGACCTTTTTTATATTAAAGTATTCTCTTAGTTTTCTTAATTGTGCGAAAACCCTTTCTCTTTCCCTCATAGCTCTCCTGTCTTTTTTATGAATTTTGGAATGCTTCTCAATCCTTGTTAGTTTTAGTTCTACATTTTTTATATCAGGATTAACATAAAAATCCTTTTCCTTAAGAATTTGGGATATTTTTTTTTGAAATTCTTTTGAATGGATTCCGTCTTTTCTTAACACCTCGCCTATTTTTTCACTTGTTAAACCTGACTTTGACAGCTCAACTACTTTTGATTCAAACTCTTCCTGGGAGATTTTTTGTTTTACTTGATTTTTTGGTTTCTTAATTTTTGGCATCATATTAAAAACCTACGGTTTTTTACCCCTTAAATGGCTTCTTTTCTTTGCCTCTGAAAGAAGCCTTTATACTTTAAAACTTAAAATGCTTTTTTAAAGTTTGCTATAGGTTTTTTATGTTTTTTCTTTAGAAAAAGGTATTTAAATTAAAATTCACTCTATTAGTTATGGGGAAAACCATAGGAATAGTTTCATTGAAGGGAGGTGTTGGAAAAACTTCTATTACAGCTGCCTTAGGAGATGCCTTGGCGAGTTTTGGAAGAAAGGTTCTTTTAATAGACGGAAATATGTCTGCTCCGAATCTCGGATTGCATTTTAACATTATTGATCCTGATGTAAGTCTTCATCATGTCCTAGATAGGAGGGCTAAGCCAAGTGATGCTGTGCACAATGTTGGAAGATTTGATATCATGCCTTCATCATTGTTTGAGAAGGCTATTAGCAGCCCCTTGAAGCTAAAGGATAGGATTTCTGCTTTAAAAAATAAATATGATGTAATAATATTAGATTCATCTCCAGCTTTAAATGAAGAGACTCTTGGGGTTATGTTGGCTTCTGATGAGATAATAATTGTTACTACACCAGATCATCCAACATTAAGCAATACAATGAGGGCTGTCAGAACTGCAAGACAGAGAGGTACCCCCATAATTGGTTTGATATTAAATAAGGTCCATAATAAGAATTTTGAGATTAGTATTAAAGAAATAGAAGATGTTGTTGGTGTTCCTGTAATGGCAGTAATTCCTTATGACACAAATGTTCTTAAAGCTTTGTCTGAATTTAAAACTTCAGTTTCTCATAAACCAAAGTCAAAAGGCAGTCAGGAATACAAAAAATTAGCAGCAACAATTCTTGGAGAAAAATACAACACTGGAAAGTTTATGAAATTTTTTGGGTGGATGAATCCTAAGAAAGAAGAAATTAATAGACAGATTTATAGAGATGAGGTTTTTGGCTGAAAGAAATGAAACGTGAATGGGAGGTTTATTTTGGGATACATTTGTTAATCGTTCTTTTGATTTGGAGTTCTCCTTTTTGGTTGAGTTGGAAGGTTATTTTGGTCTTTATTCTTTTATATTACTTGCAACTGATTATATTTGGTAATTGTATTTTGACTATAAAGCAATTTAGATCTAAAAAGAGGGAGGAAACAATGTATGGTTTTATATTAGAATACTGGGGGTTTAACATTAATAAAAAGATTGTAGCCAATATTGTGGATTATGCTTTTCCGTGGATAATTCTCTTAATTGCAATCCTGTGGCAGGTTTTACCGCAACAAAACCCTTATAAATTAATTATAAGTTTTCTTTTTATAGCCCCTTAGTACAGCGGTCAAGTATGCAAGGTTTTGGTCCTTGCGACCCAGGTTCGAATCCTGGAGGGGCTATTTATGGTTGAAAGCCATAACTGGTTCGCGTAACACAGAAACAATTTTACTTTCGAATCCCGAGCAATTTCACTTTGACTTTCTAATTATTATTAACAAAGTGGGGTTGGGAGTTGGAGGGGCTATTTTTACATAAAAATTAATAAATTATGATTTTCTCTGGTTAATACCTCTCCTTATATCTCCCCCTTCTTTCGACAGCCTTTAATCTTTCGAGAACAGCTTTAGAATCTTTAGATGTTTTGTATCCTTGTTCAATTGAATTCCACAATTCTTTACAGTGTTTATAGTGTTTTGCTTCTAAAGCTTGTTTTAATAAATGCAAATCAACTGCCTTGTCTTCTAGCTTGTTGCTTATGAAGCCAAGGCCAAAGTCTATGAAGAATATGGTAAATTTATTCCCACCACCACTCCTCGACCAACTCGAGCCCGCACTCAAGATTGATGTAAACTTGGCTCGTGCAAACTCTCGCCCACCCCTACTAGGCTCGCTGTCGCTCGCTGATTGATTTTGCTTCGAAATCGGCTTTGCCAGATTTCTTCGCTGAGAAGACGTTAACTCAGTATATTTTTGATGAGTTGATTTAAAGTTATTTTTTCTGTTTGGAGTATTACTTAAATTATTAACATCCAAATCTTCTACAAAAATCATATTGCTAGTTGTTAAATCTCCGTGGATTATGTTATTATCGTGGAGCTTGGATATGTTTTGACCGATCAATTTCGCGATTTGTTTTTGAATTTGAAAAGAAAACTTATCTAAATTATCGGATAATCTTTTACCAGAAATATACTCCATTTCAATTTTATTTAGCTGCTCACTAGGGTTCGCAGATTTTTTATTAATTGTTAACTTAATTTTCTGCGAAGCAGAGCTATTTTCAGTTATTATTTTTGGCACATTAATCACTTTGGATGCTTTTTCTAGAAGTTTTTTTTCTGCCTTTGTTCTTTGCTTTCGTATCTTTTCATCAAGCTCTTGGAGTCTATAGGATTTTTTTATTCTGTCTTTTGTTACGAAATTATTTGAGAGAATAATTTTTGCTTCTGCGCCTTGCGCAAGGATTTTTGATGACATTTTATGTTTTTATATCTATTTTGCAAACCACAAATATTTATATAGATTATCTTTCAAATTTTATTATGAAAGGATTAGTTAAAAAGTTATTAATTCCATTGTCTGTTGCAGGGACTTTAACAACACCTTTTTTTAATTCTGCTTATGCACAAGATAAAAATAATAACCAAGAGGCTCAAGAAGAATTTAAGCAAAGGACTTATTTTGGAGGGGGAATTGGAATGTATAACGGCGCTGACAAAGCTTTTCAAGAGATATACGGGACAGTTCCAAGGATAAGGGGAAATGTGAGTTTTAATAATTCAAAACACTTTACCATAGAAGGAGCCTTAGCTTATGGACAAAAAAACGGAAACCCTTTTATTTATGATCCAGACAATATTATCGAAAATGCTAGTGCAAAAATTACAATGCTTCAAGGAGAACTTGCCGGATTTTATGTATTTCCAGGAAAGAGTGTGAATTTTAGAATTGGTGGAGGGGTTTCATATATCAATATGAAAGAGGAACTATCTATTAGTGGTGGAGGTGAGACTGCTTCAGCCAGTGGAAGTTTTGGCGGGGTCGGACCTCTTGTTGTTTTGGGGTTAGACATAGCTCTGGATGATGATAAGAAAAAAGTTCTCTATATTGAGACTTCTGGAAGATCTGTGAATATTACAAATGATTTTGGCCAGGAATTAGATATTGGTGGGGGAGTTTTAGAAGCCGGAATTATGTTTTCTACAGATTAGTCAATTTTGTATAGTTTTATTTTATAATTTTTAGTTTCAGAATTAGCAAGACGGTGTTATGAATATGAAAGATCCCATCCTCTTAATTTAAAGAAATTCTATATTGGTTAATATTAAATCCTCATTTTTTTCCCGAATTTCTTAGCGAGCTTCTGCATTTGTTTCTGTGAAAGGCCTTTAGACATATCAAAATCAGATTGTGAGTTTATCATTTCACTTAACAAATCATATTGTTTAAGCAGGGATTTTATGTCGCTAGTATGGACTCCTGCTCCTTGTGCAATTCTTGTTATTCTCGAATGTTCCTTTTTCAATAACTCAGGGTTTTCTCTTTCTTCTTTAGTCATGCTTTTTAAAATATGCTCCCATTTTGATATTTTTTCTTGCTGGCTTTCTAATGCGTTTTCCGGAATTTTTGCTTTTCCAAAACCAGGTATCATGCTTTTTATTTTATCTAAGCCTCCAATCTCTTCCATTGATTTTACCTGCTCAATGACATCTTCTAATGAAATCTTGCCTTCTTCAAGCTTAGCCTTTAATTCCTCTTGCTCTTTTTCCCCTGTTACTGACCTTATTTTTTCTATTAATGTTTCTAAATCACCCATTCCTAAAAGTCTTGATAAAAATGATTTTGGATTGAATTCTTCTATATCATTTATTTTTTCACCTGTTCCTATGAAATGGACAGGAGCCTTTGTCTCATTGCATGCTGTTAAAGCTCCTCCTCCTTTTGCTGTAGAATCCATTCTAGTTATAATTACTCCTGATATATTCACTGTTTCTTTAAATTCTTTTGATTGTTTTTTTGCTGCCTGTCCAATGTCTGCCGGCAAAATTAAAATTGAATGACTTGGCTTTATTTCTCTAGAAAGAGTTTTTATTTCTTCAACAAGCTCTTTATCAAGTGTATGCCTTCCTGCTGTATCAATTAAAATTAAATCATACTCTTTAAGAGTTTTTTCATATTTTTTCCAGATATTTAAAGGGTTTTTTTCTTCAAGTTCTATAAAACAAGTAAGATGATTTTTATCAGCTAACTGCTTTAATTGTTCTGAGGCTGCTGGCCTGTGGACATCTAAACCAATTAAGGCAACTTTGTTTCCTCTTTTAGCATAATAATTTCCGAGTTTTGCTATCGAGCTGGTTTTTCCAGCCCCATACAAACCAAGAAATAAAATTCTGTTTTGACCTTTTTCAAGAGTCAAAGGCTTGTACTCTCCAAGAATATTTATTAATTCGTCATGGAGGACTTTAATTAAATGTTCTTTTTTTTCTATTCCTTTAATCCTCTCGTCAAAGGCGATTTTTTTTAACTTGTCTGATAAGTCTTTGACTAATTGTATATTTACATCTGCCTCAATCAAAGCCCTTTGCAAATCTCTTATTATTGAATCAACTAGATTTTTGTCAAGAAATATAGCATTGGCTATCTTGTTTGTTGCCTTTCTTATTATTTCTCCGAGTTTCTCTAACATGTTAAAAACCTACGGTTTTTCCCGAAGGGAAACGAGTGAGTTTACGAAACTCTTTGATCCCTCAAGCGACTTTCTTTTTGCTAGAGCCCACACTCGCTTTTGGATTATCTCGTGTAAACTCTCGTTGCCTTCGATGAAAGTCTGTACAGAAGAACAAGTAAAATAGAGGTTAATAAATTTTGGGTTTCGCAAGATTTTTAAATTAAAGATTTTATATATAATCAAAAGAGGCAATTATAATGGTAAATGATGTTTATTCTGAGATGTCTCAATTGAGAAAGGATTTTAGTTTAATGGCTAATGCACACAGGAGTTTGGGTTACGAAGAAGTTAGTTATGATTGTGAAGAAAATATGGAAGCTCTTCCTGGCGATTTTTTACACAGTGAAACCGGCATTAGGAATAGAAGGCTGACTTTAACTGAATTAGGAACATTACTTGAAGAACCAAATAATTAAAGTCCAAGCTCCTTAACAAACTTCTTCTTGTCAAAGACCTCAATGTCATCATAATCCTGGCCTGTTCCAAGATATAAAATTGGTTTTTTTGTGACATATCCAAGTGATAAAGCTGTCCCGCCTTTTTCATCAACATCTGCCTTAGTCAGGACAATGCCATCAATTCCTATTGCCCAATCAAAACTCTTAGCTTGCTCTATTGAATCATTTCCAGTAATGCTTTCTCCTATAAACAATTTTAAATCAGGCTTGCAAACTCTTGATATTTTTTCCATCTCTTTTAAAAGATTTTTTGAAGTATGCATTCTTCCTGCAGTATCTATTAATACAACATCCATGAAATTTTTTTTGGCATATTTTATTGCATCAAAACCAACAGCAGCAGGATCACTTCCGTAATCATGAGAAACGACTTTAACATCTATTTTTTCAGCGTGTTTTTTTAACTGTTCTATTGAGGCTGCCCTAAAAGTGTCTGCGGCAGCTAAAATAACCTTTAATTTATTTTTTTTCATGTGGCTTGCAATTTTTGCTATTGTCGTTGTCTTGCCAGTTCCATTTATCCCGCAAAATAAAATTACAAATGGCTCTCTAACCTGGTCTTGAGATTTTCCTTTAATTTTATCAATAATGTTAAAAGGCTCGATTATTACTTCTTCTATTATAATTTTTAATGTGTCTTTTATTTCATCTTCAATCTCTTTTTTTAAAAACTCCTTGCCAACTATTTCTTCTTTTAGCCTTTCTATTATTTTTTCTACAACTTCGAATGCAACATTATTTTCTAAAAGAAGCATTTTTAACTCCTCTTCATAAACCTCAAATTCTTTTTCAGATATTTTTACTTTAGATATTTTAGAAACCAATTTTTTAAAGAAGCCTGGTTTTTCCTCTTCCTTTTTTTCAATAATCTCTATTTTCTTTTCTAGTTCTTTTTCTTTAATCTCTTTTTTTATTTCTCTGGTTTCTTCTTTTATTTCTTCAATTTTTTCTTGGAGTTTTTCTAAATCAGGTTCATATTTTTGCAAGCCCGGTTCGAACTTCATAGGTACTTTAAGTTCTTTTTCTGGAGTTTCTTCTATTTTTTCTGCTTTTTCAGTGAGTTTTTTTGTCCAACTTTTTAATTTTTCTTTGAGTTTGGAGAACATAAAAGAATTAGTAAATTAATGGTTAATAAAGTTTGGGTTTTTTCTTTATGGCAAAGATTAGCTTAACCAAATACTGTCAAGTTATCAAGACATACCCCGAATTTGTGATTTTCTAAATTGCTGTTCACTTTCGTTCACAGATTTGATTAACATAATTCACAACTAGCAAATGTGAGGAGTGCAAATTTTACATATAAATAAAAGCAATCTTTAAGATTATTTTAAATTAAAAGATGAATATCATTTTAAGTTGATAGTGATTAACCGAAAGATATATATATATTTTCTTTTTTAAGATATAATCTAAGTTATACATTATTTAAGTGAAAGGAGGTAAAAATGATGAATAAAAGAGGATTGTCATCTAAAACTTGGTGGATAATAGCTATAATTGTTGCTATAGTGATTTTGTTAATTATCCTTGTAAGAGGGTCTGTAACTGGAAAGGCCCCTGGACAAAGTAATTGGAATGCATGTGGTGATAGGATAGATAATGATGGAGATGGAAGATGTGACTACATAGGAAGCAAAAAGAGTTGCACTGATGGCTCTATTAAAGGAGATAGTGGGTGCTCAAGTTTAAATGATAATTTTGAAGAGAGTTGTGTTGCTGGTTCAACAACTTGTGGTGTTGGAGCTTGTCAAAGAAGTTCAACTTGTATAAATGATCAAGTTTCATGTACGCCAGGAAGTCCAGGAACAGAGACATGCAACAATGTAGACGACAACTGTAACGGGCAAACTGATGAAGGGGGAGTTTGTACTCCAGCAGATTCTTGCAATGACACTGATGGAGGTATAGTGGCAAATGTAAATGGAAGTGTTAGTGGATACAAAAATGGTACTCCTTATAGCTACTTTGATAATTGTGTTAATAATGTTACACTAACAGAATATTATTGTATTGGAACGGGTGCCCATAATGGTACAATAAACTGTGCTACAAACATAACAACTGAATGTATCGTGGGTCGTTGCTTATAATTTAACTTTTTTTTATTTTTTCCTTATTCTTTCTTTTTTTTGTAAGATTTATAAATATGTTCAATATTTTTTATTAATGATAAAACAAGTATTTTACATATGGGTTATTTTAGCATCAATTCAGCTTATTTCAGCCCAATATATAACAGGAGATATTTACATTGATGAGCAAGGAAAGGCTGATTTTTATATTGATAGTGATTTTGATTTAAATTTAAATGGAGTAAATTTTTTTGATAACAAATTAAGAGGAGAGAGTGATTTTCTAACTATTAAAAATAAAGATATTTGGACTTTTAATTTGGATTTTGGAAATTACGAGACTATTTTATTAGATATTCATTTTCCGAAAAATCTTGAATCAATCAATAGTGTTCAGGGAGTTGAAAGTGTAATTAACCTTGAAGATAAAACTATTTCTTTAATTGGGGAAAATGAAAGACTTTATTTTAAGGTAGATTATAGATTGAGTGACAAAAAGAATTATGATTTTGTTTATGTTTTTATGGCTGTATTAATCATTATTTGTATTTTATTTTTTTATTTTCTAAAATCCAGAAGGAAAAAAATTAGCCTTAAAACAATTATGCCCTTTATCAACGAAAACGAACAGAAAATTCTTGAAATGTTGATGAAAGAACCAATGAGGCAAAAACAAGTTCGTGAAAAACTTGGAATCCCTAAGGCGAGTTTTACAAGATATATTGTTAATTTGGAAAAAAAGAAATTAATTTTTAGAGAAGGAGAAGGAAAAAACAAGATTTTGAGAGTGAGATAAAATTGTTACTTTTCTTAAATGGTTAAAAATAAAGATTTATAAACCTAAATTTCTATGGAAAAGCATGGCACCAATAGTGGAATTAAGTGACGATTATCTGAAAGCAATGGGCACTTTGGGAA
>CAZCCD010000001.1:86043-151944 GCA_964497435.1 Candidatus Woesearchaeota archaeon | reverse complement strand
ATAAATTATCAAGATGTTAGTGAAGTGAGGAGTAGGTTGGGGCAGAGTTGCTAAGTTTAGATAGTTTTATTAATTAATGTTTCTTCAAAAAATAAATTATTGATAATGGAAGAAAAAAAATTCACGTGTAAGATATGTAAAAGGGATTTTGCTAGTGAAGAGGCTTTAGGACATCATAATTCTGCCAAGTATTCTGAAAATAAAAGTAATATAACCGAAAAAAAACCAATAAACACAAAGAAAATAAGAAATAAAATGATTATAATATTGGTTTTGGTAGGAATCACGGCCTTGATCGGAGCAGTTGTTTTAAGCACTATGAAAGAAGGCGAATCCTGTCAAAATCAACCAGCCACTGAAATTAATATTGGTGGGCATACAAATTTAGCATTACACATACATCAGGACTTAGAAATAGTAATTGACGGAATTACTCAAGAGATTCCATCAGAGATAGGAATTTATCCCGGAATAATGAGGCCATTGCACACTCATGATTCTACAGGAGAGCTACATGTTGAAGGACCTTGCGAAAGAGACTTTGTACTTGGAGATTTTTTTGATATATGGGGAAAGGAATTTAATTCAAACCAAATATTTGACAAGACAACAGAGAATGGAAAGTTGAAGATGTTTGTTAACGAGGTTGAAAGCCTTGAATTTGATAACTTAATTTTAAAAGATGACCAAGTAATTAAAATTGAGTATACATCAAATAGTTAAAATTAAAAATAACAATTTATTAATAAATAATAATTTAAATAAAATGCCAAAAGTCATTATCTACACAACAGAAACATGTCCGTTTTGTTACAGGACAAAGGAATTTTTAAAAGAACATAAAATACCTTTTACTGAAAAAGATGTTGGAAGAGATAGGAAGTTTGCAGAAGAAATGATAAAAAAATCAAGGCAAATGGCTGTTCCTACTATTGACATTGATGGAGATATTATTGTGGGTTTTGATGAAGAAGCATTAAGAAAGAAGTTAAAAATAAAGACATGATTAAGAAATCGTCCAAGCTTGTCCGGTTTAAAGAAAAAAACTGAAGATAAAAAATTAATAATAAAATATATAAAGACTGGATTTTTTAAATTCAAATGAAAAAAGTTGCTGTTATTAGTACAACTGTTGTAATCCTTGCAGTTGTATTAGCAATTTTAATTTTTAGTGGCTCTGGATCTGACACAGAAAAAAAAGCAAGTGTTTCTACTGTTGGAACATCTAGCCCTGGAACAACTGATTCTGATCAGGAAAATCAGCCTGATAACACTCAAACCGGGGGTGGTGAAACAGACACAACAGCGAATATTATTGAAATGAGTTCCTCTGGTTTTAGTCCAAACACACTCACTATAAGTGCTGGAGAGATAGTTACTTTCACTAATGTTGGCACTTCAAACATTTGGCCTGCTTCAGCGGTCCATCCAACTCATAAAGTCTATCCTGGTTCTGATATTGATAAATGTGGAACTTCTGAAGAAGCAAATATTTTTGATGCTTGTCGAGGAATCAATCCAGGAGAGAGTTATAGTTTTACCTTTAATCAAGTTGGAACATGGAGATATCACGACCATTTAAAGGTCGGTTCAACTGGAACTATTATTGTTAGTTAAAAAGTAATGGTTATATTAATAAAAAGAGATTTTTTACTTAGAAATTTATACAAAGCATATAACAAACTAAATTCAATTTGGTTTGAAAATTGGTTTTATTTACGCTACTATTTAATCTTTGATGAATCCTAACAACTGGATTTGCTTTGCCTGGTTTTGAAGTAAGCGAAAGTTTAGATCCTAGAGAAACAGTTAATGTTGAATTTATTGCCGATAGAAAAGGGGAATTCACATTTTTCTGTAGTGTGCAATGTGGAACAGGACATAGTAATATGAAAGGAACTTTGATTGTGCAATAATAAAAAGAACCTACGGAATTGAAACCTCCAGCGGGTTTCTATGCATCCAGCAACCGAAAAGTTCTTATGACATCTCCCTTTAGAGAGTCTACGGTTCTTCTTATGACATCTCCTTTAAAATAAAGAATAATTTAAATACAATAATATTTTTATCAATTTAATATGAAAAAAGAATACGCTCCTGCAATTGCAAGATATGGTGTTGGAATCGTATTTTTTATATTTGGAATAAGCCAGCTCATTAATCCTGAAAACTGGCTTGGTTATCTTCCTGGATATATTTTAAACATAGGAATTTCTCCGGCAAATTTAATTTATGCTAATGGTGTATTTGATTTAGTTATTGGAGCGCTTTTATTGTTAGGATTATTTGTAAGAGTAGTGGCTTTAATTAGTTCGCTACATTTAATAGGAATCATAATTTCTTTAGGGTATAATGATGTTGCTATTAGGGACTTTGGATTGTTGATAGTTTTGATTTCTATATTTATTCACGGGCCTGATAAATTATGTTTAAAGAAAACTTAAAATTTATTTTTTTATTTTTTCTTCTTTTTTCTAAATGGGCTTATATAAGGTATAATGTCTCTTTTTATTTGTTTTTTTAATTTGTATGATAAATATACTATTAAAATAATAACAATAAATAAGAAAAAAAGCCACCAAAATAAAGGAAATTTTTTTTCTTTTATTTCAAAAGTATCGTAAGAGGACGCAGTTATATCTCCATATTTTAATTCACCTACAATTAAATATGTTTCTTCATTTATGTCTCCTGGAATGTTTAATTCTCTGATTATTGAAAGGCTCCTGTCTACTGCAATGACTTCTTTTGATAGAGTAGAAATAAGATTATTATCCAAATCTCTTATCGAAAGTGAAAGATCAACATCTACAGGGTTTCCAGTAAAACCAAGATTTATCATCTTTATCGTAGTTAAAATTTTCTTTCCCGGCAAAACTATCTTGTAAGCTTCAGGGATTTCTATCTGAAGGTCAAACAAAGTTTCTCTTTCATTTACTTCTATTATCACATTAACAATTTTATAAAAAAACCCAGATTTAACAAGGATTTTTCCGACATAGATTCCTGGAGGAGCATTCTCCAATGCAAAAACATTCACATTGACATCTTTTGATTCACCTGGTTTTAAGTAGAATTTATCATCTCCAATAATTACAAATGTATCTAAGTCTACTAAGTCAAATGTTATTTCTAAAGACTGGCTGCCAATATTTTTTATGTTAATTATTTCTAATTTATTCTCTCCTTGAAATACCGATGATTCAATCAAGGTTTTATCAACTTGAAAAAGCAATGGAGCTCCGCCACCTCCTGAACCGCCACTTCCACCTCCTCCACTAGAACTACCTCCATCAGAAGGTGATTGGCTAGAAATTATGAAAGTTACATTAGCCATGCTTGTTCCAAATGTATTATTTGCGTATAAATAGAGAATATGTGTTCCTTCAGAAGTGCTGAATGTTAACGAATTATCTGACAAATTTGGTAAAGAGATATTATTTAAATTATCTATGTTATACCATGCAGAACTAAAGTTGTTTCTTATTGAATAATTAAGCAATACAGGAGATTGATAATTCTGGCTTTGAGGATTATATATTCTAATAATAGGGATTGATGGCTCAACAAAAATAGAAACATTTGTTTGAGATTGAAGAGCCTGGCCTGTAACACTTCCACTTATTATTTTTATAATTAAGTATAAGATTACTAAAAGAATAAAAATTAAGAAAGTATTTTTTTTCATAAATATAATTGTTAAAAGAGCTATATAAAATTTATTGATTATCTTCTTTTTCTATTTAATAATATATAAATTATCAATGCCATCACAACTATTACTAAAATCAACAGCACTATTATCCAAGCTAGTGTTCTTTTTTCTATCTCTTTTTCAGAAACAATAACATCAAAAGAAGCAGTCCATCCGCTTCCAAGAACAATCATGCCTTCAGTTTCAGAATTAACTGTTTTTACTTCTAACTCAATTCTTTGAACTTGTTTGTTATAATTATTTGGGATGGATATTTTTAATGGTATCATTGTATCAGATGTCCCTGCCTTTGCAGTATAGGTTGTTTTTTCTAGGGTGGCAATTTCTGAGCCTTGTTTAAGTTTAACCTCAACAGTTACATCTTGATTACCTACAAGATTTTGTAAATTAAAATTAACAATCTTTGTTTCTCCTTGGGTCATTCTAAGAGGATAGTCTCTCCAATAAGGCGAAACAATTCCTGCAGAATTTACAAAATTAATGAAAATTAAGAGTACAAAAATCATTCCAAAAATTAATTTTATTTTGTTTTTCATTACATCCACGGCGAGGATACCCAAGTTTTCAAACTTGGTGAGGAATCGCCATCCTTAAAATTTAGTTTTGATAAATGATAATATGTAAAATTATGATTATACTCATAGTCCAGTCTACTATTATGACTATCTGCAATTATTTGATTAACCCGTGTTTTTTGCATTAACATTTTGTTTTGTTCTTTGATACCTCGCGCTTCAGCGCGGGGTGATTCATTTTATTATACATAAGAGACTACCCAACTAAATGCCGGGCCCCTTATTGATGTTGAGTATGTTTGAGATGGCACAAAAGGAACAGAGGTTATACAATAGTAGACATTTGCAGAGCCTCCTCTATTTGCATTGACTCCTGTATCTACTGCTGTTGCTTCAGGACCCAAGGCAATTGCTGTAACTCCAACATTGCATTCTGATGGAGGAACTCCTCCTGTTAATGAATCAACACTAAAAGAAGTCGCAAGAATAAATTCTCCTGGAGTAGTCTCTCCTTCTAAGTTATAGGCAGTTACCCAGATATTCCCTGCATAATTTCCTGTATTAGTTACAACAGTCGGATCATTGTTAGATAAAACATTTGTTGCTCCTGGAGTAAGTGACGGCCAATTCAATGTAGGAGGAGATAATGGAACTTGCATAGCCATTAAAAGAGTGTAAGTAAAATAACCAAGAATTGTTCTTGTTCCTAAATTGTTTTCTTGATCTTGTATTTCAGCATAAAAATCCCATGCCCCTGCCTCATCAAAATACTGCATGTTAATTGTGCAGTCATAACTTCTTGTATCAGCATCAATGTTTGTTGGGTTTATGCATGTTGCTGTCCTTGTTGTTGCTCCTCGAGAAACTCTTGCAATTAAGCTCGTATCATCAATATTTGCAACTCCATCAAGATCAGTTACCACAACTTGAAAATTTACAACAGTGATTCCACTCTCTGTGGGATTTTGATTTGCTATTGAGGCACTTGGTTGGTCAATTGTTGGAGCATTAGTTCCAGCAACAACTACAGATACTCCTTGAGAACCAGAAGATGCTTTTCCAGTTTCTTTAAATATATCAAAAAAGCTTGCCGAGATCATAGAAACTCCTAATAACAAGATTATAAAAAACACCCCTATTTTTTTCATTTTAATATTATGGGATTTTATGTTTTTAAATTTTTGTGTTCTCTGAATTGTTAATATTATTAATATTTAACTCCGTGTCCGCACTCAGTTGTTAATTATTAAATTTGCTTCGTGCAAACACTTGTTCGCAAGCTCACTTGTTAATTTATAGAAATAATTAATATAAAAGTATTTTTTAGAGGTTAACTCAAGCCAATCTCGAGCAATAGCGAGACTAATTTATATTAAATCAAAACAAAATTTATATCCCAATTGTCCAACTATTTGCTCCTACTGCTGAATATGTCTGAGATGATACAAATGGTACGCTATTTAAACAGTAATAAATTTCTTCTGTTGCTCCTGGTCCTCTTGGTAAATTAGAACCAGCAATAGAAACCGAAACTCCATTTTGCAGCTGTGTTGCAGTGCATTCAGAGCCTGAACTAGGTCCTGCCCTGAAATTAATGGCCGGAATTGTTTCACTAGGGTTTGTTTCTCCAACTAAATCACTGGCAGTAATTAATAAAGGCCCTTCATAGTTTCCTGTATTTTCAATAACATTTGGATGATTTGTAGAAAGTAAATTAGTTGCTCCTGGATTAAGTATTGGCCAGTTTAATGCTCCTATCGGAGAAGTAATTACCATTGCCTTTAGTTCTAGATAAACAAATGTTTGTGTATTGTTTACTGCCAAAGCCCCAGATAAATCAGTTGCATTAATAGAAACATTCCAAGTTCCAGATGCGTCGTAATACAGCATATTAACAGAGCAGGAATAATTTGCTGTCATAGAATTTATATCACTGCTCCATAAACAATTTCCATATCTTGTTTGTTCTCCAGGCATGCTAAAGTTTACTCTTACCTTTGAATTATTAATATCACCAACTCCATTTGGATCAGAAACCTTTGTTTCAAATACAACTGTTCTAGTTGTTCCTTCAAGAGGAATTTGGGATGGAATTGATTGAACATAATTAACAGTTGGAGGCTGGTTTAATCCAATCACATTAATTGTTAAATCAGAGAAATCAAAAGCATTTAAATTTCCAAGAGTGTCATTTGCATAAACTTTGTTGTAATTCCACAATCCTAAAGCTATTCCCTGGATTGAAACCCCGTAAACATCGTCTCCTCCAACTCCAGAACATGAATTTCCTGTATCAGACATCGTGTAGTTAACAAAGTTGGTTGTATTCCAGACCTCTGCTAAAACACTGTTTATTCCAGAAACATCTGTTGCTGTTGCATTTAAGCAAAAATATTCATTTTGATTTATTTCTGTGTCATTTATATTGGGGTTGCTTATTATTGGAGGTGTTGTGTCTGCCACAATTTCAGTCATATTAAAATTGTCAAGTCTCTGAGAGCTTACATCATTATTAGTATCGCAAGGTGTTGCCCCAACTCCTGTTCCTCCGGCGCCAGCTAAAGTCAAAGAAGTATCAATAACAGAACAGGCTAAAATATTATTATAATAAACAGATAACTGGCTACCAATAACCTCAAATCTTACTGTCTGTCCTTGTGAGGGACTTGGACAAGTTGAATTAATCACAGTGCAGGTTCCAGAAACCCTCTTATTTATTAGACTCTGAGATGCTGTAGTAGACCATCTAAAAGAATAGAAGTTGTTTTCATTAATCCATCTTAACACCAAAGTTGAGGTATCATCCTGATTATCTGCAACAGCATAAAGAACAGAAACAGTATAATTACTGCTTGTTGGGGTGGGATTAGCAATTCCTATCCCCCCGTCATTTATTGTTCCAGTATGCTGAAGCTGGTTGAACTCAATGTCAAGATTTCCACCAGATGTCCAGACCTGTGTCCAAGAAGTTCCTATATCAGGAGCATGAGATGTCAGAAGTGTTCCAGTAGTGTCTGTAAAGGTGTCATAAAATAAATTAACAAGAGGATCAACAACATGATCAAAAAATAAACTTCCACCAACAATTTTTAAATCAAATGTATCTTGCTCTCCTTGAAGATTTGTAAGTAAAACTTTATTATACTCATTATCAATTAGATTTGAAAATTCTGTAATTAACAAATCACTATCTTCTTCATAAACCTCTATTCTTGGGTCTCCAGATGCAATTTTAGGGAAAAGAGTTATATCATTTTCATTCATTAAGTTCTGTTCAAATGTAACTCTGACGTATTCGTTGTTTTTAATTTCCTCGCTGAAAATATCGTCAAGTTCTTTGACTTCTTCATAAATATCAGAAATAAAATTCCTATTTGAATCAAGATGCTCTGCTTTTGTAATAACAATTACTTCAAAAATCTGGTTTGAGTAAGGAGCTATAAATTCAAGATAATCATAAATTCCGTTGGAATCTTTATCTTCAACTTTCTCTGGTTTAATTAAGACATCTTGTTCTTGCCAATGAATTCTAATACTTGAAGGATTTTTTACATTTAAGCTTTCATCTAATTCTGTTGACACTAAAACACTCTCATAATTTATATCCTGGCTTAAAACTTCAATTATTTTCCCTTTTTCTGTTAATTGTTCTGTTTTATAAGGGCCTGGTATTTCATATTCAATTTCATACTGTTTTTCATTCTCATCAACAAAAACTTCTTTCACGCCCCTTGTTTCCTGCACAGTAACAACCTTGCCTGTTATGAAGTTAATAATTTTTTTGAAAAATCTTTTAATTAATGATTCTCCGTTTTTATCAAGAATTATCTCGGCAGAAGCTTTCGCAGTTATTTTTATTTTTTGGTCAGATACTTTTTCTTTTTTTTCATCTTCTGAAATTTTATAAACAACTATATTTTCTGCCTGTCCAGGAATTTCAACTCTCACATTTCCTTTATTCTCGAGGGTTATTTTCTTTGTCCATTTTACAGGTTGATTAACAATTACTTCTCCATGCCCTGTTTCTATTACAGGTTCATTTATTGGAATAGTTATATTTGATTCATTTACTTTTTCTCCAGGGACAGTTCCTGTAATTCCTGTCTTGCTAATTTGTTTTTTTATTTCAATTTCTTGTGTCGCAGAAGTAATCTCTATATCATTATATACAAAACTTACTCTTAGAATTCCTTGTCTTGCTACAATATTTAAATTAGATAAATCTATAGGTAAATTAAATTGATTTCCAGTTAGATATTCTTTCCCAAAACCTTTAGAGGGAGAAATATCAGGATTTTCTCCAGCTATCCCGTAGCCTTCTCCACTACCTATTATTTCTTTGTCTTCAACATAAAAATTATCTATAGTTACTTCTATTGGCAGTAACTCTCTCAAAGAATACTCGCTTATTTCCCCTGCATTGTCTATAATTAATTTTGTGTTAGCAGGAATTAATTCCCCATTTTTCAATATAAGATTTATATTTCCAGATAAAACCTCTCCTTCGAAATAAGTATTTGGTATTTCAGATGAGATTTTTCCTGTCGGAAATAATTTTATTACAAAAAAAAGAATTATTATTAGTGCAATTATAGATACTGACAAAAAGAATATTTTGGGTCTTGTTCTCAGCTTTAAAATAATTAAATTTTCTTTTTCACTTGGCCCTATGTATGTTGAAATGACTTTTCCATCAACTTTCTTGCTTTCATAGTAATATGGACCAAAAAGCTTTAGCTTTCCATTAACCCTTCTTCTTATGTATCTTTTATAAACCATTGTTTAAAAACCTACGGAATAAAAAGAACCTACGGAATTGAAACCTCCAGCTGGTTTGCTTTGACATTTTGGCGAAGCAGCTAAAGGCTTTGCCTTTTGTCTCGATGCATCCAGCAACCGAAAAGTTCTTATGACCTCTCCCTTAAGACAATAAGGATTATTCCTCTTTTAAATTAATTTTGAAAGGTAGTGTAACTATATAAAATTTGCCTTATGAATATAAAGTAGGTAGTGTAACTGGGAATTTATGGGAAATGATTGATAATTAGATTTTTATGTTAAATTGGTAGTTTAAGTTAGGTATCTTAAAAAATAAATATATAATAAATTGGGGTCAAAAATATAGCATTTAGTTAGAATATTAGTCATGTTAACAAATTTAATTAAATTAATAAACTCTTTTTTACTTATTCTTCTATGAAAAAGGTGATATACTTAGCAGGAGATCATGCAGGATTTTATCTTAAACAAAAAGTAAAGGCATGGCTGAAAAAACAAAAGTACAAGATAGTTGATTGCGGGCCTTTAGTTTATCATGAAGATGATGACTATCCTGATTTTGTGATTCCTCTTGCTGAAAAAGTAGCTAAAGGCAGAGATTCTAAAGGAATAATCATTGCTGGTTCTGGGCAGGGAGAGGCAATAGCTGCCAATAGAATCAGGGGAGCCAGAGCAGCATTTTATTATGGAGGAAATCCAAAAATCTTAAAACTTTCAAGAGAACATAATGATGCAAACATTCTCTCTCTTGGAGCCAGATTTTTGAATGAAAAACAAACAAAAAATGCAATAAAACTCTGGTTGAAAACTCCTTTTTCAAACGTTGAAAGACATAAAAGAAGATTGAGGAAGATTGATTCTAAAAGATGAAAATTGAATATTCATTTCATTGGGAAAAACAAAAGAAATATCGCCCTGAAATCACAGATGATTTAATAGAAATATGTATTAACAATTCTGAAAAATTAAAGGATAAAAATTGGAAAAACGCTTTTAACGCTATTACAAGAATTCTTCCTTCAGGAAGAGTTTTAAAAGTTGTTTATAGAGAAAAAGGAAAAGGTATAAAAAGAATAATAACTGCATATTGGTTAGATTAAAATGGAACAGTGGTATGATAAAGAAGAAGATGTCCTTGGTGTAAGGCTCCAAAATAAAGAATATTGGAAGAGTGTAGAACTGCCTAATGGAATTGTAATAGACTTATCAAGAGACGGAAGCGTTATAGGGATAGAAATTCCTAAGGCAAGCCGCATATTTTTAAAAGATACAAAAAAGGCTATAGAATCTGCTAATCATTAATCAAAATCCTTTTCTGGTGGGTCTTGGGATTTCATGATTATAAAAGATAATTCCTAAAATATATGAAAAATAAAAAGAACCTACGGAATTGAAACCTCCAGCTGGTTTGCTTTGACATTTTGGCGAAGCAGCTAAAGGCTTTGCCTTTTGTCTCGATGCATCCAGCAACCGAAAAGTTCTTATGACCTCTCCCCTTATAAAATGAAAAAGCAAATAATCGCTTCTATAATTGCCAAAAATCAGGAAGAGTTAAATAAGAGAATTTCAAAAGTTAAAAAATATATTAAACGCTTACAGCTAGATGTCATGGATAGAAAATTTGTCAAGAATAAATCATTAATGTTTGATTTTAAAGTTCCAAAAGGAAATTATGAAGCTCATTTAATGATGCTTAATCCAGAAAAATGGATAAATAAATATGCTAGAAGAGTTCACACAATTATATTCCATATTGAAGCTGTGAAAAATCCTGATGAAATAATTAAACTAATAAAATCCAAAAGAAAAAGAGTTGGCATAGCAATTAATCCTAAAACTTCAATTAATAAGATTAAAAAATACTTGAATAAAGTAAATCTTGTTCTTGTTATGACTGTCTATCCTGGTAAATATGGGAATAAATTTTTACCATTTACATTAAAAAAAGTTAGACAACTTAGAAAATTAAAACCAAAACTGAACATAGAGGTTGACGGAGGACTTGGCCTGGAAAATACCCCTAAAGCTGCAGAAGCAGGAGCTAATTTATTCATAACTGGTTCTTATCTCCAGAACAGCGATAATGTTAAAAAAGATTTATGGTTATTAAGGAAGAGTTTAAGATGATGGATGAAAAGAGCATAAATTATATGCTTCCTTGTTCCTTAAAAGTAGTCACATTCTAAAGATTTATAAACCAGACATTAATAGACATGCTATGGGAGTCAATGATTATGGACTTAGAAAATCGGGGTTTGCAAGAGCTGTTGCTCTTGCTACTGTGGTTATAATACCTAGTGTCTCTAATTCAACAGTGGTCCCCCCTTATAGCAACCATACTAGAGATACTGTCTATACAGATTCTACATTAGGCTCAGACAATTCCATTTATCTAATTAGAGAAAGAGTTAGAAAACCATTTGAATTCTATAGGGACAAGGATAGAGATGGTAAGGCAGATTCTAGGGGAGAAATGGCTAGGGCTCGTACAGGCCGTTTACTTAAGTTGTTCGAAATAGAAATAAGAGAAAATAAGCCAGATATGAGAGAAGTGGAAAAATCTTGGAAATTAAAATAGTTCTTTATCCTAGTAAAGTTTAAGTAATATTGTTCTTTATATTTTCTAATGAGAAAAGAGGCTCAAAGACTGCTAATCTTAGGTTTACTTGGCGTATTCATAATTGTATTCTTACTAACTAAAGGTTTTACTGGATTGGCTATTAAGGAAGGAGGAAAATTTTTCTTTTCAATAGAAAGGACTACAAGCCTTGAACAAACATTAGAAAAAGAAGGTGTTAAAATTGGGTATGATAAGGAAACAAAAATCCCCAACAGAATTTACTCAAAACTAGGTATTTCTGTTACAAATGTTAATATTAACAAAGAGAACCTTGAAGAAGCAACACGAGAATTTCTTCAAAGCAATAAAGCAATATTAAAAGTTGACAATGAAAAAATAATTTTAGATAAAGCATATTATTCTCCACCAGCTAGATTATCTAATGAAGATCTTGGTGTAGTTAATTTTTATCAAGAATATAAGGGAATTCGTGTTATGGGAAGCTACACCAAACTAGCATTCAAAGACAGTAAGCTTAGGTCTTATGAATCTAATTTTAATCCCAACATAAATCTAGATGTAAATCCAAGTATAACAAAGGAAGAAGCTGAAAGGATTGTAAAAGAATATGAGGTTGAAAATGATAATAATATTTTTTCATCTTCTAGAGGAGCGCTTAAAATTTATCCTAAGGTTGAAAAAGAGTTAACGACTTATCATTTAGTGTGGGAAATTCTTCCAGACTATGAAGTAGAACATATAAGCTTGATGTATTTAGTTGACGCCCATACAGGAGAGATACTCCTTATCAAAAATTTAATAAATTATGCCCGTTATTCTGGCAGCATAGAAGGAGAATATCTTTGGTATGATGAAGATCTTAATCGGGTGCCTAAAAAAGAGCCATTCCCAAGAATAGGCATTTTTTATGATGATGGCAATGATTATGGGTCGTGTATACTTTCTGAGAGCCTTGAGTTTGATGAAAGATCGTTTTGTGATTCATACTTTCTTAGATCATGCAGAGATAATTATTGTTTTGATAGTGATAATGACGATAATAAAACCTTAGATATATGTTCTATTGATGGATTGCCTTGTACAGAAATACTTGGATGTAATCTTGATATTGACTGTAATAGATCTTTTGCCGCAGCTGATAGAGAGGGGAATTTTGAATTTGACTCTACAGAAATTGAAATAACTCCTATATTCACTTTCAGCACTTGGAATAAAGATCTTTTCGATAACACATGGCCGATTGTAACTGTTATTGGATTATCAGATAACGGCTTGTTAGTTAGTGATCTTGAAGGAGAAAAAATGTATCCTGATACACCTTATAACTTTGACTATTCTGATCCTCTCTTAGGGGATCAATCTTATAAGAAAGAAGCATCATCAACTTTATTTTATGCCACCCAGTTTTATAACTATTATGTTCATGATATTGAAAACCCCAGCATATTTATGATGCCAGACATTCAGATAAAAATAAACCATGATTTTGAGGATGATGATACAGCAGGAACAGCTGACGCAGAGAATAGAGAAATCCTTATATCTAAACGCATAGGGAGGAGTGAGCCATTCTCTTTAGATGAACTTACAGTTTCTCATGAGATGGGGCATATGTTACATGCATCTTTAATGGGTTTAGAGAATTGGAATTTTTATGATGATGATCCAGAATTTAGGGGGTTGCGAGAGGGTGTAGCAGAATTTTTAAGTTTGAATCTTTTTTGGGAAATAGAAGGGTTAAATATTATTCCACTTTCATACGGTCCTTCAAGATATGACAGTCCTGAATTTTGGCTTTCAGAAGATCATTTGAGAGGGGATGTTCTCTTAATTGCACTTGCAAGATATAGATATAGTATGTTAAATCTTGGATTTACTGGAAAGGAGGTTTCAGAAACAGTTATGAGAGTATTAATGCGGGGGATTGGCGGCCCAGTAGATTATCCAACTTTTCTTTATTATTTAGTTGATGAAGATAGAGATCATATTAACGAAATATGTCTGGCATTTTGGGTAGAACATGGAATTCCTTATTGGGAATGTATACAACTCTTTCCTGATGAAACTAAAAGCTCGAGATATCATGGGATTAATTATCCTTTAGAACAAGAAGACACTTTTATAGACACAACAGATGCAGATTATTTCGGAAGGGCAAGAAATGTGGAAGGGGCTGCAGGTGAAAGCGACAAGAATGTAATTAATTGGAAAATTGAAAGAAAAGACTTATCAGGGACTTGGACAGATGTTCCTGGCGTCAATGGAGTGGGGGAGGTAGAAGAAGGAATACTTGGACAGATTGATACCGATGCAGAGGTCCCAGGATGTTTTTATGATGCCAAACTAACAGTTAATTATGATGACGGGAGTTTATTATCCCATAAAGTTAGTTATCAGAGTTTAGACAAATTCCATGACCAGATGCCGAGAATGGTTTGTGTTTACAGAACAGCAGGCAGAGGAAATGAAAATGACGCATGTGAGCTTTTAGCTATAGTCTCTGATCCAAAACCAGTTTACTATGATTTGCCTCCTGGTGATTGGAGAAGAGGGATATACTCTATTTTGCCGGGTGGTAGCAGGCAATTCGGAGGAGAAACTAATGGCCCATTAGGAGATAATGTTTTGCACATGTGTGACCCTAATGATAATGGTGATTGTTTAAGAGATTGTTGGAATATAGTTGGAGTTACTAACCCTAATGGGAATGATGGCATTAATGCATTTTGCGGATGGCCTGGATTTGATGATTGTCGTAGTGTTTCATTTTCTGGATGTGCCGGAGATGATTGGTCATGTATTAGGGGGGCTTATGCTGGACTAGAAGAATCTTACCACAAAATTATGTACTTTCATTATTTTGTAAAAAACCATGTTACAGGAAGATTTCAGTCAACACAATGTGCTGAAGATTCCGAAGGATTGAGTAAAGATTATTATTATTTATCTGGATTAGGTATAAATCACCAAACTCCTGATTGGGAAGTTTTATGGCCTGATAACAAATGTTCTGGTTCAAGGTGTTTTCCAAATAATAGAGACACTCTTGATGGGTTTTATAAATTAACATATGAAAATGGAAACCTTTTCCATTCTTATTATATGTCAAAAGGCGCTGTTAAAGTTAACAGAGAACTGGCTCCTTTTCCACAAAGATGCGATGTCTGCGGCTGTCCTTCCAATACTCCATTCTGTTCTCCTGATGGATTAAGCTGCACTGATGTTAATTTATATTGCGGAGATGTTGACTTAGATTTTGAAACTTTTACAACTAATGATTTGAATGAATTATACTGGATTACCTTAAAAAATTTAAATACTAATTCACTCGAGTATTGGGATAATTATGATTTTGACAAAAATAACAAGGTTGATGTTGGAGATTATTTATTAATGAAAAAATATTTAGTTAATGGAAATTCTCAACAATGCCAGAAAATTCCGTTATCAATTAATAAAGCCATTGTTGATTATCAAGTTAGTCCTGTTGTATGGAGAAGAGATCCTAATTCAATTGGCCAACCAATACCGACAAGTGCTCCTTATGTTGATATAACATTTAATTTAGAAAATAATGCTCCAGTTGTAGGTTTAGAGACTATATTAAGATATGACTCAAGCAAATATTATTATGAGCCTTATTACTCAAGTGTTCAAGGAAGGGCATCATCAATGAATATTTATAATACAAATCCTATTTCACCAATATATATTTCTGCCTCTGAAAAAGCAATGAAATTCCATTTATACAATTATGATTCTAACACAAATTTCCAAAGCATTTCTGAAGGAAATGACAATGTTCTTGTCTTGAGTTTTAAGATTACTGACTTGGTTAGTGATTGGCCTAATTTAAATTACATAAGGCCTAGTTTGATTGGAGATAGTGCCTATAATGATAATTTGGAGGAAATGAGATTTAGTGATTATTGCGGAGATGCTAATAATGATGGAAGGATTACGAGTGCAGATATAATATTTTTAGTCAACCATATATTTAAAGGTGGTCAAGCTCCTGAAATACTAGAGGCAGCTGATGCAAATGGGGACACAAAAATTTCTGCGGCTGATATTATTTATTTAGTCAATAGCATATTTAAAGGAGGCCCTGCACCAATTTGTTCTAACCAAGTTTCAGGCACACAAACAACTTACACACAAGATGAATTACAAAACATTGAGTCAGAATTAGCCGCTTCTGGAATAATCATTGATATAACTCCTGCAGATACAATTCCTCCAATAAGGTCAAATGGAAAACCTTCAGGAACTCTATCAAGTGGAACAACACAAACAACAATTTCATTAACAACAGATGAAATATCAACTTGTAAATATTCAACAACTTCAAATGTTTTGTACGATTCAATGACAAACACTTTTACAACAACCAACAGCACAAACCACACACAAATTATAACTGGCTTGACAAATGGAAAAACTTACAATTATTATATTAAGTGTAAAGATACATACAATAATCCAAATAAAGATGATTATTTAATTAGTTTTTCTAGTTCTTCAACTACAACAAAAACAGTTCCTAAAGTTTCTGGAGTTGAATAGTTATTTCTTTATAGTAATAACTACCAAAAAATATATAAAGATAAAACAATATATTTTAATATGAAAATCAAGAATTTAATTCCAAAAAATAAAGGGCTTAGTGCTGTTTTACTTGCTAGTTTAGTATCTGCTCCTGTACAAACAATATCGTGTCCCATAGATCTTAGAGATATATATGGTAAATTTAAATTATACCAAGAAGGGAATTCTGATGTTTTAGTCATAACAGGCATTAAAAAGTCTACATTCTACAAAGACACAGATCAAGATTGTTATGCTGATTCTGCAGGAGAGATAAGTTATTGGGGTTTAGGAAATCCAATAGTCATAAAAAGAGAAGAAATATCAGGGAAAAAACCACATATAGATAGCTTATTGACAAGATTAGGGATTGAAATTGAAAGATAAATAATAACTCTTCTCAATTAAATTTATATAAGGTTTTTTATTTGTTTTATTATGAACTTCCCTGAAAAATACATTCAAAGGGCAAAACCAGGAGAACCATTTACTCTTCATAGTGGAGATAAATCAGATACACTTTATGATATTAATTCCATGTTGATGGACGATGCTTGGCTTAGAGAGATACTTAATTACATCCCTCATTCTCCCCACTACCTTGGAATTCCAACAGGAGGAGCATTGATTGCCAGAGAAGCTTCTAGAGTAAATCACACTTTATGTTCTATAATAAAAGATGGCGAGATTAAAGGCCAAATTCCAAAGGGGGCGTTTCTTTTAGTTGATGACGTTGTTACAACTGGGAAATCTTTGGAAGATGCTCTTAATACATTAAGATGGTGTGATGTAGATGTAACTAAAGGTAGAATTTACGTTGTTGTTGATAGAAGACCCTTACACAGAAGACAACTAAAGATAATGTCTATGTTTGATGTTCTTAATTCTTCTTAAACTCTATTAGAATAAAGATTAAAAAGTATGTTAAATATATTAACTTATGAAAAGAGGTTTATTGTTGATTTTTGCTTTGATGTTAGTTGTAAATTTATCTCAAAATATTTCTGCAGTCATAAGTTGCGGAAACCAAACTTATCCTGATGGAACAGGATATTGCTGCGACACAAATAATGGAGCAAATGGTGTCTGGTTTAGGGGAGATTATTATAGTCAATGTCCGAGTGGACAATTTAGATATGTGAATAAGGTAAACCCGAGTTGTAGTGATGCTGGGGCTGGAACCTTTTCACAGCCTTGGTGCACAATGGCAAAGGCTAACACGGCAGCGTCGGGAAATGTTGTGATTTTTTTAGGAGGAACTTATAATGAAGTCCCTACTAAACCTTGTAATTGGGGTGGTGGCGCCACATTACATCCTGAGAATTCTGGAACTCTGGGAATCCCCACAATATTTAAAGGCCATCCAGATTATCCAAGAACAATAGTTATGGGTTATCACACTGGTCCGACTTATGCAAGGCTAGCGGGATATGATAATGATTATTGGCATCAGGCTGCCTGCCTTTCTTCTTATCAGACCGTCGATCACATGGAATTTACAAAATCAGCTTGTGGCGGAGTTTTCTTCTTCGCAGATTGGGTTACTGTCCAAGATAGTGTCATTCACGACAATCTTGGTACGGGAGGGGAGAACTGCGCCCACATTGGCATCTACTACAACCCTTCCAATAACATAGTGATTAGGGGAAACGAAATATACGGACCAATAATGGAAACTGATGGGGGAGGTGTTTGTCTTGCCGCAAACTGTGCTGGAATAAATATTTACAGAACCAAGAATGTGACAATTGAAGACAACTATATTCATGATGTTGGTACTTTTGCGATTTTCTTCAAGCAGATGGTATCTAATAGCATTATTAGAAGAAACAAATTCACTCGGAATGGAGTAGATATAGCTATCTGGTGTCCTGTATTGTATGATGGTTGGGGAGATTATGGTCCTCCTCCTAGATATACTGGAGACAATGATGTATATGAGAATGTAATATACAATTCATCAGGTAATTTTCCTAATGGTTGGAAATATTACGGCCCCGATATCCAATTAAGGGATATGGAGGACAGATGCGATTCTCATCTAAGAAATGTTAGGGTTTTTAATAATATTTTAGCAAATACGCCCAGCGAGACTGGTATTGATTTTAATAGCGGGCCTGGTAATCAAAATTTGAATTCTACCCTATACAATAACATGATAATCAATTATGGTCTTTCAGGAGGGGAAAATTTATTGTTAGAGAGCCCAAATGATATTCTCGACTTAAAATCAGGTTATAATATTTATTATGATGATTTCGAAACCGGCGTGATTCAGTACGGTACTTCTAATTACGACCTAAACACATTGAGGACAATTAGGCCAGACTTAGAAATTAATTCAAAACAACTCAATCCCCAATTCCTCTCAACAAACCCCTCTTCTCCAGATTTCTTAAGGCCAAATCCTTTAACTTCTCCAGCCATCGATGGCGGTGTTAAAGTTCCAGGATATCACTGCAATGTTTCAGCATCGATAGATCCAAATCAAGTTGGTTGTAAATTATGGTATGGAAGTGCTCCTGACATGGGAGCTTATGAGTATAATCCAGGAATTCCAATTGTGACATGTCAACAAGCCGACGTCAACGACGATTTAATCATAAATATTATTGATTTAGCATTGGTTATTTATAATCAAGGACAATCATTAACTGGTAGAGATCATTTAAATGTTAATAGTCAAGACTCTGTTATAAATTATCAAGATGTTAGTGAGGTTAGAAATAGGCTTGGAATGAGTTGTTAAGATACTGAGAGTTGTTAGAAAAGTTTAAATACATAATATTATGTATATATATACATAATGAAAACAGAAAATAAAATAATAATCTTATTTATAGAAGAGAAAGAACCTAAAACCATTAGAGAAATTTCAAAAAAAATTAAAGCAGATTATAAGATAACATACATAGCCACACAGAAGCTGTTAAGTAAAAGGATTCTTTTATCAAAAAATGTTGGAAAAAGCACACTATGTGAGTTAAATGGTTCTTATTATGGTATTGAGATATACAAAGCAGAAAATGAGAGAAAGGAAACCTTGCTTAAGAATAAAGATATTAAACAATTGTACAAGGAAATAATGTCTGAGATAAAGGTTAATTCTTTTATTTTCTTGATATTTGGTTCATATGCAAAAAAAAAGTCAACTAAATCCTCAGATATAGATATAATGTTTATCTCGAATGAAAAGAATTTCGAAGAAAAAATATCTAATCTCCTTTCATTACTGCCTATTAAGACTCATGTTTTAGTGTTTAGTGAAGAGGAATTTATTAGGATGAAAGATTCTAAAAAAACCAATGTTGTTCAAGAAGCAATAGATAATAATATAATCTTATATGGAATAGAACATTATTATAGGTTAAAAAATGCTTAGCAAAGAAAGAATTAAGGAAGCTGAATCAAATGTAAAAAGATATTTAGAAGAGAGTCTATTAAAGAAGCAAAAAAACGAAACAGCAAGACAAATGTACGTAGAGAACAGCAACAATTCATTAGAAACAACACAAAAACTCCTAACTCTTGAAACAGATACTTATAAACCCTATTTATGGATAATTGTTTCATCTTACTATGCTATGTACTACATTGCCAACGCAGTGTTGCTTAAAATTGGATATAAAGTAGGAGATAAGATAAGCCATAAAATAACTAGTGACGCTTTGATAGTCTTTGTAAGAGACAAATTAAAAAAAGGGTTAATCGAAGAGTATGAGAATATAAAAGATGATGCCATGGAGCTAATCTCTTCGAAAGCAGATTCGCTTTTACAATCATTTGATTATGAAAGAGAGAAACGTTCAAAATTTCAGTATCAAATGGACGAACAAATTAAAAAGTCAAAAGCCATGACTTCATTAGATAGAGCGAAAACATTTGTATTTGAGATGAAAAAATTATTAGGATAAAAAGGTGTTAATATGAGAAAGAATAAAACTTACAGAAATACTTATAAGGGGGAGCTTGGTATTAGTAATTAAAAAATAAAATGAAAAGAGGTTTATTGTTGATTTTTGCTTTGATGTTAGTTGTAAGTTTATCTCAAAATGTTTCAGCAGGAATTTCTTCATTGTATCCTGGAGACATTGGAATTGGAAATGATCCGAGAGTTTTATTTCATGATAATTTTGAACATGCTGATCCTGTTTTAACAAATCATGGATGGCAGTATAGAGAGTGCTCTGGCTGTTTTTCTTATGAATCGAATTCTTCAGTTGTAAATCATGGAAATTATTCTCTTAAAGATACCGCGACTAAGGGGGCGAATGAAGGAGGGACAATTCATAGATATATTTCTGGTCAAGATGATGTTTATGTTAGATATTATATTAGATTTAAGAATGATACAGGATGGCCGGCACATATGGGGGGTATAGCTGCTAATGATGGAAGTGCTGGCTCAAGGCCCGCAGGTAATCAGGCATTCTGGAGCAGTTTAGAGCCTGTTGATTATGGCGGTTTGGATTCAGATTACCCTCCTGGAACAAGATATTGGATGTTTTATACATACTGGCAGGAAATGCATTCATGGCAAAATATTGATGGTTCTGGAACAAGTTTTTATGGAAATATATTTACTCCCTACCAAACAGAAATAATACAAAAAGACAGGTGGTATTGTATAGAAGCTAGATTAAAAGCAAACACTCCAAATCAATATGACGGAGAGCAGGTTTTTTGGGTTAATAATCAGTTAGTTGGAAATTATTCAACCAACTCTGTTAATGGAAGCTGGATAAGAGAAAAATTCTTTACATTTGGGGGATGGGTTGGATGGGGAGGGCAGCCAATAATTTCTTGGCCAGGATACAACTGGAGAACTATTTCCAGTTTAAAACTAAATAGGGTTGACCTTGAATGGTGGTTTAATGGAATACCTGCTTCTTACCCAACAGAAAACATAGTTTACTTTGATGATTTTGTCGTCGCTACAGATTATATTGGATGTATAGAGCCTTTAAGTTCAATAACATGTGCGCAAACAGATGTGAATGACGATTTAATTGTTAATATAATTGATCTAGCTTTAGTAATTTATAATCAAGGACAACCATTAACAGGAAGAGGGCATTTAGATATTGATAGTAGCGGCTTTATTAACTTTGATGATGTAAACAATGTAATTTCAAATATAGGACAAACATGTTAAAAAAGAGTTTGATGATAATTGTTGCATCGTTATTTTTATTCGTAAATCTAAATTCTGTTTCTGCTGCAACTTATTATGTTTCCAACAGCGGGGATGATTCTAATAATGGATTAACTGAGAGTGTTCCTTGGAGAACCATATACAAGGCCTCAACAACAATGGTTGCAGGAGACACTGTTCTTATTATGGGTGGAACTTATTATGAGGAGAATCCTGGACAACCCTATTATACAGACACTACAGATGGAATGAATGCATTAGGATATCCTATTCGTTGTGGTGTTTTATGTTCTCCAAATATGAACTCTGGAACACCAGGAAACTATATTACTTACAAAGCACATCCAAATTATGCAAGACCTATTTTTCTTGGAAATTCTTCTTTATCTAATCTTAGAGCCGCAGTATATTTGGCTTCAAAACAATGGATAATTATTGATGGAGTAGAAATCAGTGGAGGGTATAGGGGTGTGTGGACAACTGGAAGTTTCATGATAACTATAAAGAATTGTTCTATTCATGACACTGTTGTTTATGGGCAAAATAATAATGGGGGGGTTATGATGGCTTATGGTGGGAATTCATACAACATAACTGTTAAAGGCTGTGAAATCTACAGAAATTGGGAAGATGACGATTTTGCAGGACCAAATTCTCCTAGAGCTACATTTAATACATACGGGGTTGGGGCATATAGCGCCAAAGATTCAATAGTAGAAGAAAATATTATTCATGATAATGGATGGGGAATAAGAATGAAGGGTGATGATACTGGAATAGGACCAATTAGAAACAATGTCTTCAGAAGAAACATTATTTACAATTCAGATTGGGGAATAGGTGGATATGCTCTCGGTTCTTCAGATATTTATGAAAATGTTATCTATGGTTGCGGTGATTCCGGAATGCTTCCTTCTAGCGACACTGGAAAAGATATAAATCTTTATGGTGCTAAATTTTTCAATAATGTTGTTTATGGATGTGATAGGGGGTACTCTCTTTATTTTTATAATGGAAATGGGTTAATGGGGAATTTGAGTTTTTTAAATAACATCGGTATGAATTCTAATTATCAATTATTCTCGCCAGTTAATGATGTCTCCACTCAGCTTTATGATTTCGCGGAAAACTATAACCTCTATTATAATTCTGCCAATGATAAAGTAATCCAATGGAAAATAGGCGGGACATACAACCTTTGGAACATAACTGAATGGAGAGCAAATACCCTTTATGGTGACAATGATGTTCAAGCAAATCCATTATTTGTTGACGCGGTTAATAATAATTTTAGACTTCAAGCAGGCTCTCCAGCCATCGACAACGGAACAATTGTCCCAGGATATCATTGTAATGTTTCAGCATCAATAGATCCGACACAAACAGGTTGTAAATTATGGTATGGTTCTGCCCCAGACATCGGAGCTTATGAATATGTTTCAGCGTCTTCGTCTCCAAACTTCACAATTGGTTTTACAGATTCTCTAGACAAAGTTTACTTTGAAGCTCCAAATGACTTTAATGGAACAATGACAAAAAACACACAGGTTTACATGGCAAAAAATGATTACGAGGCAACACAGCTTGTTATTTTCCCGAGTGCAAATTTACAGAATGTCGAGGTTTCTGTTTCAAATTTACAGAAAATCGATGGCATTGAAACAATTCCTTTTTCTGATATTGAAATAAATCCTGTTGGCTATGTTAATTTAATTCAATCAAGCAGAGGAAGAGCAGGATGGCAGCCAGATCCGCTTCTTCCAAATCAGGTTTTGAATTTAACAAACAATGTTTTACAGCCTTATTTAATTACTGTTTATTCTTTAAATACAACTAAAGCAGGAAATTACACAGGAACAATTACAATTAAAGAGAATGGTGTTGTTAAAGACACAGCAACGATAAATGTGAAAATCTGGAATTTTGAAATACCTCAAAAAGGAAAATTCAAGACAACATCTTTTTTTCAATGGGGAACTCTCAATGCAATGTGGTCTGGCCTGACTACAAATGACAGATGGAATCAGATGATGAAAGTCTCTGAGTTAGGATTTAAAAATAGATTACCACCTGTCTGGGGAATGGCCTCAAGCTTTTGGAGTTACGGAAGTTCAAGCGGCTATGGATACCCAACTCATGATTCAGGGGTTTTCAATTCTACAAGGACAGGAATTTTAATTGATTATATGTTAAATAAAGGTGCGAATCATTTCTTCACAGCTTACACAGGAGACATTTATGAAGATTCAAACCCAAGTGTAATAACAACAAGAGAAAATCAGTTGAGGACTTATTTAACTGATTATAGAAATTACTTGAATTTCAGAGGAGACAATTTACTAAATATAAGTTATGTTTATGGTCTTGATGAACCATGGGGCACACAAGTTGATCATGCAAAACAAACTTACACTTTTATAAAAAATAATGTTGCAAATGATATTCCTTTTATGCAAAACACAAACCAAAACAACAACGCAATCTTAGAAACCTTGAGAGGATTTTTTGATGCAATCGATATAAATCTCGGATGGTATCAAGTAACTAACTCTGATTTTTACAGGACAACTTATCCATCTCAATTTCAGGATTTTTGGTGGAACGTGAATATTTGGCCAGATTCTCCACCAAATTTATTTGTTGACATGGAATTAATAAATGCGAGAATCATGGGACCTTTATCTTATAGATATAACATTCAAGGATTTGAATACTGGCAGATTTTTTCAACATGGAGTTTTTCAAATTATTATTCAATTCCAAGTAATGAGTTAAGAGTTAATTGGAATGTTAATTCTGCAAACCCTTCAAGATCTTTAGATGGTTTGTTAGTTTATCCAGGAGTAAATAGAGATGTTTATAGTTCTTTAAGATATGAAAGTTTTAGAGATGGTATTGAGGATTTGGAAAGTTTGTATTTGCTTGAAGCTAGAGATTCAAACAATCCTCTTTTATCAGTTCCAATTGTCGACAGAAATAATGTTACAAATTTCAACAAAGATCCTAATGCTTACAAAAACTGGAGAATTCAAATTGGCGAGGCTTTAGATCAGTTATCAACAACTCAACCTCCAGGATGCAATGGAGCAGATGTTAATTCTGACAATAAAGTAAACATATTAGATTTAGCATTAGCTGTTTTCAATCAAGGAAATCCAAGTTCTGTTAATTCAAAGCTGGATATTGATTCAAATGGACAAATAAATTTTAATGACGTCACTCAAGTCAGAAATAATATGTGGCAGAATTGTTAACATTGTAGTTTTATTAATAGATAAGTTATAAGACAATAAGATTAATAAAGGGAAATTTCCACTATTAATATAATATATAAGAGGTAGAATATGAAGAAAAAAGAGAGGATGTTGTTTTTTATCTTTGTAATATTTTTTACACTAATCAGTTATGTTTCTGCTGTAGAAATTTATATTAATCCTCCTTCCCAAAGTGTTGATGTTGGAAGTAATTTTAATGTCGAGGTTAGAGGAAGAGCGCCAACAGGAGGGAGTGATGTTTATGCTGTCCAATATAATCTTACTTATAATCCAAGCATCTTGACTTTTAATCCTCCTCCGATTGAAGGACCTCTTCTTGGAACAGGAGCACCTTCAACTGTTTTCACTTTTTCATCTGTTCCAGGAATTGTGACTGTTTATAATTCAAGAAATGGAACAACAACAGGAGTTAATACACCTGATGATTTATTTACAACTCTTAGCTTTACACTTAATTCTGCTGGAACCTCTCCCCTAAATCTCGCTAATGTTATCTGGGTTAATTCAACAATAACAAATCAGAGTGTTGGAATTCCTGGAGTCACTGTTACTAATGGCTCTGTTACAAATACTCCTTGTCAATTTACAAATGCTTATTGGAGCACAACATCAGCGACAGAAGGAAATTTAGTGACTTTGACTGTTGTCGGGACTTCTTCTTGCGCTGGACAAGCTGTTAACTTCACGATTTGGGAGGATGACTTTTTCCCTGGAGATGACGATTCTGTATTAATAAATCCTGCAAATGCTGTTTTTTCAGGAAGCTTGGTATCTACAACATGGATAGCTGAATGGCAAGGAGAAGGCATTCCTGAAGTAGACCCTCCGGAATATTATTTTAATGCTGTTTTGGTTTCAAATCCTTCCACTAATATCCAAAGCAGTGCTCCTCTTTTAACTGTTCAGAAATTAATTTCCCAAGACAGGGTTTATGTTTCTCCTGCTACACAAACTGTAACTCATCCTGCAACTTTCAATGTCTCCATAAAGATTCAGGCTCCTGTTACAGCCAGCGATATTTATGGATTGCAATTTGACTTATTGTTTAATCCAGCTGTGTTGTCAGTTAATCTTCCACCAACTGAAGGCCCTATATTAAGGAGTGATGGGGCTGTGACTCTATTCGATTATACTTTGACTCCTGGAAACTTGTCTATGTATAATATAAGAAACCAGACAAATGGAAGCAGTAATGTTGGTTTGTATACAGATGATGGAGTTTTAGCAATAGTTAATTTCAGTACTGTTGGTGGTGGCTCTTCTCTTTTAGATGTGGCTAATGTTATCTGGGTTAATTCAACAATTGACAACGATACTGCTATGACAATTACTCCTATTGTTGATGATGGGAGTGTGACTGTGAGTGCTGGCGGAGATACAACACCTCCAATAATTTCAAACGGCCAGCCAACAGGAACTCTTGCAGCTGGAACAACATCTACATCAATTAGTGTTGCAACAAACGAAGCAGCAACGTGCAAATGGTCATCAACAGCCGGAGTTGCATATACATCTATGACAAATACTTTTGCAGGAGCAGGAACAACCTCTCATACAAGTACTAGATCAGGATTGACTGATGGAAACAGCTATACAACTTATGTAAGATGCAATGATACAGCTGGAAATGTTAATACTAATGATTATTCTTTCACATTTAGTGTTGCTTCTGGAGGAGGTCCAGCTGTAATTGTTAATGTTAGTAGCGCTTATAATCTTCCTCCTATTTATAACAAAGATGTTTTAATTAATGGAGTCTTGACAAGTACATTATCATCAGAACAATGGGGGAGTTGTACAGGAGATGGTTCTTGTGGCTATGGTACAGATAATAGCGGACCTCACTGGATTACTGTTAACTTTACAACAGGGCCTCAGACAATAGGAAATGTTACAATGTGGTGGGGGTGGAATACCTTCAGGCAGAATTATATGGTTTCGCAACAAGTTTGGATACAATACTTCAATAGCAGTAGTGGAAGTTATCAGAATACTACTGCGCAACATAACTTAGTTAATGATAATGTTACAAACTCAAGCTACGCCTTTTCCCAAGTTTCAACAACAAGCTTAAGATTGTGGCAGCCTGCAAATATGGGATGGATAAGATTGTCTAATCCATTAAATAATTATACTAGTGTAATGTGGATGACTGAAGTTCAGTGGGGAACTGGAGGAGCTGTTCCAAACAATCCTCCAGTAGTTAGCTTGATTTCTCCAACAAATGGATTTACAAGCACCGCCTCTTCAATTAACTTTGTGGGAAGTGTTGGTGATGATACTGGAATAACTAATGTGAGCTTGTTCATAAATGGAGTTTTGAATCAGACAAACACATCAGGAGCTAATGGTGTTAATTATAACTTTAATTCAATCCTTAGTAATGGAGCTTATACTTGGTTTATGAGGGCATGTGATAATATTGGACAATGCACTAGCTCTAGCACTTTCTCCCTTACTGTTAGTGTTGCAGGAGATACAACACCTCCAACTCTAACTTTAAACTCCCCTGCAGATTTGTCTACAACGAACAATCCTTTAGTAACATTCAGTTCTACTGCCACTGATAATGTTGCTTTACTAAATGTCAGCTTATATGTTGATGGAGTATTTAGCCAGGTTAATACTTCTGGCATTAATGGAGTCTATCTTTTTTCTAGTACATTATCTAGTGGGGTCCATACATGGTATGTAAGAGCTTGTGACACTTCTTCATTATGCACAACTTCTTCAACCAGAACAATAACAATAGACACAACACCTCCAGTAAGAAGCAACAGACAACCTGTTTTAGATAGAGTATTCCCTAGCGGAACAACTTCTGTTCCATTTAATTTAACAACAGATGAAACAGCAACATGTAAATATCATCCTTTCCCTAATCAGCCTTATGCTACAATGGTAGCTACCTTCAGTGTTACAAATGGCTTATTCCATGGCGATAATATGCCTACTGCTGATGGCCAAGCATATGACATTTATGTTAAGTGTAATGACACTGTTGGAAATTTCAATCCAGACACAGATGATTATTTAATTAACTTTAGTGTGGCCCCTACACCAATTCCTAGTGTTGATATAACTTCTCCTTTGAATTTAAGCACTATTAATAATCAAAATGTTACAGTTGTTTTCAATACTGTTAATTGGGTTGTTGGAGGAAAAGGAAGCAATCATATACATTTCCATGTTGATGGAAGTGCTGATCATTTAATGTTTTACAATGCTCCAGATAATGTTGTAGAGTTTAATCAAGTAGTTGGACCAACTCCTTTAGCTACTTGGATTAACTCCAATACTGTAAGAATAAATAATCTTGCTAATGGTGTTCATACTATTAGGACTCATTTAGCTGATCCTTTACATAATCCTCCACCAAATCCAGAGGCACAGGAAACAATACAAATCAATATTCTTTATTGTGTTGATAATGATGGTGATGGATATAATCAAAGTGCTTCAGGTTGCGGTATTGCAGATTGTAATGATGTTAATCCAAGTGTTAATCCTGGTAGGAATGAAATTTGTAATGGTGTTGATGATGATTGTAATGCAGGAACATCTGACGGAGTAAATGAGCCATGGTATAATCAACCTACAACTTGTGGAGTAGGTCAATGCTCTTCAACAGGAGTATACACTTGTAGCGGAGGGGCTCAAAGTAGCACATGTGTTCCAGGCACACCAAGTAGTGAAACCTGCGATGGATTAGATAATGATTGCAATGGAGTAAATGACAATGGAGGAAATTCTTTGTGTGCTGATTCTTTATGGTGCAACGGAGATGAGACTTGTGGAGGTGTTTCAGGTTGTCAGGCAGGAACCCCTGTAAATTGTGCTGACTCTTATTCTTGTACAGTTGATTCTTGTAATGAATCTACAGACAGTTGTAATAATGTAGAGAATGATGCTTTATGTTCAGGAGGACAGGTTTGTAATACTGTTTATTTCCCACCACCAACAGGTTGCGGAGTCATAACTGCATGCACTGGCCAGCCAGATGGCACAGCCTGTGATGATGGATTATATTGTAATGGAGCTGATAGATGCCAGAGCCAGGTATGTGTGGATGATGGAATCCCTCTTAATATTAGCGACGGTGTTTCCTGCACTGTTGATTCTTGTAATGAAACAACAGATACAATAGAACATCCACCAAATAATGCTGTTTGTAATAATGGTTTATATTGTGATGGTGTTGAATATTGTGATTCTTTACTTGATTGTAGGTCAGGAACTCCAGTAAACTGTGTAAATACTGATCCTTACTCTTGTACTGTCGATTCCTGCAATGAGGCAACTGATGCTTGTGATATACATACAAATGATAATTCATTATGTGCTCCTGGAGAAACTTGTGATCCAATTCAATTCCCAGCTCCTACTGGTTGCGGACTTGTAGTTACATGTACTGATAATGATGGTGATGGTTACAATGTTACTGGAGGAAGTTGTGGTGTTGTAGACTGTAATGATACTGTAGGAATTGGAGCAACTATCTATCCTGGAGCTCCGGAAACTTGCGGAGATGGAATAGATAATCAATGCCCTGGAGATTCTGGTTATGGACAGATTGATGAGGGTTGTCCTGTTGGAAATTGCATTGTTACAAATAGATATTGGAGCACAACATCTGCGACAGAAGGAGATTTAGTTGATGTGGTTGTTGAAGGAAACAGTGATTGTAATGGCCAATCAGTTTCATTTACTGTCTTGGAAGATGACAATATTCTCGATGAGTTTATAGGAGGAGCTGATGATCCTGCAACATTCAATCCTAACAATGTAACCTTTGTTAACGGAGTTGCAAGATCTGTCTGGCAGGCAGAGTGGCAGGACGATGGATTACTTGGATTGAATGGAGACCCTGAATATTACTTCAGAGCAAACATACAAGGTGTTAATTATGAATCTCCTAGAGGAGCAGGATTATTGAGAGTTGTATTAAGTCAGAAAAGATATGAAATAAGGAGTGTGCCTTTACAAACAGGAAAGAATTCTTTCAGCTTGCCTTTAATTGTCGATAATACTTCAGTAGAAAATGTATTTAAAGATATTAGAAGCAATGTTGATACAGTTTATACCTATGATAATGGATTCAAGATTTATCACTTTGACGGAAGGCCAAGCAACTTATTTAATTTAGAAGTAGGTAAAGGCTATTTTGTATTCATGAATACCCCTGCTAACTTAGTCATTAATGGATCTAAGAGACAGGGTGATTTAACAAGGCCTACAATATCTTTGAACCCTGGATGGAATTTAATAGGAACTTTCTCCAATCCTTACCAAGCCTCACAAATACTTGGAGGAGTTAGCTATACTTATTTATATACTTACAATCCTTTGACTGGAAATTATGATTCAGTAAATCCAACTGATAATCTTCAAGGAGAAAGAGCTTACTGGATTTACGTTAACAATCAATCAACAATCATACCTATAACAGGATTTAGTGTTGAAAATGGTTAATAAAAATTTAATATTGGCTTTAGTAGTTGTTTTTGTTAGCTTTGCCTATGCACAGCAAATACCTAGTTTCCATCAGTTTTACGGGCAAATTGTTAATACTGGTGGAAGCATTATAACCTCTCCAAACTACAATGTTCAGGCATATATTAATGGTTCTTTAATAAATGAATTGATGAGTGAAAATGGGTATTATGGATATAATGAAGTGTTTTTAGTTGAAAATGGGGTTAATGGAAATGTTATTACATTTACCCTTGATGGATATTTTTCAGCAAATTATACTTTTGCTAATGAGCAGACAACTCAACTTAATTTAGTCTATAATACAAGCGCTCCTTTAATTTGCATTAACAATGATGGTGATGGTTATAATGGCACTGGAGGAGCCTGCGGAACTCTAGATTGCAATGACTTTAATGCAGCTGTTAATCCAGGAGCAACAGAATCTTGCTCAACAAGCTATGATGATAATTGTAATAATCAGATTAATGAAGGTTGTGGAGGAACTACAACAACTACTACTGGCGGTGGAGGTGGTGGAGGTGGTGTTATTCCAGGACCGCTTCCACAGTTTAGTATTGATAAAAATCCTGTAGAAGTTAAGGTATTACAAGGAGGAAGTATTGAAGCAGAGTTTACAATTACAAATCCATCTAATGTTGCATATACAGTAAATATTGGAAATCCTGATAATGGAATGATAGGCATTATTGGAGGAAATAACTTTGTTTTACCTGCTGGTCAAGCAAGGACAATAAAAGCAATCATAACATCTAGTGCAGGCCAAGAGCCTAATTTATATCTTGGAAAGGTTAATGTCTGGACAAGTTATAAACAAGAAGAATTAATATTCTCAATAGAGGTTGTATCTCCTGATGCATTGTTCGACATTGTCATAGAAATGCTAGATCAATATAAACATGTTCTTCCTGGAGATAAAATCCTTGCAACCTTCTATTTGACTAAACTTGTGCCAGGAGCTCAAGATGTTATATTGAATTATGTAATAAAAGATGAAGATGAAAATATAATCTATAGAGAGGATGAACAGTTAACAGTAACTGACAGGACTGTTTTTGACAAAGAGTTTACATTACCAACTAAATCAGGATTTGGAAAATATGTTCTTTATGCTCAATTAAATTATGATGATAAGACAGCTAGTTCTAGTAGCTGGTTTGATATAGGACCTAGAAAGATTGATACATTTAGGTGGATTATTATAATAGTGATATTATCTGTTGCGATAATCTCTATAATTATCATAATAATTACTCATTATTTAAAGTCAAGGATTTCTGGTTATGCTGCTTCTGCTGCTACCTCTACTAGCGCAGCTTAAATAGATATTTTTTATTTGTTGGACCTTTTTAATTAGAGTGAAATACTGTTAAGTTATCAAGACATAACTCAATTTGTGATTTTCTAAATTGCTGTTCACTTTCGTTCACAGATTTAACATTTTAATAAATTCACGACGAGCAAATGCGAGGAGTGCAAATTTTACATATAAATAAAAGCAATCTTTAAGATTATTTTAAATTAAAAGAAGAATATCATTTTAAGTTGACAGTATCATTAGAATGTAAAGATATATTATGTGCTAGAAATTTATTTACAGATAAGAGCATATTCTTCAATACTAATTACTAAAAGTATTATCAACTGATTTTGTCATTTTTTGATTTATTTACAAAAAGTATTTATTTCTTTTTCGCTCCTAGGGTCTTTCCATTTTATAGGAAATTGGACAAAGGCTCCTGTTATTGGCTCATTGTTTATTAATGCACTGCCTTTACATGTTATAATATGATCTTGACAGAAGTTATTATCATCACATATTGCTTTTGTGTATGTATATGCTTTTAACTCTGGGGTTTTTTCTTCAGCGCTTATGATATTTGTGAGTATGAATATCATGCTTCCAGATAGAATAATTAATGCAATTATTAATGAGATTATTATTTTGTTCATGATATTTATAGTATTATTTAGTATATAAATCTTTCTATTGTTACTATTAATAAATGATAAAAAGAATAAAAATGCCTAAATTAGCTACATACTATTCCAGCCTCTTCTATTGCCCTCGGATCTAACCAGCTTATAGGGTATTTTGTCGCTGCCCCACTTATTGGAGAGATGCTTATAATTTTCTTACCCTCACATTTAATAATAAAGTCTTCACAGTAGTTATTGTGGTCGCATATGGCTTTTGTAAAAGTCCTGGTTTTTCCAGTATTTTTTGAGATAAGGGTTCCTGTTAACACTAGAGTAACAAAAGTCACTATAAGAATCCAGAGTATTAAAGATATTAATGCATTTTTCCTCATGGGATTATTAAGATTTCAATATTTTTAAATATGAATATAGAACAAAAACCCCTTTCCTATTATAAATATACAATTACTCTCGCTTCCATTTGGCTAAGCATAGACAAATGCACATTTTAGTGTTCGCTCGAAATTAGCAATATTTAAAATAGAATTTATAGGTTAATTACCATTCATTTTTATCAATCTCTGAGTGAGCTTTAAATCTAGATAAAATTATAAAAAACCGGAGTTTTTAAATTTTACCGTCGATAAATTGAATTTTTGCTAGGAAAAGTTTATAAATAAAGTTTAATTAATTTCATTATAATTAAACGAATTTTGACTAAAAAATTAGTTCAAAAAACCTAACTTTTAGTTAGGACTATTAAATTTGAATGAGTAAAATGGCAAGTGAATATAGTGCTGAATCAATAAAAGTTTTGGAAGGTCTTGAAGGAGTGAAAAAAAGGCCCGCTATGTACATTGGTTCTACTGGCAAAGACGGTTTGCATCATCTTGTTTATGAGGTAGTTGACAACTCTGTTGACGAGGCTTTGGCTGGATTTTGTAAGAAAATTGATGTTTCTATAAATAAAGATGGGAGTGTTACAGTCGAGGATGATGGAAGAGGAATTCCAGTAGATATCCATAAAGAATACAAACTGCCTGCTGTTCAAATAGCATTGACTAAGTTACATGCTGGAGGAAAATTTGACAAGAAATCTTACGTTATTTCTGGAGGTTTGCATGGCGTAGGGGTTTCTGTTGTGAATGCACTTTCTAAAAAAATGATTGTTGAAATAAAAAGAGATGGAAAAATTTACAGACAAGAATATTCAAGGGGAGATGCAAAGACAAAAATAGAAGTTATTGGAAAAACAGATAATGGGCAAACAGGGACAAAAGTTACATTTTGGCCAGACCCTGATATTTTTTCTGTTTTAGAGTTTGATTATAAGGTTCTTGAAACCAGGTTTAGAGAAATAGTTTTTCTTAATGCGGGTCTTAAAATAAATCTTTTCGATGAAAAAAAAGACAAGAAAGAGGAATTTTTTGCAGCCGGAGGTTTAATAGAGTTCGTAAAATGGATAAATAGGTCAAAAGAAGCTCTTCATAAACCAATATATTTTAAACGTGAAAGTAAAGATAATGTTTTAGAAGTGGCTGTTCAATACAATACAGGGTATCAAGAAAATATTTTTGGTTTTGTAAATACAATTAACACTGTTGAAGGAGGAACCCATGTTTCTGGATTTAAAACAGCTTTGACAAGAGTGATTAATGATTATTTAAAAAAAACAGGAAATGGAAAAGAAATTGATTTGACAGGAGATGATACAAGAGAAGGGCTCACAGCTATTATAAGCTTGAAGATGGCAGAGCCACAGTTTGAGGGGCAAACAAAAACAAAACTTGGAAATTCTGATATTAAGGGAATTGTTGACTCAATATCTAGTTCTGCTCTTTCTGAATTTTTTGAGGAAAATCCACCAATTGCTAAAAAAATAGCCCTTAAAGTCATGGAGTCTGCAAAAGCAAGGGTTGCTGCTAAGAAAGCAAAAGATTTAGTAAGGAGAAAGAGTGCTTTTTCATTAGGAGGTTTGCCTGGAAAACTCGCAGACTGTTCAAAAAAGAAGACAGAAGACACAGAACTGTATCTTGTTGAAGGAGAGAGTGCAGGAGGCAGTGCCAAACAAGCAAGAAGCAAAGAAATTCAAGCAATTCTTCCTTTGAAAGGAAAAATATTAAACATTGAAAAGGCAAATCCTTCAAAAGCACTATCAAGTGAAGAAATTGCAAATATGATTACAGTAATTGGGACCGGTGTTGGCGAGCAATTTGATATCAATAAATTAAGATATGGAAAAATAATTATTATGAGTGTGGATGGGCGGGAAACAACTTTTATTCAAACTCCACAAGGAGAGATTCGGTGTGTAAAAATTGGTGAATTCATCGATTTTGCTATTGAAAATAAATTAAATGTTTCAAATTATAAAGTGCTTTGCTTTAACCTAAAAACTATGAGATCTCAATTTAAGTCTATTAAAGCAGTAATTAAACATCCTATTGATGAGACATTATATGAAATTAAGACTTCGTATGGAAGAAGTGTAAAAGTTACCTCATCCCATAGCGTTTTCGTTTATGAGAATAATGAAGTTAGGCTTAAAAAAGGAAATGAAATAAAAAAAGGTGATAAAATTGTTGCACCAAAGAATTTGCCTTTGTATAATTATAATTATCCTAAAAAAATAGACCTCCTTTCATTATTGGTGCGAAATAAAAAAAATATTACGGTGAGTGTCTATATTAGAGGCAATTCTATAAGTGAATTACTAAAACACAAATTACTGGAAAAGTACAAAGATGACGATAATTTGGTTGGAGAAAGAGTAATTATTCCAGAAGAAGTTAGAAAAAAAATAAGAAGCCATAGAGAAGAGAACAAATTGTCTCAGCAATTCATTTGTGAAAATGTTGGTATTAAGCAACCATGTACTTATTATGATTGGGAAAGGGGAAAGAATAAGCCAACTCTTAAAAAGTTTGAAGAATATATTAAAACTTTGGGGATGGATAAAGGTCAAGTATTATCTCAAGTACAGATTGTTAAATCTCATTTGGATAATGTATGGGAAAGGCAATATAAAAATTCTGGCAGGAATAAAGTTAAGAATTATATCTCTCTTGCAGAGATAGAAGAATCTGATTTGTCTTATATCGGTGAAGATATTATTATTTGCGCGGAACATTATGCGCACCAAGGACTCGGTAGGTATATTCAGGTTAATAAATCTTTTATGAAACTTATGGGATTCTGGCTTGCAGAAGGCTCATGGTCCCTGAGAAACGGGTTAAGAATGGCAATTGGTAATAATGATACTTGTCTTGCGCCTGAACTAAACATGGCTTTTAAAGAAGTATTTGGATTGCCTGCTAAACTTTCTTATGCAAAAAACCATCAAACTTGTGGAGAGCTGAAACTCGTTAATAAAATTGTGGCTTTATTCTGGAAATTTATTTTTAATTTGGAGAAATCAACATCAATAAATAAAAAAATGCCTTCAATTGCCTTTAATGTAAGTAGAGATTTACAGCTTGAATTTTTGAGAACTTACTTTTTAGGAGACGGGACCTTATCTAAACATAATCTTTCATTTACTACTGTATCGAGAGATTTAGCTGACCAGCTAATGTATCTTTTGCAATCTTTTGGTGTAATGGCTAGTATTAGCGAGAGAGAACCAAGTATCAATAGCTCAATAATTTCTAAACATCGCGTTTACACTGTTAGCGTTAACTCTAAAAATAACTTGTTGATATTAAAAAGGATATGGGAGAACCATAGAAATGCTCATCTATTGCAAGCCAAAATAGAAGGTGTTCACTTTTCTATTAATCAAAAATTTGTCGCAATCTCGGAAGATTTGGTTGGATTAGAGGTTAAAGATATTCAAGAAGTGGAATGTAGCAGCAGTGATGTCTATGACTTTTCAGTTGACGAAGATGAGAATTTTGTGGCTGGCTTTGGAGGATTATGCTGTCATAATACTGATGCTGATGTTGATGGAGAGCATATAAAGACTTTATTGCTTACTTTCTTTTTTAGGTTTATGCCTCATTTAATTGAAGGGGGGAATATTTATGTCGCTATGCCTCCTTTGTACAGAGTAAGAAAAAACAAAGACCATTATGTTTATTCTGACAAAGAACTAAAAAAACTCAGTGAGAAATTAGGCAAGGCTCTTGTTACAAGGTTTAAAGGGCTTGGAGAAATGTCTCTTGACCAACTTTGGGAAACAACAATGAATCCTAAAACAAGAAAGATTAAAAAAATATATATAGAAGATGCTATTGAGGCTGATAGGGTTTTTTCAATGTTAATGGGAGACGATGTTCAGGCAAGAAAAGAGTTTATACAAGACAATGCGCAAACTGCGAATTTGGATGTTTAAAAATGATAAAAACAATAATTTTTGACTTAGGAAGTGTGTGTTTTGATATTGATTGGAAGAAAATAGATGAGGATATGAGTAAAAGATATGGTATAAGCACTTTAATCAGAAGTAGTTATGGACCAAAAATTAATGAAATTTATAATAAATCTCAAAAAGGAAAAGCAAAAATGCTTGATGTATTTACTGAAATTTGTAAAGATAAGAATCTTAATCCTAAAGAAGTAACTGAATATTATAAAGAATTATATATGAAATACAAAAAAGTAAATAAAGAAGTCAAGAATATTATTAATAAATTAAAGAATAAATTTAAGGTTGTTTGTTATACCGACACTAATGATATTCATTTCCAAGCTCACATTGAACAAAGTCATCTCAAATCTTTTGATATCTCTTTTACTTCTTTTGATATTGGGAAAATTAAGAGAGAAAAAGGAGCTTTTGATAAGATAATTAATGATCTTAAAGTTAAGCCTGAAGAAATTGTGCTTATAGATGATCATCCTAAAAATATAGATAATGCCAAAAGCATTGGGATTAAAACAATAAAGTTTGAGAATTTTGATCAAATGAAAAGAGAACTAAAAAACTTAGGAGTTATTGTTTAAAAAATGAAACTAAAAATATCCTGCCAGAAATGCAAGTCAACTAATGTTATTATAGCTTCTAATATAAAAGATTCAACTCCAATGTATAAATGCAATGACTGCAATTATCAAAATAATTTATTTCCGCAATTTGAAAATAAAGACAAACTAAAGTAATATTATAAACATGCCAAAAAAATCTAAAATACAGACACCTGACTGGATATTGAAAGGAAAGGAAAAACCAAAAGCTAAAATTAAAAGTAAGGTTTACAAAGTCAGAAAATGCCCAAAATGCAAGAGTGCTGAAATAGGGGTTGTCCTTGGAATAGAAGAAGGTAGAGGTAAGGGGGAATGGGAGTGTCGTAGATGCAAATGGAAAGGAGTGGAGATTATTAATGAAGAGGTTGGAGAAGAAGAATTTTTAAAAATCTTTGACAAAGGAGATTAAAATGGAAGAAAATAATGAAGAAATTGAAGTTGAGGTTACTGAAGTTTCTTTAAGTGACAAGGAGATTGATGAATGGATGGAAAGATTAAGAGAACTTAAAGAAAACAAAGAATCAGTAACAATCAATTTAGATGATGAGAATGAACTTTTCTTATCGCATGAAGATTTTGGTTATGATTAAAAATAGAATTTAAAATGGCAGAAGAATTAAATCAGAAAGAATTAGAAAAAGGCATTTTTAATACAGAGATATCTGAAGAAGTTAAGAAAGCTTACCTAGATTATGCCATGTCTGTAATTGTTTCAAGGGCGATACCTTCTGTAGAAGATGGATTAAAGCCTGTGCAAAGAAGAATTCTTTATGCAATGAACCAAATGGGCCTAAAACCAGGGACTCAAACAAAAAAATCAGCAAGAGTTGTTGGCGATGTTATTGGAAAATTCCATCCGCATGGAGATACAGCTGTTTACGATGCTTTAGTAAGAATGGCGCAGGATTTTTCATTGAGATATCCTCTTGTTTTTGGTCAGGGAAATTTTGGATCAATTGATGGGGATCCTCCTGCTGCTTACAGGTATTGTGTTAGCGGTGACTCTCTTGTTTTAACAGACAAAGGCTTAATAAGAATTGATGAAATATCTGATAAAGAAGTAAGAGTTCTTTCAAAAGACAAAAAAGTAAATAATGTTTCAAAATGGTTTGATTCTGGTGAACACGAAACAATCAAAATAGCTACAGACAAAGGTTATACTTTGATGGGAAGTTATAATCACCCCGTTTTGACAATAGCTACTGATGAATTTAAGAGACCTATTTTTATGTGGAAAACCTTAGAGCAGATAAGAGAAGGAGACGTTGTTGTACTTGATAGACTTCAAGATGATTTTTGGCCAAAACAAAAAATTGAATTAAAAGAATATTATCCTGTTGCAAAAAATAACAGAACAAAAAAAAGAATTCTTCCAGAATTTTTAGATGAAAATGTAGCTTTTATTTTGGCTTCTTTTATCTCGGAAGGCTCAATTTCTAAAAATAAAATAGAATTTTGTAACGTTGATGAGCCTTGGATAACAGAACTTCAAACAAGATGGGATAGGGTTTTTCCCGATAGTAAATTACATAAATTTAAAAGAAAACCTTCTTCTTTCGGAAAAAAAGAATATTATAGACTTGAGTGTCATTGCAGGCATACTATAGAATTCCTTAAAAATATAGGATTAGAGCCTGTTAAATCAAAAGAAAAAAAGATTCCTTTGTTAATCTTAAAATCCCCTAAAGAGATTATTTCAACCTTTATAAGAATTTTTTACGAAGGTGAAGGAAACATTAGTTACTCAAAAAAATTCATGGAAATAAGACTTTGCTCAACAAGCGAAGAAATAATCAGAATAATGCAAACATCTCTTTTGAGGTTTGGAATAGATTCGTTTAAGAGATATGATAAATATAAGAATTTACATCTTCTACAAATAAGAGGAAAAAGAAATTTTTTAAGATTTTATAAAGAATTAGGATTTTTATCTGAGAGAAAAAATAAAAAATTAGAATTTGCTCTTTTATTATATAAAAAGGAATATTCTTCCAAGGACTTCGTTCCATTCTTATCAGATTTTATTAGAAGATTAGCGAAATATTCTGATAATGAATTTGTTGTGAAGCATAATTTTGATAGGTATTCTAATATGAGACAAAATTATCAAAGGATTTCCTCTATTGTATTAAAAAGGACAGGAATTAACCTTAAATCTTTATTTGAATATTTTTTAACTTACCAATATTTGTTTGATAGAATTGTTTCTGTTGAAAAAACAGAAAAACAAAAAGTCTATTCTATAAAAGTAGATAGTAATTGTCATTCTTTTATATCAAATGGATTCATAAGCCATAACACTGAAGCAAGATTAATGTCTATAACTATGGAGCTTCTTCAAGATATTGAAAAAGAAACTGTTAAGTTCTTGCCTAATTTTGACAATTCTTTAAAAGAGCCAGAATTACTACCAGGAAAACTACCAACACTCCTCCTTAACGGAGCTTCAGGAATTGCTGTTGGCATGGCCACAAACATTCCTCCACATAACATAATTGAAGTTTGCGACGCAATTAATGCTTATATAAAAAATCCAGAAATTTCAATAGAGAAAATATGTGAGATAATATCAGGGCCTGATTTTCCTACTGGAGGCTTAATTCAAGGAGACATGCTTGAGCTTTATAAGACAGGAAGAGGTAGAATAATTGTAAGAGGAAAGACAACTATAGAAAATATAAGAGGAAAAGAAGCAATTGTTGTAACAGAGATTCCTTATATGTTAAATAAAAGCTTTCTTATTGAAGAAATTGCGAATCTTATACAGAATAAAAAAATAAAAGATATTGCTGATTTAAGGGACGAGAGTTCTAAAGGAGATATAAGAGTTGTTATTGAATTAAGGAGAGGTGCTAATCCAAAGTTTATTACGAATGCGCTTTACAAATACACGAGACTTCAAGATAGTTTTAATGTTAATTTTCTCGCGCTTGTTGGAAAAGAACCAATAGTCCTTAATATAAAAGAAGTTCTTGAGGCTTTTGTCAATCACAGAAAATTAATGGTTACAAACAGAACTAAGTTTGAGTTGAAAATTGCCAAGGAAAGGCAGGAAATTGTCGAGGGTCTTTTGATTGCATTAAAAAACATAGATGAAGTAATAGTAACTATAAAGAAATCCAAAGGGGTTTTGGAAGCCTCAGATGCCTTAGTTAATCAATTCAAGCTGACTAAAAAACAGGCTCAAGCTGTCTTGGAAACAAAACTTCAACAGCTTACAACTCTTGAAAGAGATAAATTGAAGAAAGAGTCAGAAGATTTAAAATTGAGAATTGCAGAGCTTGAAAAAATTCTTGGAGATATAAACGAAATTTTGAAGATAATTATTAAAGAAACATCAGAACTGAAAAACAAATACGGTGATAAAAGAAGGACCCAGGTTTTACAAAGAATCTCTGAAATTTCTGAGAAAGATTTGGTCCAAGAAAAAGAGATAGTAGTTACAATAACTGATAAGGGATATTGTAAGAGAATGGATGTTAAAGCTTATAAAGAGCAGAAAAGAGGAGGGAAAGGAGTAATAGGAAGCAATTTGGCTACAGGAGATTTTGTAAAGCAATTAATAAACTGTTCTACTCATGATTATTTAATATTTTTCACAACAAGAGGCAGGGTTTTATGGCTTAAGGCCTATGATGTTCCTGAAGTTGAAAGATATAGTAAAGGGAAAGCAATAGTGAATATGGTGAAGTTAAGCAACGAAGCAATAACAAATGTTATTTCTATAAAGAATTTTGATTATTATTTGTTTATGGTTACTAAAAAAGGAATGGTTAAGAAAATATCTTTGAAACATTTTTCAAAACCAAGGGCTTCTGGAGTAAGGGCAATAAACCTTCCTAATGACAATACTGATGAGCTTGTTGGTGTTGAAGTTGTTAAGAAAGGACAGGAAGTTTTGATAGCGACTAAAAAAGGAAAAGCAATAAGATTTAATGAAGAAGAAGTTAGAGATATGGGAAGAGCTAGTTATGGTGTTACAGGGATAAAGCTTGACAATGATAGCGTTGTTAGCCTTGAAATTTTAAAGACAGAGGCTGTTTTCACAATAACTAAGAAAGGTTATGGAAAGAGAACAGCTGTTAATGATTATAGAAAAACAGCAAGGGCGGGCAAAGGAGTAATCAATCTTAAAGTCACTGACAAGACAGGAGAGGTTGTTAATACTGTCTCTGTCAATGATTCTGATGGAATAATTATTACAACTGCAAAAGGAATAGTCATAAGAACTTCTTTAAAAAACATTAGAGTCATGGGAAGAGCTACACAAGGTGTTAGAGTCGTAAAACTCCAACCAGGAGATTATGTCACTGATCTAGTTAAAGTCCAGGAAAACATTGATAATGGATAATTTTTATAAACTATTTTTCTTTTAATAAAAGATGCCAGAAATTTATTCGAATTCAAGATTAAAGACATTTGAACAATGCCCTTTAAAATTTAAATTTAGGTATAAAGATAAGATAATTCCTGAAATTGAAAAAAGCATAGAGGCTCATTTAGGAGGGGTTGTTCATTTAACTTTAGAGTGGCTTTACTTGAATGTTAAAAATAAGAAAATTCCTTCTATTGAGGAACTTATAAAATATTATTCAAGGAAATGGGAGGAAGATTTTTCTCCAGATTTTATTAATGCCAATAAGAATTTAACTCCAAGAGATTATTTTAATAAAGGCGTGCAATTTTTGTTGATTTATTACATGGAAAATAAGCCTTTTGATGATAATACTATTGATGTAGAAAAAAAAGTTGTCTTAGAATTAGATGAAAATAGAGTGTATAAAGTTCAAGGTTTCATAGATAGACTTTCTTATAACCTAAAAACAGAAGAATATGAAATACATGATTACAAAACATCTGGAAATCCTCCTAGGCATGGAGAAATGGAAAATGATAGACAGCTTGCTCTTTATTCAATGGCAATAAAAGAAAGATATGGAAAAGACGTTTCTATGATCTGGCATTACCTTGCATATAACAAAAAAGTAAAAATAAAAAAAACAGAGCAAGAACTTGAAAAGCTTAAATTAGAAACTCTTGAATTAATAAAAAAGATCGAGGCAACAGTTTCTTTTCCTCCAATTAAATCACCTCTTTGTAATTGGTGCGAATACAAATCAATTTGTCCTGCATGGGGCAACAAACCTCCAAAAGTAGAAAAACAAAAAACACTCAATGAAAAAGAAGAATTATTAGATATATACTAAAATAAAAAGCTTTAAAAAACAGGAATAACTTATTAATATATAAAAGAGGGAAGATGGTAAAGAATAAACAAAAAAGAGAGGTAACTGTTCCTGTATGGTTGATTGATGGGTTTGTGGGAATCTTGGCTTTAGTAATATACAACTTTGCATTATATGTGCTTGGAACTATTCTTGGAGTAGGAGGATTTATATCAAGCATGGAAGAAGCAATGGGAAATTTCTGTATAAATTCTTTTGTTTATTTTGGATTAACTCCTAGTCAAATAGCAGTAGGACTGATTCTCACTTTTGTCACAGCATTCTTGATAGGGATATTAATAGGACATTTTGTAAGAAAACGAGGAAGATAAATTTAATATAAAGATTATTTTTAATATTACTAATAAAGTTTAATGTTACTCACCAATATAATCTTATAAATAAAGACAAAGTTAAAATATCAATTTAAATAAATCATCTTTTGAATTAACAATTTCTATAGTTTTTATAAATGGAAAAATAAAACCCCCTAGATAAATTATGGATAATTATAAGCATTTTAACTTATATTTCATCATCTTTTGGCTTAACAATAATTCTTATGATTGATTAATTTTAAAATAATTAATTTGTATTAAATCAAGTTTATAACTTAACATAAAATAATGTAAGAATAAATTCATTATTAACATATTTGGCTTATTACCTTTCTTATCTTCGCTATAAATTAATTTTAATGAATAATTTATCATGTCATTGTATTTTTCTTATTAATATTAAAATTGATATTCACGTTATTAAGAGAAAATTCATAATACAAATTTAAAGGAGATCAACAAATATTCATCCATTTCCAGGTTTCTTTATCAAAGTATATGCAGCTGTCACTTAAACTTGCGTCAGGGACACATGCCCCATTTATGCATCCGTACTGACATTTTATTTCTGTCTCTGCATTAACGTAAGGATTATCACATGCATATTCTTTCAAGAAGCAATCATCTCCTCCGCATTTTTCAACCTGGTTGTTTTGATTTTCTTGGTAGCAGAAATCAACAAACCATATTTCTTCGTCTTGTGCATTTAATCCACTTCCTGTTCCTTTGTTGAAATAGTCTTTCCCTCTGTCAGAATCGCTGCAGTGTATATCAGCTGTTTCTGCTACAACATTTCCAAGAACACTTCTTCCTACATTGAATATGCTTAGTATTACCGACCATATTTTTTGAAAGAATGATTTTTTTGTCCATTCTATTTTCTTTTGTCTTTGAATATCTTCAGATGTTGTAGGTGTTCCTTGCTCTATTGATGATTCTTCTCCTTCTTCTCCAATAGTTCCAGAGTCATCTGTGCCTGCTGCTGTTCCTCTATCTCCTCCGCAATCTATTTCTTCTCCATCAGCAAAACCATCACAATCATTGTCAACTCCGTCATTGCAGATCTCTGTTTCAGGACCTATGTCTCCTTCACACCCCCCCCACTTTCCAACACTGTCACAGGTTTTTAAGCCGACCATACATGCTCCGAGATTTGTCCCACAGACCGCAGAATTACCTGGAGTACATTCTCTGTTAGTGCATGAAGAAGGAAGGTCTGGATTAGAATCAAGAACACACTGCCCCCACTCTTTATTAACACAAGTTTGTTTTCCTGGCTCGCATTCTGTGTTACAGAATTTTGTTTCTCCATTAGTGCTGCATTCTGTACCTTCATCAACTGTTCCATCGCAGTTATTGTCTATGTCATCATTTTTGTTTTCTGTAGAGGCTGGATTTAAATATCCTTTAGATGTACATGTTTCCATTGTTCCAGAAACACACTTTATAGAAATTGATAAACAAGCTCCACCTGCATTTTTGTTTAAGGGCTGGCAGGTTACAACATCAAGGATGTTGCCTTCTATAGTATTGGTATTACAATCATTGTCTATTCCATCACAAACTTCTTCTTCTCCGGGATTTATATTCTCTCCAGATCCTTCAATATCATTACAATCAATTCCTGATTTTAAACATCCTGTTGAGCCTGCTTTTCCATATCCGTCTCTGTCAGAATCAAAGCATTCTGGAGGAGGTATGTAACATTCTGAATCATCATCATCTACATCATCATCACAATCATTGTCAATATTGTCATCACAAATTTCGTCCTCTGTTGGATTTATGGCATCATTATTATCATTGCAGTCATTTCCTTGTGTAGAAATACATCCTAGTGGAGGACACCCTGTCGATCCTTGATTGCATGTTCCAGATGCAATTTTATTTTTGAATCCATCTCTATCAGTATCACAATAGTAAGTTATAGTGTTAGGAGGACATGTTAAATCTGCCCCACTGCAATCTTCATCAATACCATTCCCACATATTTCTGTTGCGCCTGGATTAATGTTTGCATTATTGTCGTTGCAGTCGATAGTTCCACAATTCCCTCCGTTTATGCTATAAGTATCATTATCAGAATCAGTACAACCTCCACCAACTTGAAGAACACATGTTTTAGCTGTAGGACTACACGTATATCCACTCGGACACAAATTTCCATCATCTCTTATTCCATCACAATCATCGTCGAGGCCATTACATGTTTCAGATACAGGATATATAGCTCCTTGACATGAGGAAGGATAATTTCCATTTGTGCATGTTGTAGTTCCTAAATTACATTCTCCTTCATTTCCTTCTATGGGGCCGCAGGTTTTTGTTGTTCCATCTACACACCCACATTGCCCTCCTCCAATACAAGTTATCCCCTGGCCAAAAGTCCTGCAATCTATTGAACTTGTTGGTGGTGGAGTTACAACAGCACCTGTTATACTCGATGCAGCGCCTGTTATAGAATCTCTTACTAAAGACAGAACAACGTCAGCACCACTTGTTGGTGGTGAAGTATCACCTACATCATCACCTATATCGCCCCCTATTGGGCAGTAATAATCATAAGCAGCACTTCCAGCACAATAATCGTAATATACTACTCCATCTTTAGTTACGTAACCTCCAACGTTAAAATTCCCTTGTCCATCACTGTCTGTACAGGCACCTCCTCCCACTGCTCTCCCTGTTCCAGTTAATGCTTTTAAAAGGTTTCCAAGAAAGCTTGCAGATACAATAGATAAAGTTAATATTATTATGAATGATATAACTAAAATTCTACTACCTACCTCTTTTCCTTTCATGTTCAATATAATAAAGAGATATATTTAAAGGTTATTATTTTTTGAAATAGTTGTTAAAATAGAGTAAAAAGAGAACAATTTATATAAGTTGGAATTAATTTAAATTTTATTTAAGGATAGGAAATAACTCTTAAGAAAAGTATTAGAAAAAGCTTTAAATAAAGAAATTCCGTTCAAAGAGTTTACTATTAAATATTATGGAAACGGAGAGGTAAAAAATGGAAACAGAATGTCTAAATCAAAAAACAATGCTCTTTTTCTGTCTGTGATAAATGGAGGGGCTTTTTTTCATGTTTGAATAAAAAGTTAGGAAGATTTTTATATCTTGTTTTTATGATTAATTTATGTTAACAAAACCTAAAAAATTAAGAAAAGGAGATAGTATAGCAATAATCTCTCCGTCTGCCGGACTTGCGGCTATTTTTCCACATAGATTAGATAACGCTATAAATTTCTTAAAATTTTTGGGGTATAAAATAAAAGAATTCCCTTGTACTAGAAAGACGAATGGTTGGGAATCAGCTCCTGCTAAAGATAGGGCTAAAGATATAATGGATGCCTTCACAGATAAAAAAGTTAATGCAATAATTTGTTCTATTGGTGGAGAAGTTGCTAATCAAACCTTGGATTATCTAGATTTTGAAAAGATAAGAGAAAATCCTAAAATTTTTTGTGGGTATTCTGATGTAAGTGTGTTGCATTACGCTATACATACAAAATCTAAGTTGATAACTTACTATGGACCATGTGCAATGACACAATTTGGAGAATATCCAAAACCATTGACTTATACATTAAAATATTTCAACAAAGCGATAGTTGAAGATAATATAGGTAAAATACTTCCATCAGAAGAATGGACTGATGAATTATTAGACTGGAGCCAAAAATTAGATTTAACTAGACCAAGGAAAATGAGAAAAAACAAAGGTTTCGAATGGATAAAAGAAGGAGAGGCTGTAGGGGAGATAATAGGGGGGTGTATATCTTCAATAGTTCATTTGAGAGGAACTGAATACTGGCCAGATTATAAAAATAAAATATTTTTTTGGGAAATACCTGAAGGACAAAAATTTGATGAAGGAGAACCCCTTTCCACTATTGACGCATATCTCCAAGATTTAAAGTTAACTGGCGTATTTAATGAAATTTCTGGAATGATTGTTGGTAGGCCTTTTAGATATAGTGATGAAGACACAAAAAAATTAAAGGAAAAAATTATTGAGAGAACCAGTTCTTATAATTTTCCCATATTGTTTGGTGCAGATATAGGTCATACTGACCCCCAAATTACGATCCCTCTAGGAGCAAAGGTAATATTGAATTCATGGAAAAATAACTTCGAGATTTTAGATTAAAACTAAATTAATTACTAGACAACCTTCCAGAAAGTTGACCACACCCCCCTTCTACATCCACTCCTTTACTTAACTGTATATCACAAATAATTCCCTTTTTACTTATTTCTTTCATAAATAACCTGGAAGAATCAACAAACGCATTTCTATCAGATTGAACATTTTCTCCTGAATTAAAACATGTCAATTGAACAAAAAAATAATTAGGATCTATTAATTTCACTAAATCTTTTGCATGTTGGACAGAGTCGTTTTCATTAGGAATTAACATATAAGTTAATCCGGTTCTTCTATTTTTTTTTGCTGAATATCTTTTCCCTGCTGAGAGGGTCTCTTCTACCGACCAAATCCACCTAGAAGATATTAGTCTCTTTCTCTGATCATTATATGGTGTATGCAACGAAATATACAAAACAAAATCTACATCAGGATCACTTGATAAACTATCTATTTTTGGTACAACTCCCACCGTTGAGAGGGATATGCCTCTAACTTGAGATTTTTCTTGATGATAAAAACCCAAAACATTTCTTAGATTAACCAGCGGTTCTCCCATTCCCATTAACGCATAATAATCTGCTCTTTTTTTCTGATGTGTTTCCAAATCTTCTTGTATTAAATCTACCTGTACAACCATCTCTTCCTTTGTTAAATTTCTTACTTTAGGAATTTTACCTGTTTCACAAAAAGAACAACTATATGTGCATCCAACTTGAGAAGATAAACAAATTACATTAGAAGAAACAGAATCATTACCATATCTTCCTTTAAAATTAAAATATATAGCCTCAACTATCCCATTTGGAACTTTAAAAGCATATTTAATGCTTCCATCCTTAGATAACCTTTTTTCTATTATTTCCATTTTATTATTTATTAGTAATCTCTTTAGATGTAAAAAGTTCTTTATCCTCCCATATTTTATTTCTTTCTAATAAAATTATACTAAAACCCATTTTAGATAAATTATCCCTAAATAAAAGCATATAATTTTTATACTTCTTTGTCAATAAGTTCATACTTTCTTTTTTTAATCTTTTAAGATGTTCTCTTGACAAAATTTCTTTAACAAAATTATCAATTTCTTTATTTTTTATATAATCAAATTTATAATCTTTATCCCAATATATATTAATTTGAGGAGTACTGAAAAAATCATTCCAATTTCTTTTATACAAGGGGGTTATTTTTATTCCTATTGCATTAGATACCTCATTTACCAATTTTTTAGAGGGTTTAGTTAAATAATACATTGGTATTGCAGCAATAAACCCAGATTTTTTACAAACTCTTAAACATTCTTTAAGCGTTTTTTCTTTTTTTTTCATTAGAGAAAAAACATTCCCTACTATAACTAAATCAAAGGACATATCTTTAAAAGGAAGATTATTAACATCTGCTCTGACGAAAGAGATATTATCAAAACCTTCAAATGAAGCTCTCTTTTTCGCTTCATTTAAACTATTTTCATTTATATCTATAGAGACTATCTTGCAACGGACAAGTTTACTAATTTCTAAAGCAGTAAAGCCTGTACTTGTTCCAACTTCTAGTATTTTGCTATTTTGATTAATGAAGCATCTATTCATTATTTCAAATATTGAATTTTTTCCTCCAGGAGGTCTATTTGTTTCTTTTATAATTCCTATTATTTCATTATAACTTAATTTTTCAATATCTTTTGGTGTTAATTTTTCCAATCTCATCTTTGCAGCGGAAACGTGATGGCATCTCTGACATCCTCTAAATTTAAGTATATCATTTGAAGCCTTTCTAAACTTAATCCCAACCCAGCGCAAGGAGGTAGTCCTATCTTAAGCATTTTAATGAAAGAAGGATCTAAATTATCGATTGGCTTTCCCAAAAAATCAGCTTGCGCTTTTATTCTTCTTTCTTGTTCAAAGTAATCAGTAAGTTCGGTACATCCATAGCAGTATGATCTACCTCGAACATACATTCTAAATTCTTCAGAGAGTGTCGAATCTGATTCCATTTCTCTACTTAATATATTGATCTCTTTAGGGTAACCTGTAATTGTTAAATTTTTATCTCTTGTTTCTTTTATAACACTCTCAAATAGATCATTTAGTATATATCCTCTTCTTCCAATTTTATCTGGGTATGTTTTTCTTTTATGTTGAGGAGTAATTGAAACCAATTTTTCTGTGTCTGTTGATATTACATCTATTCCTGTTCTTTCACTCAAGAAATCATAAAACATAACCTCTTCAAAATCACTTGGATTTGATTTTGGTTTTCCAACAACTTCGTTTAATCTGCTTAGAATCCCCTTAACTATTTCTAACATTTCTCTGTAGGTAGCATATGATTGATAAAGTTCGAGGGCAGTAAACTCTGGAGAAAAATCTCTTCCTACACTTTCATTCCTAAATACTTTGCCCATTTCAAATATGTTCTCTAGACCTCCTGCTAAGAGTTGTTTTAATCTTTGTTCTGTCGATTTTCTTAGATATAGACGTTGATTGTTCCAATTAGCCTTTGTTGTAAAATCATCAGCTTTTGATGTATCTGTTGTTTCCTTTAATATTCCGGTTTCTACTTCTAAAAACCCTCTTTCATATAAATATAATCTGATAGCTTTATTTATTTTTACTATATTGGTATATCTGCTGAAAGATTCATTACTTGTTAATATATCTAACCCTCTATTTCTTCTTCTTTCTTCAGACTTAATTTCTGATTTTAATGGATCTGCATCGTAACAATAAGTTAAAATAGCATATGTGCGAACATTTAAAGTTTTTACATCGGAACTAGATATAAAATATTCTCCTTCAATCCTAACTATGTTTCCAATTTGTAATTCTCTTTTTGCTTTTTCATAATTTTTTTTGAAAGAAGATTTTTGAATTACAATTTGCTGGTTTGAATTTCCTCTTGATACATCTAAAAAGACTACTTTTCCATGATCTCTTCTTCCCTTAATTCTTCCGTAAAAAGATTCCATTTTAAGGCTTTAAACTCCTATCGGTTCTCGGGAATTGAGTAATACTCCAAATAAAAGGCATTTCTAAAAGTCCTTGAAGCATTCTTTCCCATCCCAATCCAAAACCAGATGTCGACTCATAATCGAAATATCTTCTTATCTTTAAATATGGTTCATAATCTTCTTTTGGTAATTTAAAAATCTTAGCCTTTTCATGAAGCTCTTTTTCTGATCTAATCCTTTGCCCGCTTCCGATAAACTCTCTATACCCTGGCCAAATTATATCTGCATTATTTGCTACAAATGGTCTTTTATTTTTTACAACTTCGTGATAAAAAGGTACTTCAAGTAAAGGAAATTCTTTAATAATTACCATACCTCCTAAAATTTCAGTTATCTTTATCTCTTCCCACATCCCAAAATTTTTTAAAGTGAATTCTTTATACTTTTCATTTTTTGTTTCTTTGTAAAGTAAGTTTAAAGCCTCTCTAAAAGTTATTATAGGAATTTGCGAAATTTGTTCTGATAAATTTTTCAATTCTTGTATTTTTTCTTTAGTTAAAAAAAAATTTAAATCTTCTTTGTTTTCTTTTAATAACCTTTCTAATATTTCTTTAACTAATTCAAGTGCAGTTTCCTCGTTTTTTTCTTGATTTATTTTTCCTTCATATTCCACGTGATGAAATTCTGAGAGATGTGTACTATCTGATTTTTCTTTTCGGAACGAGTTGTAAATCGAATAAACATGATTAATTCCTTTTTGAATTAGAGATAGTTCCAAATAAATTTGGGAAGATTCTGATAAAAAGACATCTTTTGATATATCAAACCATTTGAGGCTCATTGGATGAGTATCTGTTGTGTAGTTTATTGTTTCTTTTCCATAAACTGCTCCGGGAGATGAGATCATTCTCGTTGTTAAAGGTAACAGTGTGAAAAAGGCACCCTTTTTATGGAAATATTTGTTTATAGCAATGTTTATTTGATGGTTTATTTTTGCTATACGAGTCCAAATCTCACTATTTTTTAATGAATCTACCCTCTTTTCAATTTCTTTTACTGGAAATATGTATGAGTTGATATTATCTAGCCTTGGGAAAATTTTATTCCCCCTATATGTGATTGTTCCATCTATGTTTGCAATGTATGGCCCTAACATACAATTTGTTGTATTTTTTTATTTATAAATCTTTCTTTATGTTTATCACTATAAAATAATAACAATAAATTCCGCATTTATTTTTTCAAATATTTTTAATGATTAAGTTTAAGTAAACCGGCTTTACTGAAATCCTTTGATAAACAAAACCTATAACCCCAAAACTTTTAAATAGATTAAATACCTATAAAATAATAGCTGAAAATGGAAAAAGACATATGGTTGCTGGCAGTGTTAATATCTGTGCTTTTGGTACTGAATAGTACATTTATTTTCATGATTCAATACAGCAAGGCAGAAGACACAACACTTTCACAAAGAATAGTCAAGACACTTACAGGAAACAACCAATTACAACTTTTTGAGAGAGAAGTCATAGATTCCTATATAGTTCCTGAAACAGAAGAACCAGAAACAACTATCGGTGAAGAAGAAGTTGGAACTGCAACAACAACTTTTCCGAATATAAAAGTGATTGAAGGAACAAACGGCTTTAAGATGACTGTTGATTATGACAAAAAGATTTTTTATGTTGATGGAAGAGAGATTCCTTTTATTGTGGATAAACCGATTGGAGTAGAAGTCGATGATGAAGTTGTCTATACAACCACAACCGATCCAAAAATATTAAATTATGCTGATTTTGATGTTTATATAGATCAACCTTTTTTTGATAACAATGAGGATAATCTAACTGAATTTTTTAATTCTTTTGAAGGGAACTTTATAGATTTAAAAGACTTGACTAAATGGAGCTCTGAAAAATTTTATGGCGTTAGACTAAAAATTTATGTTCATCCTACAAATGTATGTTGGTGGGGGCAAGCTTTACCAGCAGAAGCCAATCTTTATTTATCTGACCCATTCTATGATGATTCTAAATGCGAAAGATGGTTTTATATGGCTGGAGCTATTCATGAGTCATTGCACGCCATCAACCCCTTACCAATTTTTGTTAGACCTTGGCTTACAGAGGGATTTTCACAGTATAATCAGTATAATATTTTATCTAATAATGGGATTATAACACAACAAACTGCTGATGATTCTATTTATCAAGGTACAAGTGCTTTTAATTGGCAAGATTATGTAAATAATGATTATCATGATACAACAGTTAATAATAATGAAATTCAAAATAGTTCTGGTTACGATATTACGGCCTGGATGTTTTCTATGTTAAGAGACGATTATAATTTAGACTGGAATAATTTTTATAATATAATAGATAATAATAATGAAGTTCTTTACAAAACGATGGATTGGTATGCTCCTCCTGCACCAAATTATCATGCTGATACAGTTGTTATTGATTTATTTGGAAAAGCTATAGGGCATACTGACTTTGAAACCCAAACTAAACCTATATGGAGATACGACGGACCTTCAGGACCTGGCTGGGGCGTGCGCAATTTTACTGATTTAGATTGGTACCCTGACCTAAATCCTGTCCTGACATTTTCAAACTCAACGCCTTTAGTTAATGATACAATCAACTTAATCGGAACAGTTTTTAATAACGGAGACACTGATGTTTTTGGAGCTTCTGTTAGGTTTTATGTAAATTCTAATCCTACTCCGTATTATGAACAGATAATTGATGTAGATGCAAACTCAAATAAAGTTATTAATGTGCTTTTTACCTCTTCTACCAATACTACCTATAATATTAGTGTTAAAGTTGATGAGGATAATATAAAGATAGAAAGCAATGATGGAAATAATGAAGATGTTAAACAAGTGACATTTTCTCCTTCTTATGTAAGAGGAGACGTTAATAACAATGGCGTAATCACAAGTGCTGACATTATTTATCTAGTTAATTATATCTTTAAAGGAGGACCAGCTCCTCTGCCTGTCATGAGCAATGGAGATGTGGATTGTACAGGTACTATAACAGCATCAGATATAATTTATCTTGTTAATTATATCTTTAAAGGCGGACCAGCACCATTAGTTTGTTCTGGTGTTACAACAAATTCGGCTAACAGTCAATACGATGCTTACACTTACACTCAAGTCATGAATTACATAAAAAAGGCGAGTTCTACGACAACGAGTGTGGCTTGAAAAAAACATTTAGAATATTTAATCGTAAACCCTTTCCCTCTTATCTATTTTTGTACTTAAAAGATAATAAAAATCTAAACCGTGGTAACCATCTGGGGGCTAGGTAAATCTACATCCTGCTGGACAATAATTGGATAAATATTATTATTGATAATTTTATTCCTGACTACTACTTGATAATATAGATCAATTCTGAATTCATTTTCTTGAAGTCTCGCCTTAAATTGCCATTTTGTAATTTTTCTTAAGTGTTCTTTGCTTATTTTTAGGAATTTTGAGGCATCAAAAATCTGAATTCCAACAATAAATTGCTCGTTATCTATGTCTATCACCATATTTTTAAATTCTATGGAAAAATCATACCCTCTATCTTTTACTTTAAAGAGCAGAATATCATTTACATAATCATAATCCATTTCTCCTTCTGCTTCTAATGTTCTTTCTTTACCTGTCATATTTTTGGTATTTGCCATTCTAATACATAATAAAATGTGACTATTTTAACCTTTTGGAATTCCAATTTTATTATCATTCTTAGATTCTTGCCTTGATGTTTATAAAAGACAGCATAATTATTATTTTCTTGAATTCCTACAAGAAAAGGTCTATCTTTAAGCAAAATATTGCATATTTCCTCGATATTAAATAATTCTCTTTGCCTTTGACTAAGTCTCTTAAAAGCATGACCGCTATCTTCAATTTTCTCAGGAACATATTTTCTTATTAAGGTTATAAAATCATTAACTGGCACCTTCTTTTTGATTTTGTTTGGATCAAGCATTCTATAAAAAGAGTACGAGGATTTATAAAGACTTATAAGTTTAAAATAAATAAACTCTTACTATTTCATATCCCTCGCCAAAAAACCCCACCAAGAATTGCCAAACTTTTTAATTTCTCCTGTATCTGAATTTATTCTTGCTCTTACTGTTTCTTTAACAGGAATAAATCCAAGGAACTTTGCTCTTTTCTTTGCATTTGCCTTGTAAATGCCTTTTTCATCAAGCTCTGCTTTTGTGTCTTCTATACTTTTTTGTGCTTTTTCTTTTATTAATTCTTCGACCTGATCTGGGAGAACTTTTATTTTTCTTTCTCCATCTTCAAAACTACCATAGAGTTCTCCAGTAACATCTTTATAAAGAGTTACTTCAGTACTTACATTTACTCCTTTTACCTGGATTATTATGTTTCCTGATTTGCCAGCATAAACAGTCATTTCCCTGCCTCCTTCAATCTCACATTTCATTGTAACTCCTTGACATATACAACTCCTTGGGCACTCTTCTCCTTCAACCCATGCTTTAATTCTTTCTCTTAACTGGGTTCTTTTTTCATCCTCATCCTTTAAACATAGAGATTTATCGACAATTTCTTTTGTTATTATTCCTCCGACTCTTGGAGTCACACACAAGCCTTCATCAACTAAAAGGTATTTAACAATCTCGTCTCCTAAATTAGCCCTTGTCTCTGTAATCTTGCAGCAGATTCTTGTGTCATTAGTAGGATTGAGAATTACTCCGCTTTCGTTTTCCTCTGCAATAATAACTGCTAGAATAGACAAGAGAATTAATGAAATACATAAAACCCCCTTTATTTTCATAATATATAGTATTTTTTGCTTTTTATAAATCTATCTTTCAATATCATTAGACAAAAAATTGAAAATTGAATTCTTTATTTTTATAACACCTGTATTCGAGTCTATTTCTGCCTTTATTCTTTCATTTACATTTAATATAAATAAGAACTTTGCTTTCTTTTTTGCACTAAAATAATATTTTCCATCTTCTTTTAGGGTCATTTTTTGCTCTTCCATTATAGCCTTTACTTTTTCTTCGACTAAATTCTTGACATCATCAGGGAAGATTCTTATTTCTTTTTCTCCATCTTCAAAATTTCCTATGACTTTGCTTCCATTTTTATACAATTCAACACTTGTCCTCATTTCAGCTGTCTTAGATTGGATAATTATATTTCCTGATTCTCCGGCAAGAATTGTCATTTCTCTCCCATTTTCAAAAAAACACTTAGTTGTTATGCCATCACAAAGACAGTCAGTAGGACAATCAGCCTTAGGAATTACTCCTAATTTTATCTTTCCTTCTTCTACCTCATCACAATCTTCTGGACAACTTCCTTCGCTGGCTGGCGGTCCTAAACAAGATGGATCTGCATCTGGACCGCAACCACCAGGATCACTTTCTTCTCCTGGCTCGCATATTTCATTACCACAAATAGCACTAGTTTCGTTTGTATCATCTGTACTCTCTGTTGATACTTCTATTCCTTCCTCACCCACCTCTTCTTCACACTCTAAATCAGAAACAGGCCTGCATCTACAAGGAGAATTAACAGTTGTATTCACTGGCTTGCATAAATTTAGTTTTTTCCCATTATCGCATGCATATGCCTCAAAGCACGAATATGGAAGAATTGTATTTTCAGGTACTAGTTCATGGACTCTTTTTATTGTTAGAATCACTCTTGAATCTTCTTTAGATATGCTAATTGTATCCAATTTTATAGATAGATCATAATATTCGTCAAAATTAAGTTCAAATTTTCTTTCATTTGGATTTACATTTCCCTCTAAACCAAGATACTGCTCTTTGTTTGAAGAAACTAATATTCCTACTGTTTTGCTATAAACAGTATTAATATATAAATAATATTCTTGGCCCTCATGGACAAACTTTGCCTGGTCTCCTGGCTTTAGATCTTTTTGAACTCCTGCAGCTAATTCTTCTTCTGATACACTGTAAACATCAAATTCAGCGCTTACTAAATTAACTAATATTAAAATTAATAATAAAATCACCAGTTTTTTCATTTTCATATAAAACAATTGTTATCAAAATTTATAAAGTTATTCTTTGTGATCTACATTCGCCTCACTCACAGATTTGTTCGTGTTAATATAAAATACATTTGATTGACTGATTTATTATTACTTTAACTAGGTTCGCTCCAAAATCGCTCACATATTTATTATAAAAAGTTAAAACAAGATAAAATTATCTCACTCCGCGAGAATTGATAAATTGTTAGTATCCATTTAATTGACTTGGTTATTATCTACTTTTAAATTGTCGACTCGAATCATATATTAATTTATTTTAGAAAATCTTTTTGTTTATCCTATTATTAAAAATTTGGTATCGAATAAAAAATTAAGGGTTAATCAACATGACTATTTGCACTTAACAGAATGACTCTTTTGTTAGATATCATTAGTTTACATCTCTTACCTTAACATCCCTGCATCTAAAATTATATTAGAATTAATTAATGATAAAAATCTCAATCTTCATCAATATCATTGGCCATCCAGCCCCACCATCTGCCCTTTAGCTTTACAAATGTTCCTGTTTCAGCATTGATTTCAGCATCTACATTTTCGTCTACAGGAATAACCCAAAACAACCTTGCTTTTTTCATTACCTTCACTTTGTAATTTCCATCTTCATTTAATTCGATTTCTTCATTTTCTAATTTTGCCTTTATTTTATCTTTTAATTTTATCCTTATTTCATCAGGCATAAATTTGATTCTTACTTCTCTTCCTCCTGTAAAGACTCCATAAATGCTTCCATTCCCATCTCTATATAATGTCACATTAGTAGTGGCATTAACTCCTTTAACTTGAATAATTATATTGCCTGAACTTCCTGCAAAAATTGTCATTTCTCTTCCACCACTTTCAAGAGGACATTTCATTGTGACTCCCTGACATCTGCAATCTATAGGGCATTCAACACCTGTTCTTGCCTCAAACTTTATTCTTTGTCTTTCCCTGGATGCCTCTCTACCACTTTGATTAGTGCAGAAAGAATCAGCTACAACTTCTCTTGTTATTTGAGTAGCATTTGAGGAGACACAATCATTTTGTTCAATTCTGTTGTATTTCACATCTGTTTCATTATCTTCGGTTCTTGTAATTTTACAACAAACTTTTATTTCTGTTTCGTTATCCTCGGTTTCATTGTCATCTGTTTCATTTGCTTTACATCTTCCGTCATCACAAACTCCTGGGCAAGTGTAGTTAGTGAAAAATCTTTCTCCTTCTTCACAATAACCTTCTTTTAAGATTTTGTCAGTTAGGCATGAATCATAAACTTCTTCGGCTGTTATGTTTAAGCAGTCGTCTCCTGTGCAGTTTGTTCCAGCCCATGACTTGCCTTTTTCTTCGTAGTCTTTCCCACCATCAGAATCAAAACATGTAAGAGTTAAATTTGTATTATTTGTTTCGTTGTTTGAACTATTATTACTATTGTTGTCTTCTGCGAGAATTATTCCTAAAAAAGCGACTAAAATCAACACCCCAACAACTACCACTCTTTTCATTACACATCTAAATAAAAGGGATTTATAAAGTTAGTGGTGAAGAAAAAATGTTGTCTTATCCAGAAATAATGTCATCTCGACAAATAAGATAAATTTTGAAAGGCGAAAAGCTTAAATAATTATGTATTTTGAATATATTAGGTATCAAGGAATGCCTTAAGTCTTCGGACATCCTGCAAGCGTGTTCCCGGCTATTACTTCGGTAATACCGGACTTCATTAATATGACAAAAAGAATTTCTGTTTATATTGATGGTGCTAATTTTGTTTATGGTTTGAAGTCTTTACACCCAAAATATTCTGATTACCATTTTGATTTTGAAAATTATATCAAAATGATTATTGGTAAAGAAGAATTAGTAGGCATCTTTTATTATAATGCTTCATTAAAGCAAGAGATTAATCCAAGAAGATTCAAGGAGCAACAAAAATTGCTTGCAAGGCTAAGGAGAATTCCAAAATGTAAAGTTATCCTATGATCTCCTCCTCGATAATCCAGCAACAGTAATTGATTATATACTTTTGTCTTTACTGAATTATCTCACCAAACCCTATTAATCTCCAGTGGCCGGAGATATTTCGCGCTATGCCAACATTGCCTGACTTTAAGGCAATTATTGGTATATTTAATGAAAGCTCTGTTTCATTTCCATGTATTTTTTCAACTGTTCCTACTGTTATTGTTGTGTTGACACTCAACATTAAAAGCTCTTTTGTTTTTATTGGCTCTACTTTTTTACGATCTTCCTGACCTATTATTTCATTAAATAAATTGTATTTTATCTTTACTCTAGAAGTTATTTCTGGAAGCCCTCCTTTTTTTGAGACTAAACAACCTGTAAGAAAATCTGATTTTGTCAAAAACGGATCCAAAGATGTTTCAATTGAAATGCTTGCTCCTGGAAACACTTCTTGTACTGACTTGTTTCCTTTATGCAAGGATATAATTTTTGTGTTTATTGTTTCATATGATTGCTGATTTGCTTTTTTAATTAACAATCCTGGCTTAATTTCTATTTCATCATTGACTTTTAATACTCCTTGTTTTAACACTCCTCCTAAAACCCCGCCATGCAGATTTTCGATTTTTGTTCCTGGTTTATTTATATCGAAACTCCTTGCAACAAGAAATATTGGTGTACTTTCTGTGTTTCTCTCAGGAATTTTTATTTTTTTCAATTCTTCAAATATTTTATCAATATTAATTTCTTGTTGGGCTGAGACAGGAATTATTGGAGAGTTTTCTGCTATTGTTCCTTTAACAAATTCTTTTATTTCTCTATAATTTTTTAATGCCTGTTCTTTTGAAACCAAATCAATTTTGTTTTGGACTATTATTATATTTTTAATACCCTTTGCCTGTAAAGCCACAAAATGCTCTCTTGTTTGGGGTTTTATTCCTTCGTTTGCGGCAATCACGAGTATGGCAGCATCAATAATTGCAGCCCCTGAAAGCATTATCGCCATTAACATTTCGTGTCCCGGAGCATCAATGAAAGAAACATATCTCAAAGGCTTTCCTTTTTCATCTTTTATCACAGCATCAGCATATCCGAGTTTTATTGTGATTCCTCTTTTTAATTCCTCTGAATGAGTGTCTGTGAATTTTCCAGTGAGTTTATAGAGTAGAGTTGTTTTTCCATGATCAATATGCCCTACCATTCCTACATTTAATTCTGGCAGTTCATTTGTTTTTTGTTCTTTCATTAGAAGAAGATAATTGGAGGAGTTTTTAAAGGTTATTTAAACTTAAACATTTTTAATTTAATCCTAATTTTTAAACTCATATGTATTTAAATATTTCTATACTCTTTCTCAAAAATATTTAAAATACCCTAATTCAATATAAAAACATGTATAAAAAGTATTTGGTAGTTGCAAGCAAGAGCGATCCTGCAGGGGAAAATATAGTTGCTAATCTGGAGCAGTTTATGAGAAACCCTGAAAAAACCGAATTTTGGGAACAGCCTAACTTTGATATTTATATTACAGATGAAAAAGTTATCTATGATGAAAATATTGACAAATTTAAAATTGATGAGTATGACTTTATTATTTTTGCCTCAATGCATCAGTCAGAGAAAGGCGAGCCGTCTTTGACAGTTCATGCTCCAGGAAACTGGTTTGAGGCTAAATTTGGGGGAGAAGGAAAAAAGGTTTGCTATTCATCTGCTTTATTTTTTAAACATATATTTGAGACTCTTAATTGTGTTTCTAAAAAATATGACTTGGATAAAAAATATCAAATTACCATGGAAGCAACCCATCATGGGCCTTTAATGGTTAAGCCTTGTTTATTTATTGAGATAGGTTCAAAAGATTTAGAGTGGGAAGATAGAAGGGCTGGTTTTGTAATAGCAAAGACAATTTCAGATGCAATAGAAACTTTTAAACCTAGTAAATACAGGGAAATAGCGATTGGAATTGGAGGACCTCATTATTGTCCTAATTTTAATAAAATTCAGGAAAAATCAAACATAGCTCTCTCTCATATAATTCCTAGTTACATTTCTCCAATAACAGAACAAATGATTAAAGAAGCAATCGAAAAAACAGAAGAAGAGCTTGATTTTGCGGTTATTGACTGGAAAGCATTTAATTCTGAAGAAAGACAGAAAATCATAGACATTCTAAACAAAAATTATATAAGCTGGAAAAAAACGAGTGATGTTTCTAGTTAAAACAAAAAACCAAAACTTATAAATTGTTGTTTCTTAATGTATTGATGGTTGCGGGATACATCGAGACAAAAGGCAAAGCCTTTAGCTGCTTCGCCAGGATGTCGAAACAAACCCGCAGGAGGTTTCGATTATGGACACAAAGTTAAAGAGGAAGATATCTTCTCTAGAGCCAAAAATCAGGAGAAAAATTGAAGACCTATTCAAAAACATGAATGAAAGTATTTCTTTACTCTATGACATAGCGACTCAAGACGAAAAAACAGGGCTTTATAATGCAAGATTTTTTAATTCTCATCTTGAAATCGAAATTGAGAAAGCAAAAAGAGGGAAACAAAAATTGTCATTAATGGTTGTTGATATAGACCACTTCAAAAAAATAAATGACGAATACGGACATGTAAAGGCTGATGAGTTGCTTTTTGTTTTAGCGCAAGTCATTAAAAAACAAATAAGAAAATCAGATATTGCAGCGAGGTTTGGAGGAGAAGAATTTTTTGTAATCTTGCCTGAGACAACATTGAACAAAGCAAGGAAACTCTGCATAAGATTAAAGAATGCAATACACTCTGACTCTGTCTTAAAAAAATACAGGGTTACTGCTTCTATGGGACTAACTGAGTTTAAGAAAAATGATAATACAAAATCTTTCAAGACAAGGGCAGACAAAGCCCTTTACAACTCTAAAGAAGCTGGAAGAGATAGATGCACATTTATAAGATAAAATGTCAAAAAATATAACAAAATTATCAGAAAAAATTATAAAAGAGCTGAAACCTTTTTGCAAGAAAATCTCGGTTGCAGGAAGCATTAGGCGTAAGGCTGAAAATCCAAGAGACATTGATATTGTTTTGATTCCTAAAAATAAAATAGAACTTGAAAATTTCATGAGGAAGAGAGGAAAATTCATTCAAGGAGGAGAGCATGAATCAACATGGAGAGTTGATAGAGTTAAAGTTGAATTGTATTACACATCTATTGAAAGTTTTGGAGCAACTCTTTTAGCTTATTCAAGCGAAAAAGGTGCAGGTATTGGTTTAAGAAAAATTGCAATGTCTAAAGGTTTTCATCTAAATCAGTATGGTTTGTATAAGAATGGAAAATTAATTGCAGGAAAAACAGAAAGAGAAATTTACAAGGCTTTAGGAAGGCCATATAAAGAACCTTGGGAGAGATAAATTAAGTTTTTAGAATGATTAATTTATTTATTCTGCAACAGCCACTTCCGTAATAAAGATTAGTTAGAATAGTGTATGAATATATCGGTCATGTTTAATATATTTTGACTGATAAACTTTAACAGCTTTTAATATCTTAACATACCTGTCCAAGTCTATTCCTTACTTCACTAACATCATTAAATGTAATTAAGCCATCTGTGTTAATATCTAAATGCCCTCTTCCAGTTAGTCCTTGTCCTTGATTATAAATCACTAATGCTAAATCAATTATATTAATGATTAAATCGTCGTTGACGTCTGCTTGAATGCAAGTTACTATTGGTATTCCTGGATTGTATTCATATGCTCCTATATCGGGAGCAGAACCATACCATTCACGACAACCAGAAGAATTTGGTCCTGCTGATGTACAATGATATCCTTGTATCCATTGTCCTTTGTCAATTAAAGGCGAGTTAGAATTTAATCCAAAATCATAGTTATTTACGTCAACAAACAAAGGATCATTTGCAGAAGTCAGAAATAAAGAATTCTTATCTCTTCCAATTATGGCTTGTCCTGTTGCATCATAACTTGATACTGTCTGCCATTCTGAAATTGATATTGGAGTAGCATAGCTCCTTCCAAATACAGACGATCCTGAAATCTCATAATATGAATTATTATCTGAAGTGAAATTTCCAGAAGGATTCCAGTAGCTTGATGTTATTTCAAAATTTGCTTTTCCAATAAAATTGTTTTTAACAAAATGTCCGCTACTCCTCCAATTCCCACTTCCGCTTTCATAAAAATGATCATCAAATCTTATACCTGCTCCTCCAATAGAGCTTCTTGTTATATCCCAAATAGTGTTATGGAGTACAGTCATATTGTCAGTTCTAGAATCACAATTAGTTGTAGAACCACAGCAATGAGTCGTACACCAATCATTTCCATACCAAGATATTCCAGCTCCTTCACTATTTATTCCTGTATCGATATAAATAACATTTCCATCGACCAACATACTATGTGAGCCGGCTCTAAAATGAATACCACTGTGGCTTATGTTAAAAATTGTATTCCCCCTTATTGTATTGTTTATGTTTCTTTCTTTCAACATAATTCCTTGATAGTTGTTCCAGACAGTATTGTTAGCTATTAAGCTTTCGCCTACAGTGTATAAAGTTGTTGCAGCACCCCTATGATTTCCTGGGTTAGTAAGAGAGTAACCTACATCACTTCCTTGGTCGTGAATCCAATTTCCTATGATATTAATCCTCTTCATCATACAGTAGTAAGGAGCGTTTACAAAAGGCCGACTGCAATTTGGTCCACCATCTTCATTTAGTAATGATTGAATTCCGGAAGGATTTTCGCCACAACTTCCTCCACCAGAATTCCAGCCAATGTCATTGTCTTTGATAGTTATATCACTTGCATAAAGAATTTGAGAAAAATTACTGCTGTTTTCAATTGAACTGCTTATATAAACGCCGTTCCAATGACCGTGCATTATTGTGAAATTTTGTAATATAAAATAAGATAATCCTCTAGGAGTCATCACAGTATGCCTTTTTGAGCACTCAATCTGGTGAGTATTTGGATTTGCTCCATTAGAGGTATAAACATAAACTCTATCTAATGTACTATTATGCCAGAATTCTCCTGGAGAATTAACATCTGCTAAACTAGCTTGGGGTTGATATTGTTTATGATTTGTTAATCTGTCCTCCCAGCAATCTGTTGGAAGGCCGGGTGCACCACATCTGCCACCAAGACTTGGCTCTTCAAAATTTGCGAAATAAACATTTGTTGAAACACCTGGACATGAAACTGCATTACATTGTGTCCAACCAGTCACAGGATCACTCCCCATTATTTTTACCTGGCTTCTGTCTCCATAACCTGAAAAAATTGTCGGATTTCCTGGACTGCCTGATTTTGGACAGATTGTAGAATTTCCGCTTATAGCGCCCCCATAAATTCCAACACCACAATAATAACTCTCCCTATACTCTCCAGGCATTATGTAGACTGTGTCACCTCCAACATGTCTTGTGTTTGCTGATGAAATATTACATAGTGGTGTTGCTAAAGTTCCTGGACCAGCATCGTTACATGAAGGATTTGTATTGCTTACATACCAAGTTGCAGCAGAAACAGAGTTTAGATTAACTAAAAAAATTCCTAAAGCCAAAATAAATAAAATCACCAGTCTTTTCATTTTATTTTTTAATTACCAATACCAAGCCCCCCCTTATAAGTATTTCTCTTAAATAAGTTAATAGATTATATAAAGTTAATTGTGAAAATAACTCAACGATTAGAACAACTAGAGTACTTTTTTATCTTTACATTTTTGTATATTGTTTTAAGGTTTAAATAGATTATAGCTATTTACTTTTCTTAATATTGTTCTCCTAATTCTTCTTCAATTATTTCTTTTGTTTTTGATATTACTTCTTTAGCTATAGAAAGCAGTTCTTCATAAAGATTTTCATCAAGTGTAAGAGATGTTCCATACTGGAACTGTTCTCTTATCTTTACACTAGTCTTCTTTACTTTCTCTTTATCAGGATCAAGAGTTGCTATTTTTTCTAATAATTCTTTCTTAAAATCTATTTTTCCATCTTCAATTAAGTTCTCGACTAAAGCAAAAGTGCATTCCTGATTTCCTGATTCATAACCAAACTTTAAACCAATTGCTAAAAAACAATGATATATAGAATAAAAAACAGTGCTTGCACTAATATCTGAAAAACCGCCTTTTTTCAGATAATCTGTTGCTTTTAGATAATGCTCTGCTTTTTCAATATGTTTTCTTGCCTCTTCAACATCTGGCTCTATCTTAACAAGACCTCTATGTGTAAATCTCCTTTTTTTAATTCTTTTTCTGATTTTTTCAAGCACCACCGAACTTTATTTTTTGAATGGCTCATTTTTCAAGTATTTTTATTAGATAACTCCCTCCAAACACGACAATGCCTTTTATAGTATTTAGCACTACTTTATCTCTTTCCCTTATATTCTTTTCCAAATCACTTTTTGATTGGTACATTGGATGTATTTTCTTGATACTAATAAGATTAACATCCTCTACTTCTTTTTTTAATTTAGAAAATCTCTTTTTATCTGTAACTAAAAGCACATCTATATCTTTTGCTTCTTTACCCTTTTTTAATACCGATCCAAATAATATAGCAATGTCAGCACTTTTAATCTTCTTAACTTCTCTAATCCATACTTTCAGATAAGATTGTGTTTGTTCAGCCTCTTTACTTAACAAGAATTTTATATATTGCATAGCATATTCATTTTTAAAGTTAATCTTATAGATTTTTGCTCTTCCTACCTGCCTAGAAATTACTACCTTTTCTTTTTCTAGTTTTTTTGCAATTTTTAATGCGCCCATTGAACTGATTCCCATATGTCTTGCTAGATTATTTGAATTATATTCAATTTCAGGACTTTTTAAGATGCTTAAAAGAAAACGCATCTCATTATACATTCCATTTCTCATTTTAACTTATAGTTTAAATATATAAACTTATGGTTTATATAGTTTTCGTTTATATGTGTTATTAAACTAAAGAAGAAACTAGATAGAAAAAATCTAATAAACATATTTTAATATTTTAACAATTACTTCCAACCCTATTCACAACTCTTTTCATTTTTAATATTAAAAGAATTATATATATAAAGTTAATTATTCTTATTTGAAATATTAGTTATATTTTCAAAAAAACCTGAAGTGTTTTTCCTTTTTCAACTCTTTTAATCAATCCTCTTTTTTCTAAATCCTGTAGAACATAACTTAATTTTGCCTTTGACATATCGAGTTTTAACCTTAATGTGCTTTGCGTTATTCCATCTTCTTCTCTAATTTTCCTGAGAACTTTTGCTTCAAAAGGATTAAGAAGTTTTAAGGCAAATTCAAACTTATCATTTTCCCTTTCTTCCCCATACCTTTTAATTAATTTGTCTTCTGTCTTGTTAAAAAAAATAAGATAGAAACCAAGGGCAAATATAAATGCAAAAATCCCTATCCCAATATGCGAGATAGACAAGCCTCTTTCAATAGGCAAACAATTAGCGTTATCAAAACATCCCAAAACATCGGCTCTCACTGACAAAATATTTATGTAATAGAGTATAATTGCTCCTACAACTAAACTAATGACAATTAATAATATCCCAAGCTTTTTATTTTCCATCCTATTAAGATGATTTCGTATTTTAAAAACATTCTTATAATCACTTAAATTTGTTATAAACAACTGCAAAGAGCCAGCCACCTACAAAGCCAATCACAAAGAGTTCTATCACTCCCACTATAACTGAACTTAACGTCATAGGTATGGCAATTTGGCTTAAATCTATGCTATGGAATATACCACTTGCTAAATTAAACACCAGTCCTGGAGAAATTGCAATCAAAATAGCGCATACAAGCGAGATTATTACAAATACTAACCCAAGCGTCAAACCAACTCTTTTTGGATTTAATTTATCTGTCACTTTTTTGGAAACCTTTTTTAAAGGTTTATTCACCTCCTTTTAGATTTTATTATCTCTTTTATCATAATAATTATTACGAACTCTTTCTTCATTCATTGTGTATAATTTCATAACTCCCTACACATTAAATTAAAATTTACCATTAACTTTATTATTAAATCTTTTATTTAATTGTTTTTCTAATGCTTTTCTCGTTCAGTGCACTAAGTAAAAGTTCGACAATCCCTATTAATAGAGAGTTTAACCTTTCAGAGTAAATTAGCCCCTGCTCTGATCTTTATTCGCATGTCTGCAAGAAGACAGTTGAAGAGTT
>CAZCCD010000001.1:5460-86033 GCA_964497435.1 Candidatus Woesearchaeota archaeon | reverse complement strand
TTTCAAACAATCTTGTGTGTCTGCATGGTGTCCTAGATGCTCTTTCCAAGACTGAACATCTTGCCCTGCAGGAACTCTGCATTTTTCAGGAATATTTGCAGAATTTCCAGAAATACTAGAACCAGAGTTTACTGCATTTCCAGTAATAGAAACTTTTCCTAAATGCGCTGCTCCGAAGCTAATCATTATAAGCAATAACATCATTACACTAAACACACCGTAAAAAAACGATTTCCAATCCATATTAATGACAACCCCCTTTCAAATGACGCAACTCTAATGTTTGTGTTTTCATTTTCTTTTTATGATTCAACATAAATCCAATTCCAAAAACACTTGAAGCTATTCCAATTGAAAAAAACATTTTTTGATAAGCCATTAAAAATGCCGCAACTCCTGTAAACCCGATTAAAGGAATTATGTTTAATAAAAAATGAGAGCAGCATGCAACCATGCTTCCACCTGAAATTGTTCCTGTTGAAACAGCTCCTGCATTAATTGTTGCGCTGTGTTTTATGGCAGTGTAAAGCCCGATTTGGGTTCCAAAGCCAGCAGACAAAGGTAATATAAAAAACCATAATTTCTTGAATTCAGACAATGCAAAGTTAAAATTAACAAAAGCAGTTAATACAATCACATAAAAGCCAAGAATACCAATTCCAGAAAGCATTCCGTAAATCAAAGATTTTTTATTTTTCATATTTTATTCGTAAACAGTTTCTTCGCTAAATTTTAATTCAGAATATTTTTCAATTAATATATTTTGAATTTCTTCTTTATTTTTTCCTTGTTCATACAATTCCTTTGCATCTAAGGCATCTTCGTAACATAAACCACACTCTGAGGCATGTGAATCCCAACTTCCTCCATTATTTATATCTCCATTTATGAAACAATCCAGCAATCCTCTAGAATGTAAGCGACCTCCATGACTTGCCGCATCATCCATACATCCACAATTACACGGCAAACCATTTAAGTCGTTTGGGTTTAATTTTGCATATGAATAGGCTTCTTTTATTTCTGGTTTTAACATTGCATAATCAGGAAGGTTTAATGTATTTGCATACGCTGTTTTTACTAAAATAATTCCTCCTAACAAACTTAAAAACAAAATTCCGACCCAAATGTAGTTATAGTTTTTCATTTTGATATTTTTTTACTCTTCCAATTAGTTTACAGACGATTGTAGAATGACAATTTTTTAATGTCATTCTTTGCAGCAATCTAATAATTTTTTTATTGATGAAAAAAAACTTTTCTTTTCTTTATCATCGTAATTAACAATTTTATTTTTATTATTGATATTTAATTTCCAAAATAATCCATAAAGCTCTGCAGCATCTTTATATAATGTTTTTGCCTCTTCTTTATCTCCCTCGTGTAAATATCTATTCCCAACTTCAAATAACCTCATGCTTGAAGCAAGTAAATGCTTACTCATACACCATTTTTCACTATCATCATCTTTTTCAATTATTTTTGCAAGGATTTTTTTCCTTAACTCTCTGCAAATTTCCAAAATCTCTAGGAATTTTTCATTGTTGGTTTTTATGTAGCTGAAAAAAGAATGCTCTTCTAGACTAACTAAATTCATCAAAGCAACGCTTAAATCTTCTCCAGCAGTTAAATCCAATTGATTTTTTTCTTTTATTTCAATTATTGTTTTTACAAAATTTTCTGTTTTCATTTTACCGAGTTTTGCGAGGGAAACATGAATTTCCTATTCATTTTAAAAAATTACTAAAAACAGTAATGCATTTAATATTAATCCTCCAAAAGTTAGAGCCATTGTTTGATAGTTAAACAAAGTTTTTCCATTATTATCTTTCTTTATTTTATTACTAATTCCAAATGTAGCAAAAGACACAATTCCTCCAGATAGAGCCCCGAAAACAATTTTTTCTACTCCAAATATTCTATAAGTATTTCCCAAACCAAAGAGCCCTGCGTAATAAAAAGTTAAGAATGTTAATACAAATGTTGCCATTGTTATACTTCCAATTCTTAAAGTTGCGTTTCCTCCTATATTTTTCTTTTTCAAAATATTGTTCACCCATAAAGCACTCGAGACTATCATTGCTCCAATAAAGACTCCAATTATTGAATCATCCAAACCAAGAGACCTTGTCACACCAACTCCCACAATCGTTGCTCCAGTGCATAAAGGGCAGTGAGCCATGATTTTTGGCATAAGAAATAAAATAGATACAGAAAAAATTATCAATAAATATATTAACTTAAACTTGCTTTTACTTAACTTGTTAATCTCGCCTACTGTTAATTTATCATTTTTCATTTTGTATTAATGATTCTCTATTTTAATTAAGGTAAATTTAATTATTCAAAAACTATTAACATCCACCAACCATTCCAGATGATGAAGCTATGGCCTTTGTTGTGGCGACTGTTTCTGTTGCTGCGCTAGTACTGCCTGTATTAAAAGTAACGTACACCACTGCTAAAAACAAGACAGCTATGATGACCCACATCCAAATTCTTCTTGTCATTTTAAAAAACCCTCCCGTGTTATTTTATTTTTAATATGACTTACGAAATTTCCAATTTCAGTTTTCATTTTAAAACCTCCTTATAGTTGTTTCATTGAAAATGAAACAAATGTTGACGGAAAATCTCTTGATTTTCCAGTCTCAATTTTACTTTTGTTATCTAAATTTATTTTCATTTTAATATGCTGAATATCAATATACCGATTAACAACAAAGTTATGATTATGCTCAACCATGGTATTTTTTTCTCATTGTCGACTCCATGCTCATGACTTTGACTTTCCTTCTGATGTCCTGAATGTCCTCCGCAGCAATTCATTTTTTAATTTATTTTAAAGAAGTGCTAAGGAAAAAATAAAAATAAAAAATCCTTAGCATCCACCGACCATTCCTCCACTCGCTTGAGTTTGTCCTTTTTCAGCTCCTCTGTAAAGGTTTGAGGCCAGGTTAATGTAGTTTGTAGGATCTATGTTTCTTGCTTCTAATGCCTTGGCTTTTTGTTCATGGATTCCTGGAAAAAACAACACTTTCCACTTTCCAAGTTCATTCAAAATCTGTTCATCTGTCATATCAGGGTGGTTTATTAAGAGGTATTTAGCAAGTCCTCTCATTGCATAGCTATGTGCACACCCGCAAGCTCTTTGTCCATTAGAAAAAATTATTGCCTGAGCTCCGCAACAATACTCGCAAGAGATTGATGAGCCTATCTTTATATATCTGTCCAATTGCTCCTTTGTCAATTCAGCATCTTCATAGGATGTAAGTTTCTGGATTGTCGCTTCTGTTGACTGGGGGTTGTTCGCAGAAACATCATCATAACTAATTCCAAGCTCTTCTCCATAGACTTCAGGAATTCCTGTTGGCATTATTTTTGACGCAGAAACAATTCCTTCATTCGATTGTGCTGCAATTACATTTCCTGTAACAATGCTGTTTTCTCCTCCTGAATTTTTACCAAGGTTGTAAACTAAAAGCAATGCAAGGACAGCTACAAGCGCAATCTGAACTACAAACTCGTAGTCGGTTTTCTTTCCTCCTTTCAAGGTTTCACTTTCTCTTATGGTTTTTTCATTTTCCATAATTATTTCAAGAAAAAGTTCTATTAAAGCGCTTTGGAGAAACTAGTTTCAGGATATTTAAACTGAAAACTTTATAAATGAAACTAATTTCATTTTTACATGGAAAATAAAAATGTCGGATTATTAATTATAGGTATTGCAGCAGTCATGGTAGTCATTGTCCTTGTCTTTAATGCGGCATTGAAAAATATTGTAACAACTAGTTGTATTGCAGTTCATGGAAACACTTTATCTTGTCCTATGTTTGACACTATAAAAACACAGACAGGAATAAGCCTTGCAATTGTAGGTGTTGTTGTTATAATCGGATTTGTAATAATGTTTCAGAAACCTAAAGAAAAGATAATTGTAAAGAAAGTAAAAGAGAAAAAGAAACAACTGGATTTAAATGGTTTAGACAAAGATGAAAGACAGGTAATTAATACTTTAATGGAAAATGGAAACGCAATTTTCCAGGCTGATTTAATGGAAAAACTTGGAATTGGCAAGGTCAAAACAACAAGATTATTAGACAAACTAGAGGCAAAGCAGTTAATTGAGAGAAAGAGAAGAGGGATGACTAATATGGTAGTTCTTAAAGAGTAGTTCATCAAAACTTGGTCAAACTAAGGAATGAACAGATAACTTAATATATTCAAAATTTAATATTTTATTTCTATCAACATGACAAAAATCCTAGAAGCTAGGCAAAAGCATGATGAGGATGTAAAAAAGATATTGCATCCTTTAGTCAGTGAGTGGTTTTTTAAAAAATTTAAGGAGCTTTCTCTTACTCAAAAATATGGTGTTTTAAACATTCATGAGAGGAAAAACATACTGATTTCAGCTCCGACAGGAGGAACAAAGACACTGACAGCTTTTCTTTCGATATTGAACTACCTAGTTACTCTGGCTGAAAAACAAGAATTAAGGGACAAGATTTACGCTGTTTATGTAAGTCCTTTGAAGGCATTGTCTAATGACATAGAAAAAAATTTGGTAGAGCCATTAGAAGAAATAAATCAACTAGCTGAATCTAAAAACATTAAGCTTCAAGCCATAAGAGTCGCTCTTAGAACAGGCGACACTTCAGCTAGCGAAAGGTCAAAAATGGCAAAGAACATTCCTCATATATTAATTACAACTCCTGAGACTCTTGCGATAGTTTTAACTACGCCAAAATTTATTGAAAATTTAAGAGAGGTAGAATTCTGCATTGTAGATGAAATTCATGCCTTAGACAACAAAAGAGGAGTTTATTTAAGTTTGACATTAGAAAGGCTAAACGAGGTCTCAAAAATTTTTCCTGTAAAGATTGGTCTTTCAGCTACAATAGCTCCTTTAGAAGAAGTTGCGAAGTTCCTTATAGGAGAGGACAAAGACAGAGATGTTTACATTGCAGATGTTCCATTAAACAAGAAAATAGATGTCCAGGTTTTAACTCCTTCAAAAAACCTGATAGAAGATAAGGATTTACATCACAAGATGTATCAATTAATGTCAAAATTAATTAGTCAGCATAAAACTACTTTGATTTTTACAAACACAAGATCAGCTACAGAAAGAGTTGTGAACTTTTTAAAAGAAAAATTCCCTACAGAATATGGAGACGATAACATTGCAGCTCATCACTCATCTTTAAGTAAAAGCCATAGATTTAACATTGAGGAAAGATTAAGGCAGGGAAAATTAAAAGTCGTTGTCTGTTCAACTTCTTTAGAGCTTGGGATTGATATAGGTTATATTGATTTAGTCATTATGCTCGGAAGCCCAAAATCAAGCTCGAGGGCTTTACAAAGGCTCGGAAGATCAGGACACAAACTCCATGATATTGCTAAAGGCAGATTTATTGTCTTAGACAGAGATGATTTAGTTGAATGTTGTATAATCCAAAAAGAAATGATAGAAAGGAGAATAAACAAAATCCGTTTCCCTAGAAATTGTTTAGATGTTTTAAGCCAACAAATTTATGGCATGGCGATATACAAGATTTGGAAAATTGATGAGCTTTTAAATTTAATAAGGAAAAGTTATTGTTATTCGAATTTGTCTAAGAGGGATTTTTTAGATGTTATAAGCTATCTTTCTGGAGAGTATTCTCTTGAAAAAAGTTCTGTCTATGGAAAAATATGGTATGACAAAGAAACAGGAGAAATAGGAAAAAGAGGAAGGCTCGCAAGGGTTTTGTACATGACAAACATAGGGACAATTCCTGAAGAATCTTTTATAACTGTCAAATTATCAGGAACAGAAGAACAAATAGGAGTAATTGATGAGGGTTTTTTAGAAAGGATGAGGAAAGGAGATGTTTTTGTTCTTGGAGGAAAAAAATATATTTACGGATATACAAGAGGAATGAATCTTTATGTCAAGGCAACAATAGACAGGCCACCGACAATTCCTTCATGGTTTTCTGAAATGTTGCCCTTGAGTTTTGATTCTGCCTTAGAAATTAATAAATTCAGGAAACTAATGGATAAAAAAATGACATCGAACAGAAAAAAGAAAGACATACTTGATTTTATTCAGAAGTATCTCTATGTTCCTAAAGAGACAGCAGAAGCAATTTATAATTATTTTCTAGAACAAGAAAGTTTTCTTGAAGTTCCAAATGAGAAGAAAATAATTGTCGAGAAATTTACAGACAATGAAAAGAAATATCTTGTTTTCCACACTCTTTATGGAAGGAGAGTGAATGATGCTTTATCAAGGGCTTTTGGATATTTAATAGGTGATTTTGGAGGGAGGGATATAGAGCTTGGAATCAATGATAATGGATTTTACCTTAGTGGAAGCAATATGATGTTAAAAAGAGCTCTGGAAAAATTAGATGAAAAAAATGTTGAAGATTTTTTAAAAGAGGCTATAGACAAAACAGATGTTCTCGCAAGAAGATTCAGGCACTGTGCAACTCGTTCTTTAATGATTCTTCGTTCCTACAAAGGCAGGAGAAAAACAGTTGGAAAACAGCAAATGAAGTCTCATTTTTTACTTGCAGCTATTAAAAAAATAACAAACGAGTTTCCAATTTTAAGAGAGGCGAGAAGAGAGGTCCTTGAAGATTTAATGGATATTGAAAACTCCAAAGTAGTATTGAGCTGGTTGAAATCAAATAAAGTTAAGATAGAAGTTGTTGAAACAGAACTACCAAGTCCTTTTGCCTTAAATCTAATTATCCAGGGTCATATGGATCTCATAAGGATTGAAGACAAACAAGCATTCTTGCAAAGAATGCATGAGCTTCATTTGAAGAGGATTTTGAATGGTTGATTACTTTTTATGATTTTTTAACTTTTTAACCATTCCCTTAACCTTTTCTAAATCTCTTTTTAAATATTCATACAACTTTTCAGCCCCATAAATGCTAAGTCCATTTTCTTCTTTTAGTTTGTTTTTTGAAGCTAGGTATCTTTCATAAGCATTATTCCCGTTTGAAACTCTCTTTATTAATTTTATAAACTCTCTTTTTGAATAGTCTTTATTTTGTATTAGTTTTTTGATTATCTCCAGGGTTCTTATTCTTAGGACTAGTGTGTATGCAATTTTATCTCCTAGATATTTCTTATTTTCTTTTCTCGCCCTGTCTATATACTCTTGAACTATCTCTAATTTTTCTCCAGTTGTATCCAGATACCATTTTACATTCTTTCTGGTAACTTCTATTCCTAAATCTTCAATATAATCCCCATTAATAAGAGGTTTTGCCTCTCTTATCATCTGTCCTACAGGAAATAAATTTTTATTTAGTTTTTGATAAAATAACTGATAAGAAACTATTAATAAGTTGTATATCCCCTCACTGATCATCTCTTTATCAATTCCTTCAGTTATAATTAAAACATCTATATCGCTATCCTCATCTTCTTCTCCTCTCGCATAACTTCCTACTAAATAGATTCCAATTATTGATTTCAAAGAAATGTGTTTTTTTAAGATTTCAAGCACATCAAATAAGATTATCTCTGGTGTTTTTTTAACTAATTCAATCCTTACTTCTTTATTCAGCCATGCTCTTGGGAGTATGACTGCTGAAGAATTTCCTGCCTTGATTGCCCTTTTTATTTGTACTTCCATTTTTATTTTTTTTAATTTTCTTCTAAATACTCCTCATCTTCATTTATTTTCTTTAAAAATTTCTCATCAATTTCTTTTTTCCAATAATCTATCGTAGTGTCTTTTCTTCCCTTCTCATGCTCAATTTTATCTTCATGCTCTTCTATCTGCCCATGAACTGATTTAATTCTCTTCTTTCTGAGTTTTTTCATGCGCTTTCTGTCTTTTCCCATGTCCTTTACTTATTTTTAACCCCCATTTATGTTCTTACATGTACTTACATATTTATAAATGTTTTGTTTGTCTTGTGTATGTATCTTTAAAAAGGATATTGAGGTAATTGGTTAATTATATCCCATTACACTTCTATAAAAAACACAATATTTAAATACTTTGTAATGGTAGATTATTTATGAGAGTAATAACCAGAAAGAAAGGAAGCAAGAAATATTTTTATTTGCAGCATTCTTTAAGAAAAGGAAAGAAAGTAATAACAAAAGAAAAGTACCTTGGAGTAAAAGTGCCTGACAATGTAAATGAAATTATAGTCGGTTTTAGAAAAGAAGTGCAGGAAGATATTAACAAGAAGCTTACAGCAATAAAAGACAATTTTCAGTCTGAGTGGAAAAGAACTCCTGAAAGTGCAAGAGAAAAAGAACTTGAAGAGATTTCCATAGCTTTTACCTATAATACCAATGCTATTGAGGGATCTACAATTACTTTGGAAGAGGCTAGAGAAATTATTCATGATAAAATCTCACCAAATAAACCCTTAAGAGATGTAAAAGAGACAGAGGCGCATAGCAAAGTATTTTTGCAGATGTTAAAGAAAAATGAAAAGATAATAAGAGAGTTATTATTGAACTGGCACAAAGAAATATTTCAAGAGACAAAACAAGATATTGCCGGCAGGTTTAGGGATTATCTTGTGAGAGTTGGCCAGCATTTGGCTCCAGACTGGCAGGATGTTGAAGGTTTAATGAAAAATCTTGTCGATTTCATTAATAAAAATAAAAAAATGAATGCTGTTGAATTGGCAGGAAGGGCACATTATAAATTTGAGAAAATACACCCATTTGGAGATGGAAATGGAAGAGTTGGGAGAATCCTTATGAATTTTATTTTATGGCATAATGGATATCCTATGATAATTATAGAATACAAAAAAAGAAAGTCTTACTATAAAGCACTGCAGAAGGATGAAGATAATTTTGTTTCCTATTTCGTACGAAGATATTTGACAGTTCATAAGAAGAGGATTTTTTGGGCTTAGCGTGTGGAGAGAGAAGAAAAGTTTAAAGGAAAGAGAGACTTAAGTATTAAATGGAATTAAAAGGTTTAAAAGTTATAAGCGCTTGGAATACTAATAGAAAATGCCAAACCCAAACATTTAAATAATAGTATCAATTGATAATATTATCATTTGATAAATAAGGAGTAATCTAAAAACAGTAAAAATGGAACAAGTAAAAGAACTTAAATTTAACGTTGGAGAAATCATAACCAGAAGCCCAAGACTTGAAACAGTTGTCATGGTTGAGAAATTTATCAAAGAGCATAACGGAGATTTCAAGAAAACAGAGCTTTTTAACAAACTACCTAAGAAAATAATGTGGGGGACATTTAATGTTATTCTTAATTATCTCTATGAAAGTAACAAAATAGGAATTGATAGAAAAGGCTATATTGTTTACATATGGAATCCTGAATTAGCCAAGAGATTTATAAACAGAAAAGGCTATTAGAAGTCATGTTTGTCAAACCATCAGACAAAGTTGTGTTTGTGAGGATAACCTGGAAAAATCATTTAATTCTTTAAATGAAAATGATTGGTTAAAAAAGGCAATTTTGAAAGCAATTGAAAGATTAAAAGAAAACGCTTTTTGTGGCGAAAGGATAAAAAAAGAGTTAATACCAAAGGCTTATATTCAAAAGTATAACATTGACAATTTATGGTGGTATCCTCTTCCAAATGGTTGGAGATTGTTTTATTCAGTAGTTGCTCCAGATAACGTTAAAATTATATCTGTGATTATAGAATATATGGATCACAAAAATTATGAAAGGAGATTTAAGTATTAAAAAACCTTTCTTATTCCAAAACCCCTATAAACCCCTTCTAAAAACAAAAAGCCCACCCACCTACACCCTGATAAAAAATTAATTAGTTATAACAAAACACATCAGTTTAGTCTTGTTACTCAGAAGATTCTTCTTTCTTCTCTTCTTCTGGTTTGTCTTCAGAAGATTCATCATCACTTTCTTCTTCAGAATCTTCTTCTGACTCTTCATCCTGTGATTCTTCATTTTCTTCTGATTTTTCTTCGGAAGATTCTTTCTTCTCTTCTTCGGAAGTCTCTTCAGAACTTTGCTCTTCTGTATTTTCTTTGTCTGTCATCTTTCCAAAAATTATTCATCCTATTTAAAGGTTAAGGTTTTTAAAGAAATCAATTCCAAAACCCCTATAAACCCCAACTTTTTCTTAATTATATGCCAAACTACGATTTCCTCTCAAAATCCCTCTTCTTTCCTAAACAGGGAATTCTTGTAATCGGAGATTTGCACATAGGATATGATGAAATGTTAAGACAATCTGGAGTTTTAATTCCAGAAAGGCAGATTAAGGAAATAATAAAAGATCTGGAAAAAATATTCAAAATTATAAAAGAGAAAAAGCGAACATTGAATAAAATTGTTTTCATTGGAGACATAAAACATGCTTTTGGATTTGAACATGAAGAAAGAAACGAATTTGAAGAAGTTTTGGAATTTTTAGGAGAAAAACTGCCTGCAGAAAATATAATCTTTATTAAAGGAAACCACGACACAATTGACTACTCTCCAAACAATTCTATGAAAGATTTCCACATTGAAGGAGAAATAGCCTTTATCCATGGAGATGAATACATAAAAGAAGTATTTAATAAAAACACTAAAACAATTATCATGGGACATTTACACCCATCAATAATTCTTGTTGAGAAAAATGGAGTTAAAAAAGAAAAATTTAAATGCTTTTTAACAGGAAAATACAAAGAAAAAGAAGTAATTATCCTTCCAAGCTTCTTGGATTTTCCAGAAGGAACTCCTGTAAATGATTATAATGAAGATTACATAGAAAGTTTTTCCATTATCCCAAGAAAAGATATTCTTAAATTTAATATACAAGTTATAGGAGAAAATAAAATCTATGATTTTGGAATAGTAAGAGATTTGTAATAAATCTAAAATTTCAAATGAAGTTTACTAAGAATCTTTCTAAATCTCTTTGATTAGCAACCCTGTGTTGATGAATATATCTATTACAAAAATGTTCGAGTTTATCTTCTTTCATTAATCGACTAAGTTCTGGACTTCCTATCACAACTGTCCTGGTTTCTGGTCTAATTTTTCTTAAGCTACTGCAAAGAGTATAAACATTTTCTGGCATTGGTTCTTGCCCTTTTCCATATGGAATATTACCGTAAATAAAAACATATTCGTGGCCAAGTTCATGAACTTTATTTAAAGCGCTTTCAAGGTTGGTTGCGACATCTATGAGAGAAATTCCATGGGCTTCAAGAAGTTTTTTGTATTCATTACATTTATTTTCATCAGTTCCGTCATGCACAAAAAGTCCTAAATTTGTCATTTTTTATCTCCTATTAAAATCATATTGTTCATATTGTTTAATTAAGTCAGTTTGATAAACGTCACCAAGACTTTCAACTACTTTTCTCTGGTAACTATTACTAACTGGTTCTTTTAAACCAAAAGGCAAGAATACAGCTAGACCTGTTACTGCGAGATATTTTCTTTTTGGAATAAATCTTTTTATCATTTTTTATCTCCTCAGTTTATATAGGGCCAAGCTAGCTCCTGCAGTGAAGTAACTTAATGCTGCAGCAGCCCCATCAATATATTGAGCTAGTTCACTATCATAATCCAAAGCTTTAACTAAGAAACATGAGCCTACAACTAGAAAAGCTAATCCTCCTACTAAGTGATTTCTTCTATTTCTCTTTAAAGTTTCATCTTCTAAATTTATCATTGTAGAAATTCAATAAGCCAGCTATTTATAAATCTTTCTTTTTTGTTATTACTTTATAGAAATGACTAGGCGAATAATTATATAAATTTTTCTTCTATTAATCTTGAAATCGGTTTCTTTGTCTTCTCTTTAAGTTTCCTTAATTTACTTATAGTTTCAACTGACAGAGTAATATCTATTCTTTTCCTATCAAAAGGAAGTTCTCTGGTTTTGTCATATTCTTCTAAAATCTTAAATTCTTTCTTATATTTTCTCATTATTTTTTTTATCTTACCTGATTGCATTTTTTAGCCTCCATTCTATATTTCTTATGTTTTGGATATTCTTTTTTGCTATCGAAATAATTTGGTGTAATAATAACTCTCTATCAACATACTTATTATTTTCTTCTGCAAATGAAAAACAAAAGAACATTGCTGTCCTTTTATTGCCATCTGAAAAAGGATGATCAACTATAATAGCCCTTATTAAATAAGCTAGTTTTTTATAAGGACCTAACTTATTATCTTTCAACTTTTCTAATGCAAAATCAATGCTGGAGCCACTCCTTAAATTTCCTCCAAATCCAAGATTTATTCTTAACAGTTCTTCCTTACTAATTTTCATACACATAAATATTAGTAACTTACTATTTAAATCTTTTGGTTTTTAAGAAATGACTAATCAAAGACCTAGACAATCCTTATACTCAAACATGCCTTTGTATTTCCATCCAAGAGAGAGAGTGGATTTTTCTGTCTGTGAAGCAAAATCTCCATTTGCCTTTGCTGTCTTTATTACATCACAAAGATTATTTTCGTTTAAAACAGTGAGATATTTTGAGGCCATTATCATTTTTATATCATAATCATCAGTAGAACCTTCTTCTGCATTTCCTTTAGTTAAAATATAAGATTTTTCCCATGTTCTCTCACCCGTATAAAAGTTGTAAAAGCTAAGTAAAAGAACTCCGCTATCTGGGAGAGATTGAATCATTTCATTATTTTCTATTATGTTTTCAAAATTAACGTAGTCTTCTTCATCTGCAATGCCGAATTGAAATTGTTGGACTCTGTATGTCGAAGAATCGCTCCCAGAACCACTGCTTCTTGTTTGAGAAGAACTTTCTTTTCCAGAATCTTTTATTTCAGTAAAATAATAAAATCCCAAAACAAGGCCGGCTATAATTAAAACAATTATTATAATCATAAAAACCTTTATCCATGTTTTCATTTTTCACCTCTGATTATTATGGGCCCAGAGGGAATCGAACCCCCACCTGCTGCTCTGGAGGCAGCCAGACTGAACCATTATCCTATGGACCCGCCATTAGCTTAGGAATTTTATCAATTTCTTCCTTGATTAATATAAATATTCTATTATTTTCTATTAAAAACCTATCCTTTTTTGGTTTTCTATGACAAATGAGTATTCCAAGATTACAATTACAATCTTCTAGATATCTATTTAACTGCCTTATTTGTGAGATTGAAATCTCTTTATTTTGGTAATCTTTAATCTCTATAACAACTTTTTTATCTTTTCTCTCGAGAATAATATCAGCATATCCTCTTTTTGTTTTAAATCCCTTTCTCGCCCAACTTCTCGGCCTTATCTAGAATTTCTTTTGTCTGAGCTTCATCCAGCTTCCTTATTCCACAGAAAAAGATTTGCTTCTTCGGTTTTATTCCGCAGAATCTCAGTATTGATTGAGTCACAGGCAGGTTCATTATTCTTCCAACAAAGAAATAAATCCATTTAGAGCCGCCGGTTGTTACTATTAAAGAGCCTGTTTTTCCCTTGAGATATTTATCAAGCTTCCCGTCTTTTTGATATATAAACGCAAAGCCTGGAAGAAATGTTCTATCAATAAAGCCTTTCATTACAGCAGGCATTGAGCCCCACCAAATTGGATATACAAAGACAATATGATCTGCCCAAGAAATCAATTTCTGGGCCTTTACTAATTCTGGTTCTAGACCCTGTATTTTAGTGTAACCGTAATGCAAAGTAGGGTCAAACTTAAGGCCACATAAATATATTTTCCTGACATCAAAGTTCTTCTTGGCTCCTTTTATGTAAGAATCGGCAATGTCTTTATTCAAACTTTCTTTATAAGGATGACCTAAAATAACTAAAATCTTTTTTTTGTTTTTTTTCATCTTAATACTATATACTAAAAAATAAATTTTTAGTGCTTATGGTGCTTACTTTCCTCTGCAAGCATCATAAAGCTTGTTATAGCTATTAAATGGAAGAAAAAAACACTCCAGCTAGTGCCCATTATATCATTCCATTTGATTACCATTGTAATCGAAGCTATAAAAAGTATTATCGAGGCCCCCCAGGACGCATATGTTGTATAATTTGCTTTAAAGTTAGTAAGTATAGTGATACCAAAAACTATTTCTCCAATAATCAATATCCATGCCCAAAAACCCGGAGCCCAAGAGAATAGGAAATTATTTGAAAGCATTCCAGTTACACCTGCGACTCCGGAAACAAAAAGTTTTGTAAGCCCAGCTGTTAACATAAGCAGTCCAAGTAAAATCCTTAAAGTTAATTTGTAATTCATTCTAACCCCTTTCATTAAAGCAAAAACTTTTTTATTAAAGGTATTGTCAAAAATTATTTATAAAGTTTTTGTTTTAATTCTTGACAAGCCTTAAGTTAAGTTTAAAAATGGCAGAAATATTTATATATACATAATATATATAGTAATATGACAAAAAGAAAAAAATTGTTTGAACAAGCTATGAGAACTATGTTTAAAGGAGACATAGAAGAGGTATTAGACAAAAAAATTTCTCCTTTCGGTTCTGGCTCACATATTGTTTTATCCATAAGACACAAAGGTAAAAAAGCAAAGGTTATAATTTATAAATAAAATGTTAGATAATTTAAATCCGCTTTTGTTTCACCCTATTTGTTATTTATTAAATTGTTATAATAAGATAAAAAAATCAAATAGTTTAGTGCTAATTAATAAGTAATATATACATCAAATTAGTTAATTTGTTAAAATATTTTAAAGTTATTTATTAGTTTAAGCTAGGAAGCTCGCTTAAATCCAATTGTTAAGATGATAATAGTAAATAAAATATAAAACTAAGATGGTTGTGGCTTAACAATAATCTTAGCGAAAAACATGACGAAGTCTGTTTTGAGTAACATCAATTTTGAACGAGCTATGCGAGTGAACTAAATTTTACATAAACTCAAATTTTCTTTATTTCTTCAATTTCGCTGTCAGAAATAGACGCTCCTTTAAACTTTACAGCATAAAGCAAGGCATCAAGGACTTTAGGCCCTTTAAGTTTTATGATTCCTTTTTTGTAGGCAACATAAACTAATTCACTAGACCTTATAATTTTCAATCCTTTGAAATAATCATATTTTTTAACATCTGTCTTTATTTTTGTGTGGAGCTTACTCTCAAATAAATTTTTTAAATTTCCTGGACTTTCAACAAGTAGCCTCGCTGTTCTTTCGTCTATCGCAAGAATATTTTCAATTTTTCTTTCATTTAAAATTTTAGAAAGAGATAAACAAGACATTTCTCCGTAATCTACAATATGGATATAATTTCCTTTAGCCACGAATGTTGAATTAGCTATCTCCATTAATTCTTTTGTTTTTGATGCTATTTCTTCTTTTTTTATCCCTAAACTCTCAGGCAGTTCTAATGTTTTTTCATCTAAAAGCTTCTGTAATTTTAAGGCCTCAAGTTCAAATCTCTTTGTGTTTATTGGTCTGTCAATTATTTCTTCTTTAACACCCTCTGTAATAATGAAATGTCCTTTGAATATTTTTTTTAAAGATTTGATTTCCTCGAACAAACCATTTATGGCTAAACTTATCAGGGTGCTTGCATCGAAGATGATGGCTTTGTCAGTGTTGTTTTTGCGGGGTTTCATTTGTATTTTATTAATAATTTATAATTATTTTTAATAATTCTGGAAATTCTTCTGTTTTCATGTCACTAATAGTGTAATGTCCGTGATTTTTTAAGTTAATTATTTTTCCACCCAAAAATTTATAAAATATTCTCAAGCTTTTTTTACCATCCATTTCTTCATCATCTGCTGTAAACAATATAATTTTATTAATTCTTTCTTTAATAGTTTCATCAACAGGAAAAATATAGAACTCTTTATCACTTCCATCCTCTCTATAAGGGATTTTCCATGGTGCTACAAGAATTAATTTATCAATTTTTTGTTTTGTTTCTCCTAACCATCTAACTAAGAAAGCACATCCGCAACTATGCCAAACTAAAATACTATCTTCATCAACATTATGTTTTTCAAACTCCTCTTTAAATTTATCATAATTTGGTTTCCATGGTTCAGGCATTAAGGGGGTTTCCACATTTATTCCTTTTTCTTGCAATTGTTTTTTAATCCAAGGAATCCAATGTTTATCGTACGTTCTTGTTTTCATATTCAATCGCTTTTCAACATCAGTTGGGCATCCATGAACTATAATACATTTCATTTCATTCAAACATCCTCATCGCTAATTTAATTCTATCTCTTGTATTCATTGTCACATTAATATCATAATCAGAGATTTTTTGTCCTGCATAACTGGCTAACTCAAACATAGAAACTCCAAGGAGCTTTGCAGTCTTCTCCAGAGAAATACCGTGTTCGTAAATCTTAGAAGCCTTATTTATGCTTGCTTTATAAAAAACATCCTTAATGTAATTCTTTAAATTCCTGGACAAGCCGTCAATTCTTTTTCTTATATCTTCTAAATGCGCCCTTAAATGACCTTCATCCTGTTTTTTTATTGCGTCTATTGCATGAGAAATATTTGCGACAAAACTGCTGTAAAATTTTTCCCATCCTTTTTGAAATTTATAATTTTGTCTTTCAATTATTTTGCTTAATGAGTAGACAATAACAGCCACGGCAATATTATCAGGGTCTTGGGTTATTGAAGCTGTGTGGATTGTCTGATCACTTAACTCTCTTAATTTTACAACATCCTCGCTTTTAACAGCCTTCAACGTTTCCTGGAGAATTCTTAGAATATTGCTTTGCTCTTGCATGAATTAACTAATGGATATGGTTTAATAAATTTAATGCATAAATGTTTATAAACGCACAAACAAAATTAGAATTATGATTTCATTAAAACTCATTGAAACAACAGTCATCAACAGGCTAGAAAGAGAGCTTAACCCTAATTTGTTTTATCATAATGTAAATCATACTTTAGATGTAATTCATTCTGTTCGTGTTTTAACAGAAAAAGAGGCAGTGTCTAAAACCGATTTAACTCTTTTAGAGCTTGCTGCTTTATATCACGATACTGGTTTTCTTGAGAGATATCATGATAATGAAGAATTTGGAGTCAAGCGCGCTAAAACAGAGTTGCCGAAATATGGATACCCATCTGACCAAATAGAAACTGTTTCAGGGCTTATTCTTGCAACAAAAATACCTCAAGATCCTAAAACAGAGCTTCAAAGAATATTATGCGATGCTGATTTGGCTAATCTTGGAAGAGAGGATTTTTACATTAAAACAGAGCAATTAAGAAGAGAGTTATCTATAATGGAGTTAAGAGAGATATCTCTTAGAGAATGGTATGAAGATACTTTAAAATTTCTTGAAAGCCATAATTACTGGACAGTTAGTGCTAAAGATTTATGGCAGAATACAAAAGAAAAACACATTAGAGAAATTAGAGAACTGTTAGGACAACGTATTTAATATATTTCTTAAATCAGAAACCCTTATATATTAATTGCTTTTAACATATTCATGAAACTTGGAAGTTATGATTTTGCAATAATAGGAGCAGGTGGAACAGGACTTGCCGCAGCAATGTACGGAGGAAGACTCGGTCTTAGAACTGTTGTCTTTGGAGCCTCACATGGAAGCGAGTTGCCTATAGGGGGTGTAATAACAACAACAGATATAGTAGAAAATTATCCTGGTTTCATAAGGACAAGCGGAGTTTTTCTATCAAGACAACTTGAAGAGCATGCAAGAGCATATGAGTCGGTCACAATAAAACAAGAGAAAGTCTTGCATATAGGAAAAGAGAAGAAAAAATTTTCAATAATAACTGAAAAAGGAAGTTACGATGCTAAAACAATTTTGTTTGCAACAGGAGCAAAATTACGAACACTTGAAATTCCAGGAATAAAAAAATTTGAAGGAAAGGGTGTCAGTTACTGTGCTTTATGTGATGCTCCTTTGTATAAAGGAAAGGTGGTTGCTGTTGTTGGGGGAGGAGATGGGGCTGCAAAAGAAGCTTTATTACTTTCAAATTTTGCAAACAAAGTTTATATAATTTATAGAGGAGAAAAAATAAGGCCAGAGCATGCTAATCTTAAAAAAATAGAAAAAAATAAAAAAATAGAAGTAATAAATAAAACAAATGTAATTGAAGTAAAGGGTGATAAATTTGTTAAGGGCGTTTTATTAGATAAATCATACAATGGCAAAAAAGAAATAGGTTTGGATGGGGTTTTTATAGCCATAGGTCATGTTCCTCTTTCTGATCTGGCGAAGCACATAGGTGTCAAGGTAAATGACAAAGGAGAAATACCTATTAACCATAAAACTTCAGAAACAAACGTCCCAGGAGTTTTTGCAGCAGGAGACATAACTGATAAAAATTTCAAACAACTTATAACTGGAGTAGGAGAGGGTGTGACTGCAGCATATTCTGCTTACGAATTTTTAAAGAGTAATTAAATTTTTATAATCCTAAATAATAGTATATCATCAAAAACTTTAAAAGAGGCATATTCTTCCATAAAACAATTAAAAATAGAGGGTATAATGAAGAAACACAAAGAAAAAAATGAAGAAGAGGAAGACGAAGATTTAGATTTAGAAGATGAGGAAGAGGATGATGATTTGGATGCAGATGAAGATGAGTACTAATTAAATTTTTCTTTTTTAATTAATTTTATATACTGGTTTTTTTATTTATTAAGATGAGTTATAAAACAGCATTAAGTTTATTATTTATAATAATAGTGGTTCTTCTTCTTAGTCTTTACTGGTTTTTGCCTATAACAACGACAGAATTTAAAATAAGATTAATGGAGAGTGGAGCTAATTTCAGTGCAAATTATACAGTGCCACAATTTTACAAAAACATGAGGTTTCCTGATTCAAAAATATCTTACAAGATTTTAGATTGTCCTCTCCAAAAAAAAGATGAGGCAATAAGAGCTTTTAATGAGATTTCAAAAGATACAATTTTAAATTTCTACTCTATAAATAACAATGAGCAAATAACAGTTGTTTGTGATAGTGGCACTAAAATAGAAGAAGGTTTGTTTATTGCTGGTGAAGGAGGACCGACAAACATAACAAGGTCTGGCGATTTTAACGTCATAACAAAAGGAAGAATACTCTTATTTAAGGAATCAAAATGCCCAAAGCCAAATATTGCAATTCATGAAGTTTTTCATGTTCTTGGTTTTGATCATGTTAATAATCCAAAAGATATAATGTATCCTGTAAGTGATTGCGATCAAGAGATTAGTGAATCAACAATAAATACTATAAATACAATTTATTCTGTTCCAGGCTACCCTGACCTAGCTTTTGAAGATGCAAAAGCAATAATGCATGGGAGATATTTAAACATAGATTTAAGTGTGAGAAATAACGGCCTTTCTAAAGCCACATCTTCTAAAATAAAAGTATATGCAGATGAGGAATTAATCAAAGAAATAGACATTGATGCCCTGGAAATAGGAAATGGAAGAATTATTTCTGTTACGAATATGTTCGTAGCTAAAATAAGCATTAATAGCATAAGCTTTGTCATAGACTATAAAGGAAATGAATTAAAAAAAGAAAATAATCAAATTGGTCTTGAAATAAAAAAATAAATTAATAATCATCAAGGAATTCTAATTCTTCATCCCCCATATCTTCTTCCTCTTCAAGATCCTCATCAAATTCCCCTTCATTGCCCATTATTTTTTTCATCTCAAATACAGGACTTTGTCCTTTATTTTTTACCTCGTTTTTTCTATTTCATAAAAAAGTTATGATTTTTAAACCTTTCTATAATAAAATTCAACTATTTTTCGGCTATCAAAAAGAAAATGTCTTTAAATAGATCCTTTAATTCATCTCTATCAGGAGAAACAGAAATAGAATTCATCAACGAATTTATTTTTAATTGCATTTCTATCCAGTTTACTAATAATCCAAAAGATTCAGTAATTCTAAATCCAGCTTCCCAATCAGGTTTGATATTTATATCTCTTGAGTTTTTATCTGAAGTAAACATCAAGTCATAAACACTGTCGTAATCTACTTCTATTTTAGCATCAAGGCTTGCAGGGACATCTTTAGGAAGCATTGGTTGCATAAGTATCTCATTTTCATTAGCCCTTACATAAATATTATAAACATCTTCTCTTTCCTCTCCATTACCTGAAAAGAATAATACCTGAACATCCGCATATCCGTCCTTGTAATTAGAAGTTAATGCTCTAAGTTTTTCTTTAAGTATTATGTCAAGGGCAAATTTTTGAATTTCGCTGTCTGTCAATCCCCCATTACTTTTTCTCTCTTCAGAGGAAACAGGAAAGCTATATGATTCCATGTCTACCTTAAGTTGTTCTTTTATTAAATCTTTAGATAAAAATAATGAATATTTCATATATGTATTAGGTATTTTCACCCTTCTTTCCATGTCCTTAAGTTGTATATCTTTTAATTCCTCACTTACTTCTATGGTTCCTAAATCTGATTCGTAATTTACATTAATTAAAGGATAACTAGAAAGCTCTTTGAGAGAAAGACAGTCCATCATGTAAGCCATGTTTTTTTCATTTTCAATTATTTCGGAATACAAATCAAGAAGAATCTGCTTCTTTGTTTCCCATTTATCGGCATATGATGCGAGATAATTTTCAAAAAACCATCTTGCAAATTCATCATTAAAGCTATCAACTAGCTTCTGTCTTCTTTTTGATATTTTTTCTAGTTCCCAGCTGCACCAATCAGATCCTTTAAGTTGATAGAGTTGGATAAGAGAGGCTATGTTATCAAATTTGGTTCCAGAACTTGAGAAAAATAATGAAGCCTTTTTTTCATATTTACTGTCTTTACATATTCCATTAACAGAAAATTCATCTGCAATTCCTTCGGCGAGTTCTTTTGTAGAGGAACTTTCAACTTCAAGCGTGACTCCTCCTTTATCTTCAACAGGCAGTTCTATTTCCTCTCCTTCAAGCTTTCCAACAATTCCTGTAAATCTTGATTCGGCTTTTTCTCCATCATAAGTTCTTTTAGGGAGATTTTTAATATCTACCTCTCCATAAATTTCAGCGTTATTAACATCTCTAGAAACTCCTGTTATGCCTGTTCCTGTTATATATTCTCCTGTTATTTCAACAACCTTACCTGTAAAAGTAATCCCATTACTGACATATTCTTTAGGAATTGTTTTTGATCCTACTTTAATGTTTGTCACTAATTTAATACATTCTCCATTACTGCAAACCATATCCTGGGAGCAGTCTTCTTTAATTGTGCAAACTTTAGACTGTTCAACAATTTTTTCTTCGCTGGCAGGAATGCAGCTAAGCCCTGTGCTTTTCCATACACCATTTTCACATATTTCGCTCACTATGTATTTATTATCATTACATAAAACTGTTTTTTTCTCTCCATCAACACATTTTGCTTGGTCGCATTTATCAATGTCTGTTAGTCTACATTCTCCACTAATACATTCTGATTTTCCACATAAAGGCTGCTCACACTCACTGCTGATTGAGCAAGTTGTTTTTTGTGCAATACAAATTGGTTCTAAAGGACATCCATTTTCGTCATTCCCACTAAAAATAACATTTCCATTACATTCCAAGCTTTCATAAGAAGGACATGTAACACAATCCTGTTTACAATTATCTCCTTCTCCAATTTCACATAAGCCATTTCCGCAAACAGAGGTAGGAGTAACTTTTGGTTTGCTTTCAACCTGTTTACAAATACCAGCTATGCAATAAAGTTCAACCTCTTTGCTTGTTGTTTCATTCCCATCTGTTACATTAACTATTTCAGTCCCGCAAACTTGTCCTGAACAAATATTTTCTGCACAATCAATTAAATTATTTTCATTGTCATCTTTGTTATTATTACATATTTCACCTATTGACTGATTTTCGAGCTCTCTAAACAATGTTTTTTCAAACTCTTCCTGTGAATACAAGAAATTTGAAACAATAGTATATCCCTTAAACAAACCATCATAAAATTGGATTCTATCTACAAATGATCTTAAGATTTCTGACTCATCTCCCTGATTCATTTTTTTATTCCACAAATTATTCAAGATTTCCATTTCCTTCATAGATGTGAAAGCAGATTTATATTCACCTGCTTCCAAGAAAGTATTTATCTTTGTATTTGCCTCTATGATTTTTGCTTTAAATCCATTATCTCCAAGGTCAGCAAACTGGCTTTCACTTATTTCATCTATTAGAAAACCGATATTCTGTCCGTTTTTCTTAATTAGCACTTCGAGGCCCATATCTCTTGAAGAAGTGCATTCCTCACAAATAGTTAAGATTGCAAAAACTCTATATCCATCCTTATTAAAGAGTTCATACCCTTCAACGACAAATGTTTCTTCTGTTTTTTTATTTTCTTCTCCAAGAATGTTTGTAAATATATCTTTACATTGCTTCTCTGTTTGTGAAAAATAAGAAATAAAAAGTTTTTCCACATTTACTGATTCTTTTGCCAACCTATTTGCATTCTGCAATTCTGGTTCAAGCGAATAAATCTGGGCGAGTCTTTTAACATCGTTTATTTTTGTTTTTAAGGATTCTTCTGATACTTTCTCCTTAAAAATTATGGAGAAATCTGATTTATAGACGATTCCTTTGTTTGACATGACAGGAAGGATGCTTATTTTAAGTTGAATTTCGTTGCCATCAAATATTATTTTATCTTTCCACATAGAGACAGGATTTTCAAGCATTACAGTGCTTGTGCCATCAGTATTTTGTACCCATTCTGTTTTCTGGGCATCTCCAAGAACAGAAACAATATCTGCTTCACTTAAAACATTGTCGCCAGAAATTCTTAATATAGAATCTATATCTTCCCTGACAGAGCTAATATACACGACAAGTCTTGAATAATCAATATTGCCTTCTTCATAACTTTGGGCGTAATATGCAACCCTATTTACCTGGGCCTTAAAATCATCCAATAAATCTGATGATATCACAGGAATTATACTTACAAATATGATAAAAAAGAATACTCCTATTAAACCTAGCCCAATCCCCTTTTTTTTCATATTATTTTATTTTTCATAATGTTTATTTAATTAATAAATTTTACCCCTCAATTTTAAGCCATTTTATAATGTGTAAGATGAATAATGAATAGAGTGAAATAGCGATTAAAAATGCGACTCCAAAAGATATCAAAAAATTATCTATTGAACTGCCGATATAAAGGCCTACTGAAAAAAATATAAATGCAAAAACTATTTTAGATGCCAAAAGAGTTACCAGTTTTGCATGATGTTTCATATCTTTTTTCTTCACCTTCTTTTTTAGCATAATATTAAGAAAAGAATATAATTAATAAAACTATCTTTTCAGAACAGCTTTATTAATGCAAATTCCCTAATCAAATAAAGTTCATATGTGATAAATTTAAGGTTAATATTAATCTATTATTATTGTTTTAAGCTATAACTGGACTTAAAACCATAAAGTAATTAACAGGCAAAATATAAACACCAATACTCATTGCTGATTTGTTAAAATTAATAATTTTCCTGGCCCTGGTTTTCTATTGAATAAAGAATTTTATCCATTTCATTGACTAAACTCTGCATTACTTTTTTTTCTGGAGAGCCAGGATTCATAGAAAGGTATTTCAAAACATAATCTGCTGCAGCAACTCCAAAAATTTTAAACTCTCTGCCTTTAATATTTCCTAGAACATGCCTTATAACTTCTTCTGCATCAGCATGAGGTTTTTTCGTCTTGTATGACATTGCATGGCTCGCTGCCTCCACCATAATCATCTTTTTTTCATTTACCATTTTAAGTTGTTACAGTCCTCTCTAAACTATGATTTTCTTTAATTGATTGTGTTCTTCTATTGCTTAATCTTCCTAATTCATACATTCCAGAAGCCAGATTTGTGACTCCTGCTATAATTAAAGGAGCATAATTTCCTGATTCAACAGCCTTACTTATAATTAGTGCATAGGTCCCAACCGCACCAACTGATCCAAAAATTAAACCAAATAATGAACCCCCATCATCTAGATTATCTAAAATTTCTCTGGATCTTCTACTCAAAAACAAAATTTGTTTATTTCTTAATTTCCTGATAAATGTAGGAATTCTTAATGGGGTTACAAAAGTGCCGTAAAGTGATCTTGGAAATGTATATGAGAAGCCCTCTACAACCTCCTTAACTAACTCAGTAGTGTCACTAAACCTTTCGAAAATCCTTTGTTCTACTGATTTATATTCTTCCATCTTATATGATTGTGTATTTCCTCCTTTATAAGATTATCTTCACTTAAATGAATATTAATAGATAATATTTCTCACTCGTTAAGGATTAATAAGGTTTTTATATGCAAACTATGTAAATCTCAAATGCTAGAAAACAAAGTTTTGAATGGACTAAAAGAAGGCCAAAAAATGGATTATTATAGGCTTAGAACAGTTATAACTCCCTTTATTAATGATCTAGAGTATACTCCTGAAGACTTAGTTTCTGAATTAAAACATTTATATTCCTCCACAACACTGCCTCAAGAAAGATTTTGGAATGTTGTTTCAACATACTTAAGAATGGCTGTTAAACCAAGAGGTCAGGAAGTTGTTAGTTCTGTCTATGAGCAAATTTATAACCAGTTTGGAAGAAGATTGTAAAATAATAGGTAAAAATGTATTTATAAACTCATTTTATTTAGTCTATTACATGGCAGCAACACCACCAGGCCCTCAGAAAATGAGAATTGACTACAACATAGACAGAAAAATCTATGACGAGTTTGCTAAATCGTGCAGTAGGAAAGGATTTGCACCGCAAGTTGTAATTGAAAAATTAATGAAGAAGTTTACCGAGACTGGGCAGGTTTGAATTTTAGAGGGATATAACAAACTTGAATTAACTTTTTAATATCTTTCTTTAAATCCGCATCTCTTCGAACTGTAAATATTATCTCTTTCAAATCTTTAATTCTCTGTTTCTTTTCTAAAGTGTTCTTCTTCTTTCCCATATCTGTTACAAGCTGTTAGACTTTAAATACTTTTTGACACAATTTGATACACAGGGATACATTATATATGGACGAATCAAAGGTATTCCATTAAGAAATCAATTTATCTTCTTCTGCTTCTTATTCTTCTAGTCATTCCTCGTTTTTTGTTTTTCTTCAATCTTTTTCTTGCCATTTTAAGTTTAATAATTCAATTTTCCTCTAAGTAAAATTCATTTTTCTTGAAATCTACTACTAGTTTAAGTTGTAAAAATTTTAGAAAATCCATCCCAACTATAGAAGGAGCTTGATAAGCACTGTCTTGTAAACTTTTATTACAGCTTCTCAAAGCAGTTAAGTCTATGCATACCACCGGGATTTTAAAATGTTTAAGATTATTATCTTTACTTTTTATAGAAATTGGGTAATTGGTTATAGATTTGGTGGGAACAACCCCCATACCATATCCTTTTATGGGTTCACCTTTATTGAGATTAGAAATTGGTAAGTTCAATTTCTGTGTATCCTGCGCGCTTATAATAGTTCTCGGGCTTCCGGTATCAACTAAAGCTCTAATAAAACCAAAAGAGTGAGGATATCTTGATCCAATAGCAACGAAGATCCTTTCATTACCAAGTTCTTTCACAAACTCTAAATCAAATCTCATTTTTTAGTTTAATAAAGCACTATTTGTCCAGAATGAGGAATAAACTCTATTACTACTAACTTAGGATCTTTATTCATTTTTTTTAATTTATCCATTAACCTATTAAAATCCTTAGAACTAGCTATCACTTTACCATCTTCTACTGCAATGTACAAATCTGGGAAATTTTCTTGTATATATCCATAATTTTTGGAGATATAAGCACCACTTGCTTCAAAACTAATAAATTGCGATAATACTTCTTTATCTTCCATTTTATGTATTAATTATATAGTGACATTACTTGTTTAATTCTGTAATCTTTAGACACTGGATTGACTATATAAAGATTATCATTAAAAGGTATATAGATTTTTGTTACCACCTCTTTATTCAACCTCTTTTCTTTCATAAAAGAACGAATGAATTAATGTATTTAAAAGTTGCTATCCTCTTACTAGTTGCCCAGAACCTAATTAAAAGTAATCGTTTAATAATTCAGCCACAAGACAGCTCAGACTCACCTTTAAATACAAAGTTAACAAGGCGTATTATATCTGACGAAGTTATCACTCCATCTCCATTGAAATCTCCCAACAGTAATAAATAGGGAGCAGGTCCTCCCTTAAATACATAATTAATCAAATAAATAATATCTGCACTTGAAATGTCCGAATCATCATTAACATCTCCCCACCCAGAATCGAACTGGGATATCCCGGGTTCTGTTGAACCTTTTATTTATCGAGCTTTATTTAATATCTTCTGAAACATTTATCTTAGCATTACAGTTAACTACAGCCAGGCGCTCTAAGCCATTGAGCTATGAGGAGATAAAATAAAAAGAATTAACTGCTTTTTAAGGGTTTTTGTTTAGTATATTCTAGAGTAGATAAATTTTTATAAAATGATGTAAACATAAATAATAATGGATTATGAACTTCCATATCCGGAAGCAGGATATGAACTTGCGCTTTCTGAAAGAGAAAAATACTTAAGTGGATTAGAAGAATTAAGTGGGGCTGAAGATTCTAGAAAGATTCTGGAGAGTTTGGCATCAATATATGATATTTTGAGAGGTTCTCAGACTCCTTTTGGCAGAGAAGCTGAATGGGCTGTAGATTTAATAAGATGTTATAGGAATCTGGGATCAATTGTCAAACAGGTTTCTGAAACAGGATACAATCTTCTGAGTGAGGAAGATAAAGAAAAGCGAGAAGAAGAGCTAGAACAAAAAGAAGAAGAGATAGCAAAAAGAGATGAAGAAATAGCTGATTTAAAAGATGAGATAGAGGGTTATGCGTCTATAATCAGAGATGTTTAGAGGATTACTTGATTTTTAAAACTTGTTAATTAAAGAATAAGCAAGTTGGTTCGCTTTAACGCTCACGTTAATATTAATAATATATTGTCAGGTTAAAAACTTCATATGGATTTATTTGTTAAAATTAAGTTAATTTATGAGCCGAGAGGCGAATATATTTATGAATGTATTTATGTTAGCTATAAAATTGGTTCAATATAAAATAAAAAAATCAAAAAGATAATTTTTTATACATTCAAATCCTTTAGTTTTTATGAAAAAAGAGGTGATTTGTGTCTTTATCTTTGTGCTGTTAATCAGTTTTATATCTTCTGCATATGTTTGCTCAGATGGAAACCCTTTAAATGAAAAAACAAAAGAAGTTGATTTAGGAAAAAGCACTGCAATTAATGGTATTGAATTAGGTCTTGCTACTACTTTTTCAAGCGATATTTTAGGAAGAATAGAGGCAGATGTGTTTGTTGATCCAGTATATTTAACTTTAACAGATTCTGAACCTTCAAGCCAGGCTGTTTTTTATGATGAGACAACGAAAAATGTAAATTTAACAAACTCAACAGAAAATGATGCAAATATCTCTGTAGGGAGTAAATCAGGTATTATTGAAGAAGGAGTAATTTCTAATATAGATGGTATAGATTTAATTCTTATTGATTCTGTAGGAGCATATCCTGGAATAGCTAGCGTGAAACTTTTATTAGGAAGGGGGAAATATTTTCTTTCTAACCAAAATAACATCGGACAGATTATAAATTATGGTGGAGAAGAATTTTTAGTGAGTATTTATGGTGCATCAACAGACAATGCCTTGATAAAAGTAGGTGTGTGTAATACCCCAAATACGACAATTGTTGAAGAATCTCAGATTGTTCCAACTGCAAACAATACTCAATCACCACCTATAAATGCTCAAGTAAACACTTCAAATACAACAGCCAATAATTCAGAGATTAGTGAAGAAGAAAAAGAAAATAATGTAAATCTCCTGTCAAATCTTATTGCTGCAGGAGTAATTACTTCCATATTTGGAATTGGATATTTATTATTTAAAGTGCTTAAGAAAAAACGCAAGCCCATTTATGTGGATGTTTCAACGTGATTTACTAATTTAGTTTATTTAAGATTAAGAGTTTTGTTATCCAAGTGTACTTGTACACGAGGCCCTATACCTTCGTTCTCTTATATTTAGCTCATTAATATATGGTTTTAATCTTCTAGATTCATTATCAATTGTTTCTTTAAATGTCTTGTGGCTCATCCACATAGTATATCTTTTAGCAGAAATAATGCTAACTTCAGAAGAGATGTAGTAGACTAATTCTCCAAGACTCATTTTCTTAGGATCTGGCCTCTCTACTCTTTTTTCTTCTAAAGATTCAACGTTTTTGTTAATTGTCATTCTTCCCAAATCTTATTCTTCAGGCAAATCTTTTGTTCTTTGCTCTGCGACAAAAAATGCTTTATTTGAATCTGACTCATGAAGCTTCCCTTCTCTTTCATAGATTGCTTTTGCAGAAGGAAGTTCAAATTTCCCAAAAACACCGACTTTGGAATAAATTATATAGGAAATACTCCTTACTTCTCCTTGCTCAAGCTTATCAAAATACCATTCTATCCTTCTATTTTTTTCGTCAACTTTTGAAGGAGTCTCTGTTCCAAATCTTTCATAAATCTTAACCATTAAAGGAAGCCTGTCAATTACATTTACTTTCTCGACATGTTTGTTAGCAATAGCTGTTATATGAACTTTAAGTGCAAATTCCCCTCCTTTGGCTCTGACAAATGAAACTCTTTTTCTAATTTCAAGATTTGTTTTTGTATATTGTTTTGCAAGAGCAACTATCACAACAACTAACAAGACAATCAAAACAGGGAAAAGCCAATTTGTTTTCACAGCCACTTCAAATGACTCTGCTGGTTTGAGGACTCTGCTCCAGGTATATGTAATAGAAAAACCGTTCCTATTAACAGAATCTGGTTCAGGATTAAATGTTGTAAACAGCCTTGAAATAATATTTTTCTTTACTATTGTTTCAGTAGGAGTTATGGCATTTCCTTCATTTATTTTTTTTATTGTTTTTGTGTTTACAACTAAACCAAAATCTCTTTGTGTTGTTGTTACTATGTCTTTTTCAGAAAACTGTAAACCTGTTTCAAGAACAGCTTTTGCCTCGTCTGCGTTAATCTCTGCCTTCATTGTGTAAAAACCAGCAACAAGTTGCTTGAAATCTTCTTTGTTAAGTGATATAGTAATTATTTCCTTCTCATTAGGCTCTAAAGAAAATGTTTTTTCTACATTAAAAAAAGGAGATGAAAGTTTAGCAGTCATATCTCCAAAATTAAAGTTTTCGTTATTCCTTACAAACACATCTATAGAACTCGATTCAGGATCAAAAGAAGAAGCCCCTATTTCTATGGCGTCTTCTAATTTTATTCTTTTAAATGTTAAAGTTCTTTCAATCTCAGAGCCATCATCGGCTTTTATGAAATACTGAAAAGTATAAAATCCTTCATATGTAAAATCTCCAATAGGATAAATTTCCAGGGTTATTTCTTTTGTTTCAAATGCATCTATAGGAATTTTGCCTGCTGGAAATATCCTAAATCCAACAAGATTGTAAAACTCTAATGAGGTACTGGCTTCGTTGTTTGTAATTTTAAAATCAAGTGAAGCTGGCCTGTTTAAACCAGCAATCATGACCTCTCCGCTACTTACTTTATCTATTGTTAGGTTTAAAGATGAAATTAATGGAAAAATAAAAATGAGCAGTATTGGGAAAATATATTCTTTTTTCATATCTATTGCACAAAAATATTCTATTTAAGGATTTCGGTAATGCAAAAATATTTTATATATTGAAAAAGAAGTAATTTTATAAAGGGTGTTATTATTTAAAAATGATGGTAAAAGCCCAGAAAATTTCAGAAGACAGGATAGAGAGATTAATTGAATTGGATTTTTATAGAATTTTGGGATTAGCCAAAGATAAATATGCTTTATCAATTCCTTCTTTACCTGATTATACAAGACTGGACAGCAAGTTTGACCTTGCTCTTATTGATCCTAGGGTTGATATTGATCAGCTTGGAGAGAGGGTTGAAGAAGCTGGGTGTAGGCGCGGGTCTTTTGTTGATTTAAGAGAAGCTTGTGATACTTTTAATCTTTCTAATACACCTTATTGGATACCAGTGAGAACAGATCAACTTGTCAGAGAGAGAAATGTTAGTAAAGTGCGTGAAAAATGTCCAACAGGATTGAGGGGTCTTACATTGAAAGAGGGTATTCATTGCTTTCTTGAAGGAGTTGAAGGATTTAGCGGAGATGAAGATTGGAACCACTTACTTATTGGAACATCATATCCTATGACAGACCACCCTTATGCTAATAGTTTAGTAGAATCTCATAAATATTCAAGAATGAAAACCCATGACTATTTTAAAAATATTTCAGATGTTAAGTGGAATGGTGCACCAAGTCTTAGTTATAAAAGTAAAAATTCACCAGAGGTTGTTTTCAGAAATTCTCTTTTTGTTGGATGGGCCTGGTTTTCAAGTGATTTAACGCCAAGAGAAACATTTAGGCAACATACTCTACCTTTAACAAAAAAACAAGAATAAAATGTCCAAAAAGATCCTGGCAACATCATGGCATCCTGGAGGGGCAAATGCGATTGTGCCTGTTGTTAAAAGATTGAGAGAAGAAGGAAAAGTTGACGTTGTTGCAATAGGGCATCAATATTCTGAAGATATTTTTAGAAGAGAGGGAATTAATTATAGGGCAATAATGGATTATGGTTTAAGTGATGTTTCTCTTGGCTCTATGGAAAGAGTTTTAAATGAGGAAAATCCAGGCATGGTTTTAACAGGAACCAGTGTGCAAGATGATAAAAATAGAGAGGTTATTGAGCAAACACTAACTTTAACAGCGACTCAAAGAGGCATTTCTACTTTAGCTGTCTTAGATTTCTGGGCTAATTACTGGCAGAGATTTAGTGACATTTATTCTGAGCAAAGGTTTAGGTTTCTTCCAGACAAGGTTGCTATAATGGATGAATATGCTAAGGCTGAAATGTTGAAAGAGGGTTTTGAAGAGAGTAGATTAGTCATAACAGGTAATCCACATTTTGATGGCCTTGAAGCTAAGGCGAGAGAATTCACAAAAAAAGATAGAGAAGAAGTAAGAAATAAAATAGGATTAAATCCTAACGTGTTAGGGTTTTTTGCAGGAACAGCTTCATGGAAAAATGAAACAGAGAGATTTGGTTTCTGGGATTTAGATATCATAAAAATAGTTAATGAATTTTTTCAAAGCCTGTCAAACAGCGATTATGGAATGGTTGCCAAATTGCATCCGAGAGCTCCAAAAGAAGATTTAGATGAAGCTGAAAATTATGTCGAACAAAATTCCGGCGGAAAAATAAAACTTGTTAGAGACATTGACGCCCAAAAATTAATACTTGCATCAGACATAACATTTACTCCATTTTCTACTTTGGGTTTTGAAGCAGTTTATATGAAAAAACCATTAATAAGTCTACAACCTGGGTTAAAATGCCAGGATTATCTCTCTGTTTTGACGACTAATGGAATAATTCCTGTCGGATATAGGACTAGTGATTGCAGAGATTTAGTTAGCCTCGCATTTAAAGATAGAAGATTTAGAGAAGAAGAATTAATTGAAGAAGCTTCGTCATTTAGGACAGAAGGCAAAGCGACAGAAAGGGTTACAAATTTAGTTTATGAGATGATAGGAGAAAAATGATACATAGGGTATTTGATTTAATAGGGTTGGTTTTGAGATTGAGTAATCAATAATTATTTCAAACTTTTATTAACTCCTTCTTCCCTCAAGGTCAAGCCAAGCCTTTGCCTGTCCTAAAAATTCATCGCAATCAAATATAATTCTTTCTTTAAACTGCTCTACTCTTGAAGGTATGACCCATTTTTCATAGACTCCTCTTAAAAATTTCCTGAAAGCTCCTCTCTCAAATTTGCCTTCGTAGTCTCTCATCAAGGTTCCTTTGACTCCAACCTCAACTGTGCCTTTATTTGTCTTCATTTTTATATTATCTTGAATAACTTCAACGTTTGCCAAATCATTTATTCTAAAATTAACGCCAATCTTAAATTTAAAGTAATCTGTCACTTTTCTTGTTCCAGTCCATTTTATTTCAAGGTCTTTCATCTCCCCTTTCAGTTTTTCAGTATATTGATCTTCGATTAATAAGAGTAATGTTTGTTGAGTAAGCCAATCATAGCAAAATTGATAGAAATCTTTAAGTGAGAATATGCCATTATACTTAACTTTACTTGAGAACATTATTTCTTCTTCAGGCATTTTATCTATAAAATGGCTCGTTTACTCTTTTTATTATTACTTCAACCATTTTTCACCTCTTAATTTAAAGTTAAAGAAGATATTTAAATGTTTTTAATGATTTGATTAAAGAAATCATTTAATGTTTAGTTTATATATTATTGCTTAGATTCAGAGATATAATGGCTCTTTGCTATAAATTAATATTAACGAACAAAACTAATTATTAAGAATTCAAATTTTATTAACTTTATTGTTGATATTAATATAATTGTTACGAACCAACTTATTTTTAAGGTATAGAATATTAAAATAAAATATATCTAAATCTTTTCCATGCAGGATTCGCACATTAATGTATCATTAACTTTGTATAATATATCAAAATTACCGCATTCCTCACATATTCCCTCTCTCCTGTTTTTTGCCTTGCTTATCCTCTTAAGTTTTTGAGACTCTTCTCTTATCTTGTCAAACTCTCCTAATTCCTCATATGCTTCAGGATAGAAATTTAATATGTCTTTAATAGTAACCATGCCAACAAGACTTCCGTTGTATATGACTGGAAGTGTTTGAAATTTAAGTTTCTTCATTTTATCTAAAGCTTCTCTTATACTCGATGTTGGTTTTATTGCCGCAATTTTTCTTGGAGAAATATCAACAGCAGTGATATCTAAAAGATCTTTTCTAGATTTTTTTACCAATGCCCATAAAATGTCCTTCCTTGAAACAAAACCAACAAGTCTTTTATTATCCACGATAAGAAGGCTACCAACTTTTTTCTTAACCATTTTCTTGGCGCACTCTAAAAGATTTGTAGTTGGTTTTATAATTATTGGGTCTCGTGTCATTATGTCTGACACTAAGATTTTTTCCATTTTAAGACAAAAAAATAAAGGCTTTATAACTTATAAATTTTGCTTATAAATAATATGAGGATTATAAAACAATAGTGTTTAAAAGGGCTTAATGGCGTTGAGCCCTCATGCCAGCTCTCTTTGCATTAAATTGAGCATTTAGAGATCTTTGTTCTTCATCAAGAGCCCTATCTTCTAATTTTTCTTTGTGTTTTCTTGTCGCTTCACCAAGAGCCCCATCAAAATTATTAATTACCCCCCTAATAATCGGCACAAACCATTTTGACCCTGCTCTATATACTCCATATCCTGTTAAAGCATAAACTGTCTGTAAACCAAGTTCACTAGGATTAGTAGATGTGAAAGCTGCATTAAATAAATTGCTTATCTCTCTGATTTGAGTATCTTGATTTTGATAAAGAAATTCTCCTGTATAAACTGCAGATCCTAGAGCTTTTCCTGATAAAGCCACGACCCCTAGTTTAAACATATTTCTGTTGAATATATTTTTTGTTGCATATCTTCCTATGGTAGACATGCCTATCTGAAACGCATCTGCAATTGTCATTGTGTCATTTTATAGTAATAATGGTTTATAAATATTTCTGTCCCCTAATGAAAATATTTAGTTAAGCATAATAAAATTTAAATAAGCCAATAATAGAGGGATAATATGGCAGATAAACCAGTTGTATTATTACCTGAAGATGTTCAGAGATTGCTAGGCAAGGATGCACAAAGAAATAATATCTTAGCTGCAAGAATGGTTTCTGAAATTGTAAAGACAACTCTTGGACCAAAAGGCATGGATAAGATGCTTGTCTCTCCAACAGGAGATATAATTGTTACAAATGACGGAGTCACGATTCTTGAAGAAATGCAGATAGAGCATCCTGCAGCAAAAATGATGGTGGAGATAGCTAAAACTCAAGAAAGCGAGGTTGGAGACGGGACAACTACAGCTGTAATGATTGCTGGAAAGTTGTTAGAGAATGCAGAAAAACTCCTTGACAAAAAAATTCATCCGACTGTGATAACTAAAGGTTATAGAATTGCTGCAGAAAAATGCCAAGAAATATTAGAAGAGATATGTATAAGAATAACGAGTGAGGATACTGAAATGTTAAAACAGGTTGCGATGACAGCAATGACAGGAAAAGGAGCTGAAGATTCAAAAGAGAGATTTGCAGATATAATTGTCAAGGCTGTTAGACAGATAAGAGATGACAAAAAAATAGATATCAATGATGTAAAAATTGAAAAATCAAAGGGCGATGGTATTCAAAACACTGAATTAGTTTCAGGGGTAATTTTAGACAAAGAAAAGGTCTCGCATGATATGCCTTCAAAAATAACTAATGCGAGAATAGCTCTAATTGATTTTCCTTTAGAATTAAAAAATCCAGAAATAGAGGCGAAAATTTCAATAACATCTCCTGAACAACTACATAGCTTCCTTAACGAGGAAGAAAAATTCATAAAAAACATGGTTGAAAAAGTCAAATTATCTGGAGCGAATGTTATTTTCTGTCAGAAAGGAATCGATGACTTCGCACAATATTTGTTATCAAAAGAAGGTATTTATGCTTGTCGAAGAGTTGAAAAAAGTGACATGGAAAAACTTTCAAAGGCTACAGGAGCAAAAATAGTCGGGAATTTATCAGAGCTAACACCATTTGAACTCGGAAATGCAGAAATTGTTGAAGAAGTTAAACATGGAGAGGATAACTACACTCATGTTAAAGGCTGTCAAAATCCTAAAGCATTAACAATATTAATTCATGGAGGCACGACTCATGTTATTGACGAGATTGAAAGAGCATTAAAAGATGGTTTAGGAGACGTTATATGCTCTTTAAAATCTGGTTATGTGGTTCCTGGGGGAGGAGCAATTGAAATTGAACTTGCAAGAAGGTTAAGAGAATTTTCTCAAGGGCTTTTAGGCAGAGAACAGCTTGCTGTTGAAGAATTTGCTTCAGCTCTTGAGTTTATTCCTTCGACACTTGCAGAAAACGCAGGCTTAGATCCTATTGATATCTTAACTGAGTTAAAATCAAGACATGATTCAGGAGACAAAAATACAGGAATTAATTTATTCACCAATAAAATTGAAAATGTTTTTGAAGCAAAAATAATTGAGCCCTTGAAAATAAAAACACAGGCAATTAATTCTGCGAGTGAAGTTGCAATAATGATTTTAAGGATAGATGATGTTATAGCTTCTTCAGGAAGAAGTTCAGGTCAGAGTATGAGAATGCCGGAGATGGATTAGAAATTATGAGTTTAATCATTAACAAATTCTGCCCATCCTCTATCCAATAAATGCTCTGCGAGGTTATTTTTTCTTGCCCATCGTAAATATTCATCTCTTAAATGAGCCCAATATAACTTAGTGTGAACAGGATCTTTAGGATTAAACGAGCCTTTTTCAGATTGTATTTGGTATTTTACCCCCTCGCTTATTTTCCTAACTACTGAATACTCCACGAATCCATGAGATAAAACCATATGTGCATAAATATCTGGCGCAGTCTCGGCCAACTGCTCTAAATTTCCAAAAACAGATTCAACCTTTGATCTAAATTTTAAGAAATCATCTGTCCAGTCTAAAATTCTTTCTATCATCTTATCTCTTGAGTATATCTTCCCCTCACATTATTTCTCATCCTCGAAATAATCAATATTAAAGTTATTAAGATTAATATTCCAACTGCTAAAATCAGTATAATCCAGTATATTGAAGAAACTTTAGTTTTTGGTTCTGGCTTTAATTCAATTCTTTCTTTCTCATCTATATATGGAGTTGTTGGCTTTTTAGTTAAATCATCTCCATTGAATGTTAAGAATTTTCTTGTTTCTCTCTCTCCATCACCATTATCAGTATCAACTTCAAAATCAACACTCTTACTTCCTATGTTTCCTGCAAGATCTTTTGCGTAGAAGGTGATTGTGTAAGAATCATCATCGAGATTTCTTGCTGAATAAGTGAAAGTTCTTGAATCAACTTTTGTCATTGAAACTCTTGAACCACCATCAAGGTTAAACCATGCTTCTGAAACATCCTCATTAGTTGTTATTTTAAACAAAACATCATCGTCATCATAAGTTCTGTCTCTTGGGGAAATTATTGTAATGACAGGAGCAGTTGTATCTGCTGTTTCTTTAACATTAATTTTAACTGTTGCAACATTGCTATATTTTTCTCCATCATAAGCAATGTAAGTAAAAGAATCTTCTCCAACAAAACCAATGTTTGGGGTGTAAGTAAATGTTGGTTTTGTCAAAAATAAGAGTGTGTCTCCTTTGAATATATCTGTTAATGAATTAGTTTTTCCAGGAATTATTCCATTGCTTGGACCTTGAATAATTAAATAAGCAATATTGTCATTGTCTTCATCTGTTGCCTTTAAAGTTATTGTAACTGAAGTCATTGCTGCTGCTGTGTTTTTGTTTGTCTCGTAATTTAAGTTTTGAGAAACAGGGGCATGATTTACAAGAATTATGTTTTCATTTTGTGCTTCTGTAGGATTTGTCATAGAATAAACAGCAAGATACTGATTTTCTTTATTATAATTAATATCTCTTAATTCTAAATCATTTGAATTAGTCATTAAAGTTGTTTTGCTATCTAAATTATTAATAGAAATTAGCTCTGTTTTTGTTAATGTTTCTTTCTCTTCTATCACTATTAAATTATTATCAAAAGTCTTTGTAATTGGTTCTTGAATATCATAAATTAATTGTGGGTTTTCCTCTACAAAATCAGTGCTTGAAGTATCTGTTATTTTTGTATTAAGAGTATTTAGCGAGGTTTGAGTTGTTGAAGTTGTTAATATAGTGCTTGCTCCTGCGATTAAAGATATAGTTAAAAGTAAGGCAAAGCATACAGATAAAACCTTATTAAATAATATTTTTTGTTCTTTCATTTTATTTATTCTCCTCTTACTGCTCTTAATCCAGTCGCAGCAATGCAAGGACCACAATAGTCTATGTTTGTAACATACCGACAACCTTCATCAAGAGCTTCTTTTGCTAATTTAAGTTCTGTTTGATGAATTCTATCATCTTCAGTTTCTGCATCAACATAAGCGGCACTTAAATGTATAGGAATATAATCCTCAATTGTTTCTCCTTTAAATCTTAAAAATTCTTCAGCAGAATTATGGCTAAATCTTCTCCTTCTAAACTCAAATAAATTAAATTGTTCAAATTCTTCCATTTTTCCCTTATTTCTTCAAGAAAAAACCTATTTATAAATCTTACTATTTTGTTGTAACTTAGAAGTGATGGATAAAAATAGGAATCATTGCTTTACAACCCTTGGCTTCACTTCTCCAAGTAAATCGCCTAAAGTTCTTCCCATGTCTAAGATTATTGTATTCCCTCTTCCTTCTGAAATCTTTTCAAGTGTTTTAAATCTCCTTAATTCATAAGCAATTGGATTTTCTTGATAATGATCAGCGGCTTCTTTCAAATCTAAGGCTATGCCTTTTTCAACTCTTGCCAGTTCCCTTCTCGCATTTGCTTCCTGCAACGCAATAACTCCCTGTGCAAGGCTTTCCCTGTATTCTTGAGGAAGATTAATTTGCTCTATTTTTATTCTCTTTATTTTAACACCAATGCTGTCATATAAATAGCTGTCAGATTTTTCAAAATGCTCATCCATTTTCTCAGTTGAGACATCATCTAAGTTTGTTTGCTGAACCATTCCATAAACAAGAGATGATCCGTATTTTTCAGTTGTTAAAATGTAGTTTTGAGAATTAAGTATTGCTTTCCACGGCTCTTCAACCTGAAAATCTAGTATAGCATCTATTCCTATTTCAACATTATCTTTTGTCTTCATATTTTGAGGATGAATGTCTAAAGTCCTTAATCTTGTATCCATCAAATAATCTCTATGGAATAAAGGTATTCTTAATCTTGGAAGCAATCTTGGTTTTAAACTTGAGGAAAGTAATCTGTTATCTAATCTTTTTCCAAATCTAAGTCTTACACCCCCCTGACCTTCTTGAACTATGTAAAGAATTTTAGAAATAGGATATATTCTTAAATCCCTGTCTGTTGGAGCTCTATCCTCGCCCTTTTCAACAAGGGTATCTCCAAGGCTTTCTTCATGTTGGTATTTTTCAGTTTCCTCTGCCATGAAAGAGGCATAAATTATTAGTTTATAAAACTATGTTTATGAAATAATAACATAAAGAATACATGCAATTATAATTATTGCTGCTATAACATTTCTGAATTCTAATTTTTCCTTCAAAAATTTCCAGGCAAACAAGTAGATGAATACAGGCCCAAGCAGAACTAATAAAGTAGTATATATGACTCCTAAATTCAAATAACCATAATAAAGGAGAACTCTGTATCCAACCCAAATTGCACCAGCTAGAAAAATTTCAAATGTTATTTTTTTTCCTAATTTTTTAAATTTAGGCCTAAAGATAATAAGACTAAAAAGAAAAATCATTGAACTCCTTAAAAAATAGAAACTTAGTGGAGAGTAATAATCAAGAATTAACCTTGTTATTACTAACTCTAGGGCAAAGAAGAAACTCCCCAGAATCATAGCCAAAAAATATCTATTAAATTCAAGATGATGTTTTTTTAAATGAGAAAAAATCAAGGCAGAGCCAGCAATCAATGCAGGTATAACAACTCTTGTGCTTCTTTCATAAAGAGCCTGACCAAAAATAAAACTGAAAATAATTGCTAAGATAATTGTGAGGAGTGGTTCTAAAAGCTTTGCTGGTTCTAAATTAGTGATTTTCTCCCATTTCATAGAATAAAAGACAAAGAAGTTAGCCAATATTGAAAAAATAACAACTAACAAAAAAATAATTATATTTTTAATTTCTAAAGCCTGAAAATCCATTTTAAAGAAAAAAAGAATAAATGGCAACATTACAAGGCTGATTGCTAGAAAAGACAAAACCTGGTAAAATCTAAAGTCAATTTTCCTCACTCTTAAAACAAATTTTTCAAGCGTTGTTGCAATGCCTGCAAAAAAAGCAGCTACAACAGGAATAATAAGATTTAACATTTTTCACCTCTTATTTTTAATTTAACAATCTTTAAATAATGATTCATTCTAGTTTTTTTATGCGCGGGTAGTTTATCGGTAGAATATCTCGTTGCCAATGAGAAGAACCTACGGTTCTTCCTCACACCATCTCCCTTAAGATAGTGCTCAAGGCTGATAGAGAACCTACGGTTCTTCCTAACTCGCAACCTCACTCGTTGTGAGTTCCGAGCGATTTGTCTCATGAAATTGCTCGCACAACCCCTCCTTTTATAGAGAAGGACAATGTAAGGAATCAAAGCTCCAATTAATAAATTAACAACAAAAAGCAAACACGAGGTGAGCCGGGTTCAACTCCCGGTCCGCGCATTTTTTTATTGTGAATTGGATATTTAAATTAAAGTATATTAAATCAAATAACCAAACATAAATAGACTCGCTTTAAGCTCATAGATTAGCTATAGATTAATATAATGAATAAATTCTATTATGAGTCTCATTTCGTGTTAAGTGAACTAAATAAAAATCTAATATGTGATTCATCTCCTAATTGAAGTAACAGGACCGACTTTAATTCCCCTGTCAATTTTAAAAACATGCATGTCTTTAGAATGTTCTGTGCCTCTCATCTTCAAGACTTCAAGATATCTTCTTCTCCTTCCTCCTGTGCTAGGATAATAAAGAAGAATTATTCCATCAACTTCGAATTCTATAAAAGATAGGCCTTCACTGCTCTTTTCAAGAGGATCATGTTGCACAGTAAGTAAGGTTGTACAATTCCACTTTCTTATAATATCAACCAGGCCAAGAACTGCCTGTCTTCTAGATTGCTCATCATCAAAAAGTAAGGTAAAACTTGTGACACTGTCTATAACAAGCCTAGAAATCTGATTTTTTAAGACAGTTGATTCTATTGCTCCTCCTCCTTCGTCCAACATCATCTTAACTTTCTCTGGAGAGTACTCAAGAAAGATAAATTTTCCTGTTGCCTCCGCCTTTTCTAAATTCCAGCCAAATTTTTTAACATTGTCGTAAACATCTTCTTTTTTCTCTTCAAATGTAACATAAAGAACTTTTTCTCCTTTTTTTAAACCCTCAAGTAAAAACTGTAATGAGAAAATTGTTTTTCCGCTTCCACTTCCTCCTGAAATTATGTTAATTGAGTTGGCATTAAAACCACCTCCAATTAGTCTGTCAAATCCAGGAATTCCAGATGCGACTCTTTTTTCTGCCATAGTAAATTAAATTTAATCTCTCTTTTAAATATTTCTAAACATTTGAGATAAGATCAAGCAAAATGCCTGCCAAGATTTTCCTAACTATAAAATAAATGACAAGGCTAATTGAAACTATGGGCAAAAAGTATTTTAACCCGGATTTTGAATCCCCTTTTCTTACGAGTCCCACAACCATCGAAGAAATAAAGCTTGATATTACCATAAAAATTATTGAAAAGTAAATTACAAAATTTAAGGAGATTGAGACTTCGTTAAAAGTGAATGGCAGGTCAGTTGGTATTGTTCCTACTTCAGGAAGTCTTGAAGTAAGCTCTATTATGATTTCTACAAGGACAGAGCTTAATCCAAAAAGAACAGGTGCTCCAAGCGCCACGGCAAAAAATATGAAAATTACATACATGAGTATGGTTGACCTTGATTTTTTTTCAAGAAGCTCTTTTTTCTTCATATTATTGGCGGTTTGCTCAAGCAAATCAGAAATATTTCCTCCTGCTCTTAATCCTGAAATTATAAGCATGATAACTTTCTCTATTTTCTCTGAGTCAACCCTATCACTCATAGATTTTAAGGCAAAAACAATATCCTGTCCTGTTGTAATATCTCTCCCAGTCTTCAGAATTTCCTGATCGAGAGGGTAAAATTCGGGCCTTGCAGCGAGTAAAAAAGCCTTGTCTATTGTTATGCCTGATCTCAGATTGCTAGCCATTAAAGAAATAACGTCTGGGAAAACATTTTCCATTTTTTTTATTCTATTCATAGCTTTAAGGCTTGTTTGAATGTAAAAAAATATTATAAAAAAGAGAAATACCAGTATTGAAAAATAAATCTGAACATTGAAAAGATAAAAAAAAGGAGAAACGACTAAGGTGATTATAACACTTAGCCAAAAAACAAAATTATGATATTTTTCAGGCGTATGTTTTATGCCAGCATTCCTAATATTTTTTATGTATTGCTTCCTCATTTTTTCAGGATAAAAATTAAGTGTGTTCATAGTAGGCTAGGCCTCCTTGATTTAATTAAGCCAAGAAACATAATCTGCATAAATATTACAACCCCAAAAATTCCGAAGAAAACCAACTGCGTCAAAATACTAGGGAGGTTCATTAAAGAAGACACAATTATAAGGAAGGTTATACCTAAAGAAGGCAATATAACTGCCATCAACATGTAAAACATTATTAATGGATTAAGTTTACCACCATAGTTTTGAATTTGAATTTCTTGCTCGTCAGTTAAATTTCTTATACCTTCTTCTATAATATTAGTCATATCAGCGCCTGATCTCATTCCATTACTAATCTGCCACAGCACTCTTTTAAAATAAGTCGAAGTATTAATTTTTCCTGCTTTTTCTATTGCTTCTATCTGAGAAATACCTGAATTTATTTCTTTTGTAATTTTTCTGAATTCGTTGCTAACCTCTCCATATTTAGATTCAGAAATATTCACTATTATTTTAAACATCGGTATTCCTGAATTTAACTGAACAATCATATCTTGAAGAACCGAAATAAGGTTGCTTTCTATATTTCTTTCTTTATTCAAGGAGAAGATTCTTGGATAATTAAGCTGATTTAAAAATATTAATCCAGAAATCATTATGGCTGATCCTAATCCATAAAAATAAAAAAGACTTGCCCTAAAAACTCCAAGTATAGAGGTGAACAAAACAGAAAAAACGAGTATATTAACTAAAAAAGACCTATAACATATGGCTAAATATTGCCTCCTGTAAATATTTTCTCCAGAGCTTAAAAGATAATCATCGAGTCTAGATTTTTTTGGTTTGGTGAATTTTATAAAAGGCTTGCTCTTTCTCTTAAGAATCTCTATATCAGAAAAAGTGAAGGGAATTCTAAATTTCATTTTGAACACTTATTTTTTCTCTAAAATCTCTGAAACTTTATTATTTTTTATAATTGAATACATTCTTTCTCTGTCAGTATAATAAAGATTTGTTAATTTTCCAAAAGACTCGAGGTCTCTTATTTTGTTTTTTATGAGCCAATCAAAAATATCTTTTTTGTTGTTTATCTCAGAATTTATTTCTTTCTCGTCCATTCCAGTATTTCTGCTTAGTGTTTCAAAAAAAGAAAGACTCCTGTTATGAGCTACAAACTGATCTCTGTCAGGAATCCATCTATAAAGCAAATTAGCAGTCAATGATTCTTTGCCAGGAATAAATTCTGCAAGCTGGAAAGCTCTTCTTACTCCTTTTTTCCTGTCTCTAAACATGACAAGATTAAGATTGACGCTATAAAGCATTGAAGGGGGGATGTTTATTGGAGGATTTGTCAGCCTTCTGATTGTTTCGTTGGCTGTGTCTGCATGAACTGTAGAATAAACAGAGTGTCCTGTATGCATAGCCTCAAATAAAACTTCTGCCTCTCTCTGTCTTCTTATCTCTCCAAGTATTATTCTATCAGGCCTCATTCTAAGTGAATTTACAAGGAGGTCAAGCATAGAAACCTCTCCTTTTCCCTCGACATTTGATGTCCTTGTCACTAAAGGGCACCAGTAAAGAAATGTTGGAAGCATTAACTCTCTTGTATCTTCCATACTTATGACTCTATGATTTGGGGGGATAAAAGGCATACATGCATTCAAACAGACTGTTTTTCCAGATGCCGTGCCTCCTGAAAATATGACATTCATCTCATACTCCATTGCAAGCCATAATATTGAAGCAATTTCCTTACTCATTGTATTATTGTTAATAAGATCTATTATTGTCCAGGGGTCTCTTGAGAATTTTCTAATTGTTATTGTATTTCCTTTAGTAGCTACAGGATAGAGAACCGCGTTAGCCCTGTCTCCAGTAACTACATGCGCATCAAGTAAAGGGTTTAAAATGCTTATTTGTCTTCCAACTCTTCTTGCTATTATATTTGCATAGTTGGTAACTTCATCTTCTGACCTTAGAGTTATATTAGTAAGAAGCCAACCGTATTTTTTATGGTAAACTCTTACTTCAATACTGCTAACAATTACAATTTCCTCCAAATTCGGGTCATTAATCAAAAATTCTATCTTGCCGAGTCCAAGCATTTCTTGCATTAAAATTCCTACAAGAAAATCCTCTGTATCTTTTGATATTCCTGGAACTTTATCTCTCAATAAAGTATTAGCCTCTCTCATGAATCTTTCTTTTACATTCTGGACAGATTTCTGATCAACTATCTCTCCTATCGCAAGCGTTGTGACAGCTATTAATTCTTTTCTTATTTCTTCAAGCAAAGCTTTTGTAGCAATATCTATTTCTGGAAAATAAACATTATAGATTAGGCCTTCTGTTACTTTTTCAATAGATATCGTGACCTTTGCCTTGTCAATTTCTAATTCATATTCATCTATGACTTTTCCTTTAGGCTTAGGCTTGATTAATACAGGAGCTAATTTAATGGGTTCTAAGCTTTTTTCTTCACTTCGGTCAAGCCTGGACGAAGGAGGTTTTTCACTTAATTTTAGAGAAGGAAATATCTTATTTTTTTGTTCATTTTCAAAAATATTTTTATCATCTTTCTTTTGTTCCTGTCTTTCTTCTTTTTCAAAAATGGTTTTTTTTGGTGGAGGAGGAGGCAAGAATTGTTTTTGTAAATCTTCTTTAGTAACTAAAGGCTTTAAAACTAAAGAAGGCATTTTTTTTATTGTAAGAGGGATGTTTTTTTGAGTGATTATAAAATGTGGATCTTTCTTAACTTTTTCATAAATTGAAAGAATAGCCAAAATCTGTCTGTGGTTAAATCCGCTTTTAGTTAGGACTCTTCGTAAATCTTTAAAATGATATCCTTTTTCAATAGCCCTCTTTACCCAATCTCTAACATAATCACTCTTTTTTTTCAAAAGCATTTTTCAGTTTTTATTTAACAGTTTAATATTTATTTGTTTTTTATTTTTTATCATTTTCTTTTTAATTTAAATCATGTCAAGTTCCATTTTCCCTTCTTTTATTTTAACTTCTGGGTCACTGAAAGCAGGATATTCGATTATTACAAGATCATGGTCTTCTAATATTTTTGCCCATTCCATTGCTTTGTCTTTCTTAATATTAAAAAGTATGGATACAGACCTAATGCTTAAACTTTTCTTTTCTTTAAGAAGATTGTAAAAAACATCCATATAAGTTTGAGATTTTGATGTGAGTTTAGGAAGGACTAGCCCTGCAATCTTTGCGTCTTCTTCTTTTCTATGCTTCAAAAATCTCGTGTATGCAAATATAACAACAACCAAAAGTATGACCCATTGAAGAACAAATGCAAGAACACTCATATTAAGGCCGAGAGGTAAATCAGTTATAAGAGAACCTGTTGGGGAGGTTGAATCTCTATCCCAAAAAAAGTTATACAAATTTATTCCTAAAAAAGAGACTACAAAAATAGCCATTAAAATTATACCTACTTTTTTTGCCATGTCTAAAAATTTTTATATACCTCTCTTATTTCTAAATAGAGTATTAGTTATATAAACCTTACTGAAAATTCAAAGAATAAAATTAGTTAAGTAAGTTTTGTAAGAATTAATAAATATAATATAAGAGTAACTGTAAAACAAACAAATTAACTTAGCATTTAATTCACTTTAATATACATATTAATATTTACATCAATGATAAATGTCAACAAAGTTTTGACTTAAGATAAACTTATCTCTTAATAAATTCATTTATAAGCTATTTTATAGCGGAGATTCTTGACAGAGTCTCTGAGTCAGTTAATATATAATTTAAGATAGTGTATTTATGTTAAGCTACAAAATAAAGTTAATTTAACCTAAGATATTTAAACACAATTTTCATTATAAATGAATGGAAAAAGAAAGAGGTGTTAGTTTAGTTGTTTCTCCAATTTGTAGAAAGAAAAAAGGCCTTTCAACAATAATAACAACACTTTTAATTATTTTAATTGCTATAGTCTTAATTGCAATTATATGGATTATTGTCAGATTGATTTTAGAAAGGGATTCTGAAATATCGGCGATAAAAGCGTCTTTAATAGGTGAAAACATTGAAGTGATAGATGACGAAATAAACCAAAGCAATAATCTAAGTCTAAGCATAACACTCCAAAAGAAAACAGGGAAAATAATAACTGAAGGAAGTATAGAGATACAAGGCCAGAGTCCTCAAGTCGATGTAATGAGTGTTGTGGATTTAAGCGGAAGCATGGCTGTTTGTGAAGATATAACTTTAGATTGTTGCGCTTTTTTGTATAATGAAGGCATGGATCCTTTTGCACAAGTTACTGTTAGGAGCACAAGCATTGGGAGTGAAAGTGATTTAGTCGACGGAATAATTAATACGACAAATTCCTGGGCAAGTTCTAGTACAGGCCCTTTCCCCCATAGGATTACGATGGACTTTATAGTAGGTCAAGTAACTGTAAGTAATATAACAATTTGGTGGGGTTGGAACGCAACTACTTCAAGATATATGACTTCACAACAGGTTGAGATTCAATACGCAGATGCAGGATATGTATTCCAGCCATTAGTCACTTTCAACAGCGGCGGAGCTCAAAACATATCAAATTCTACAATCATTCTTCCACAATTTTCAACACAAGCTTTAAGGTTTGTACAACAATCAGGAATGGGACCTCCCAGTTATCCAAACATAATGTGGATTAGTGAAATCCAGTTAAACAACGCAACAACTACTCCTCCTTACGATTGTACTGAAGTACCTAAAACATCATTAAACAATTGTGAACCTATCTGTGGAGGGAATCTTATTGATAGAATTAACCCTCTTATAAATGCAAATAAAGCCTTAGTTAGTGAAATTTTCACTGGGAGTAATAATAAAGTTGGTTTATCAGCATATAGGGGTTCTTTAGATTCTTCTAATTCAAGTGGTTTAGTTACAAATTCTGGAATTCTAGTCTCAAAAATAGATAGTTGGGAGGCTTGGGGAGCAACTTGCATTTGTTGTGGGATAAACAATGCCTCGGCTGAATTTGGAAATAACTCAGTGTTAAACAAACAAAAAGTAATGATTGTTATGAGTGATGGGTTGGCAAATTTTGGTTGTGGTGGGGCTGGAACTCCTGCGCAACAGGCCATTAATGCAGCTTGTAATGCAAGTATACAGAATTTAACAATCCATAGTGTTGGTATTGAACCTACTGCTGATGCTGCGACTCTACAAGCCATCGCAAACTGCGGAAATGGAACTTATTACGCATCTAATGGAAGCATAGATAATTTAACAAACATCTACACAACAATAGCAGGCCAATCAATACAGCAATCAAAAACAATACAAAAATACAATTTTTTAAGATTTGTATTCTTTGATTCTTCATCAAATACAGCTGTTGTTGACAAACCAGCCCCTGAAATATTGCAGGTAACTAAATATGATTTTGATTTAACAACATCTGGATTAGTAGCACCAATAATAAAGGTCGAGATTTATCCTATAGTGATACTCTCATCAGGAAGAGAAGTTGCAGGACCGTTGCTTGAAACCTGGGAATTTGAAGAAGAATAATATAAATTCAAATAAAGTAAATTTTAAGATATGAAAAATAAAAAAGCGCAAATAGGAACAGAGTATATGATTGTCATAGGTTTCTTAACATTTGCAATAATGTCTATACTTGCCTTTGCTTTTATTTTTTCAAATGACATAAAAGATAGGATAAGATTAAATCAGGTTGAAAATTTTGCAAACCAGCTTATCGGTTCTTCAGAATCTGTTTTCTTTGCAGGAGAGCCAAGCAAGACAACTATAAGATTATATCTTCCTGATGGTGTAGAAAACATAACAATAATTCAAAATGCAGTAGTCATAACAACTAGTGTAAGTGGAGGACAAATTAATAAAAGGGCTTTTGACAGCAAGGTTCCTCTAAGCGGAAGTCTAACTCCAGGAGAAGGAATAAGAAGGATAGTAATTGAGGCAAGAAGCAGTGATGTTTTAATAAGCCAGGCGAGTTAATATTTTTAGTTGCAATATTTGAATGATTTAATTTATTTTTTAAAGCTAATATTTATATTAGTGAGAGGTAAGTTCATGAGTTATGATAAACTTTAATTATTAATTTATAATTATATACAAATCAAGAGTAAACTAAATTATTTTAAGATGTAAATTAACTTAATGAATAAATTAATCATGCAACATTTAAACTTTATTATCTTATTATTAATATTATAATTAAATTAATTTTCGCGTTAAAGCGAACTAAATTATCTAAACCTGTTTGTGTCATCTAGGTACAAACAGTAGCTAAAGGAACTTCAACAGAATTGTAAAAGCAATTATATTCTTTATTTGCAGGACCATTTTCTTCAGAACTTTGAAGATTAACAGAGTCTTCAAAAACAGCGAACATTTGTGGGGCTATAGAAAAGGTTGATTCAAAATTTTTTACTGAATTATCTTTGTTTTCTCCTATTGCGACAATTGATAGCATAAAATGGAAATTTCCTGAAATACTGAAATCTTCATTATGTATCTCTGCCGAGCATGAGACTGTTTTATCTATGCATATTGTTCCATTGTAGGAATTGCATATCTCTTGTTTATTTACATTTAAGATGTAGTAGGAAATTTCTTGTGTATAGCAATTTGAACTTCCGTCTCCAGAACCCCCACCACCTCCACTGCTTGCTCCTCCGCCTCCAGAACCGCCTCCTCCAGAACCTCCACCACCTCCCCCAAGTTTTTCTTCAGGAGGAAAAAGGATTTCATCGTCTTCATTATTAGTCACACTATCAATTATATTTTGAACTACATCTTTGACAGGATTTGGTTTTTCTGACCTAAATAATAAGATAAAAGATATAATCAAAACTACAATAACAGCATTAATAGTAATAAGAAGGATTTTTTTAGTATTTCTCTTTTTGTTCACAAACTCTTCCATAAAAAAATTAGGAAAAATACATATATAAAACCTATGCTCTTTAACCTAAGATATTTAAATATACATTTCATAATAAATATATGAAAAAAGAGGGCAAAGTTAATTACATTTGTTTATTAGAAAACAAAAAAGGACTTTCAACAATAATAACTACATTATTATTAATCTTGCTTACAATTGTTGCCATAGCCATAATCTGGACATTAGTAAGAGTATTTATAGAAAAAGAATCAGAAAAATCAGCTATAAAGGCATATCTTTTAGCAGAAAATATTGACATAACTAATGCCGAAGTCGATCAAAACAATAATTTAAATTTGAGTATAACAATTCAAAAAAGAACAGGGAAAATAATAACTCAAGGAAGCATAGAAATTCAAGGACAGAGTCCTCAAGTCGATGTAATGAGTGTTGTGGATTTATCTGAAAGTATGTCTGTATGTAATTTTGTTAATCAAACTTGTTGCACAGCCTCACTAAATTCTGCTGGTAACGCTATCTGGAGAAGACATTTTATGTCTTACACGTGGGGTAGTTGCACTGGAGAATTCACGACATGTGATTGGGGTTTTAATGATCAAGGACCTCATTGGGCTACACTTGATTTTTCGACTCCACAAAATATTGATAATGTGACAATTTGGTGGGGATGGAATAATTACAGAGGAAACTATATGGTTTCTCAACAAATTGACATACAATACTGGGATGGAAGTTCTTATCAAACAATTGCCGCACACAATATTGTTAATGATAATGTATCAAATTCAAGTTACACTTTTTCTAGTGTCTCAACAACAAGCATTAGACTTTGGCAGCAGGAAAATATGGGGTGGATAAAATTGAGCAACCCAAATATTAATTATACAGAAAGTATGTGGCTTTCTGAAATTGAATTAGGTAGTGTTGATACATCTCTTGCCAGTGTAAGTGTGAGTAGCATGTATATTGATGTAAATAATAGTGTTGGTGGCCAGGGGCATCACAAAAATACTTTAATAGATGGTATTAATGATCCTCATTCAAACCCTCTTCCTGAACCATCACCGCCACTTGGAGAGTGTGGAGGTGTTTCCACAGCATCAATAAACAGTTGTCAGTCTACCTGTAATACGCAGCCAGTCTTAACCTCAATAATGATAGATAAAATAAGGCCGGCACAAACTGCAAACAAAGCATTGATTAGTTCTATTTTTACAGGGGCAAATAATAGGGTTGGATTTTCAATCTTTAGAAATGCTATAGACACGACTTCTTCAAATAATTTAGTCGATAATTCTGGTTCAGGCACTTTAAATTCCAAAATTGATTCATGGGAAGCCTACACACCTTCTTCTTGTATGTGCTGTGGAATTAATGACGCCACAAGTAAACTAACACCATCAACTAACCCTCAAAGGGTAATGATTGTTATGAGTGATGGAGATTCAGTTACAGGGTGTGCATTACAGGGTGTTACTGGTGATTTAAATAACGACGGAATTCCTGATACAGGTAGGGATGATGCAATTAAGGCTGCATGCGATGCAAATGCAAGTATACAAAATTTAACAATCCATGCTATAGGTGTAGGTGCTGGCGTAGATAAAGTAACTATGCAAGAAATTGCAAATTGTGGAGGCGGAAACTTCTCCTTTTCTCCTTATGGAGATGTAACAGATTTAACAAACATCTACCAAACAATCGCAAATCAATTTACACAAAAGACACAATCTGTACACAATTACAATTTTTTAAGATTTGTATTCTTTGATTCTTCATCAAATACAGCTGTTGTTGACAAACCAGCCCCTGAAATATTGCAGGTAACTAAATATGATTTTGATTTAACAACATCTGGATTAGTAGCACCAATAATAAAGGTCGAGATTTATCCTATAGTAATACTTTCGTCTGGAGAAGAATTTGCAGGTACACTGCTTGAAACCTGGAATTTTTAAAAAATTGTCGCTTTCGCGAATATTAAAATAAGGTTGATAATACACAAAACTAAATAACTTAATGTTGATAAATTTTATGTTATATTCAGTTTAAACAAAGCTTGGGTAACTGTTAAAGTAAGAGATAGAATTAGAGAGATATCTCATATGTATTGTTTTTGATAAAAAGTATAATATATAGATTAAATAAATCTTTTAAAAATCTCATCTTGAATAGAGATAAGTTTAAAAAATTCATTTTATTGTATTTTTTGTAGGAGGCGGTTTCCGTTCAGATCCTTAAGGATTTGATAGGGCATCTTCGGGTGTTCTACTCCTACGAAAATCTTGTGAAAACATAAAACAAACCCCTTATTTTAATTTAGTTTATAAAAGAGATATTAATGATAAGTGAGTATAATCTAGGGTTATAATTAGTCATCCATTATTTAAATGTTTATTATGAGTTAGAGTTAACAGTTAAATATCAAATTTTTTAATGATAAATCAGGGAGTTTAAACACATCATAATAAATTTATCCTTTAATATTAATTAATAGTCAATATATAAACTAAGAAGTATTTCATGATATATAACGGGCTTAACAGAAGGCTATACTGTCAACCTAAAATGATATTCTTCTTTTAATTTAAATAATCTTAAGGATTGCTTTTTATTTATATGTAAAATTTGCACTCCTCGCATTTGCTCGTCGTGAATTTATTAAAATGTTAAATCTGTGAACGAAAGTGAACAGCAATTTAGAAAATCACAAATTTGAGATATGTCTTGATAACTTAACAGTATCACAGAAAGCTTAATTTTATATAGATACTTTAACTTAATCATAATAGTAAATAATTTATAAAAAGGATGCTGTAAATATGTAAAATTAGAGGTGTGTAATGCTTAAAATAAAAAGATCAGATCAAAGATCTTCACGAGGTCAGAGTGCTATTGAATTTGTGATAATATTTGGATTTGTTTTATTTGCATTTGTAACATTTTTCGTAATTATAAAAGAGAATCAATTAGAAAAAGAGAAGGAAAAAGAAAGAATATTGCTTCAAAACATTGCACTAGATGTTCAAAGCGAACTTGGCTTAGCTTCAGGAGCAACAAACGGCTATAATAGAATATTCCAAGTTCCTTTAAAAGTTCTTGGAAATGATTATAATATAGAAATTTCATCGGGCCTTGTATATGTTTCCACAGATAGACATGGCATGGCTTATAGGGTTCCAGAAATTATAGGTAATGTACAGAAAGGTTCAAACTCAATCAAAAAAGAAAATGACACAGTTTACCTTAATCAATAGAAACCTCCAGCGGGTTTCTATGCATCCAGCAACCAGAGATAGGAAACCTCTACCAGTTTTAATGCATCCAGCAACCAGAGATAGGAAACCTCTACCAGTTTTAATGCATCCAGCAACCATGAATAAAAATAAAAAAATGTGTAACATAAAAAAAGACAAAAATGGGCAGGGATGGGGGCTTGATATTATAATAGCAGGGGTTATCTTCATGGCAGGAATAATAACTCTCTATATTTATGCAATTAATTATTCTTCTCAATCACAAAAACATCTTGATGAATTATTTTACGAGGGAAATGTTGCTGTAGAACAGATATTGAGTGAGGGAGATGCAGGAATATTAACAGAAGGAAGGGTTAATCAATCAAAGCTTGATTTTTTTCAGGCAAATTATAACGCAGAAAAAACAATAATAGGAGTTACTAGAAATTTTTATTTTGTCATGGAAAATTTAGAGATAAATGGCCTACCAGCGAGTTATGTAGGAATGGTTAATTCAAGCAATACAGAAAACTTAATACAAGTAACAGGAATAACAATCTACAAAAATAAACCATCAAGATTTGATTTTTACATATGGGAATAAAAAATAAAAATAGCTTCAAAACCAAAAATAAGAAAGGGTATTTCTTTAGTTTAGATGCTTTAATAGCCTTGCTCTTAATTATAGGGGTTGTTCTTTTTATTAAGCCAAGTCAAACTCAAGTTAGCTATGACTCAAGAGTTCATGAAGACCTCTTATCTGTTCTTTCAGATTTACAAATTGGGGAAATTAATAATAGTTACGTTAAACAGTTAATAGCCAATGGAGATATAAAAAAATTAAACCAGTCTGTGCTTGAGCAGATAGGGGAGTTTTATGCAAGCTCTAATCCTCTTGCAAATCAACTCGCTCAAAACATCTTAGACAGCCTTGCTCTTAGAGACAACACAGGGCTTTATTTCAATGATGTATTAATAGCTTCAACAGGAAATACGAGTTTTAGTAATGCATTAACAGTTTTAACATCAAGACAAATAATAAGCGGGATTATAAATGGGAGCTCTGCAACAGGATTTTCTTCCAGGGCTTTCTTAACCGCAGAAAATAAAATAGAGTATTTTTACTTTGGGGGTTATATTGGAGATGGAAATATAACTGCAGAAATTGAAGGAGAAGTAATAAGTGCGAATATAGAAGGAGTTTTTTCAAGGGATTTTGATTTATATATAAATGATATATATGCAAGCAGTCATTCTCCAATATCAAATGTTCCATATAAAATAGATTTAAATTCAAATTTAAGCATGTTTGCCATAGGTAAAAACACTGTTGAGTTTAAATCAACAAATGGGAATTTGTATATAGCTGGAGGTTATTTAAAAGCTGTTTACAATGATGTCAGCAATCTTTCTTCATATTACAAGAAAAAATTCCCAGGAATTAAAGGCCTGATAAATATTTATGATAGCATTTATGTTCCTGGAACACTAAATTCTATGGAAGTTTTCCTTCATTACAACAGCAGCTTTGACATATTTATGACAATAGGAAATAAAAGCATTTATTCTGGAAACAGCTCTGGGGCTAATTTGAGTGTTACAATAGATAATCCAACATTATCTTCTATTTTAGATTACTCTTCAATGAATGAAAAAAATATTCCTATAAGACTTGGCATAGAAAATGTTTCTGGCCTTGGAAAAGACATAAAAGTCGATGTGATTTCAGTGACTGATTTATCAGGAAGCATGGGCGGACAAAAAATAACAGATGCAAAAAATGCTAATATAGAATTAATCAATGGAATTTTAAATTTTTCTGGAAATAATGTTGGATTAGAAGGATACAGGACATGGGCTGAAAAAAGTGATTTCCATGCATTATCTAATAATAGTGCATCATTAATAAATGAAGTCAATACCTGGAATGCTGGAGGATATACATGTATATGCTGCGGAATAATTAAGGCAATAAATTGTTTTGATAAAAATATATTTAACGATAATTTTAATGACCAAACAATTGGAAGCAATCCAACAAGATGGAGTGTTACAGAAGGAAATGGTAGAATAAGGATAATTTCTCCTGGATTAGAAGGAAACAAGGCAGTAAATATCTCCCGTTTATCGTCTCAAAATCCTGTAATGAGACATTACTTTGCACCACAAGAAGATAAAATATCTGTTGAATTTTTGGTAAGGCATGATTCTGGAACTGGTAGAATTGTAGTTTATGTAGAAGGAGCAAATTCAGGATTTAGTGATTTTCAAAATTATATAATAATTAAAATGTATGATGGATGGATTAGGAATAATGATGCTCAAGTATATTCTTATACATTGAATACAAATTATAAAATAAAAGTTGAAATTTTTCCTGGCTCAAATGTTTATGATTTATATGTAGATGATGTTTTAGAGGGAAATGATCTTTCTGTTTATTCAACAAGAACAAATATAGCAAGAGTGTCTTTTTTAACAGAGAATTCTAACGTTGGATATACAGCAGGTAATGTCAGTATATTTTTAACTGATGAAATATGCAATGCCTTGCCTCCAGAAAATAGAAGCAGGGTTGCTATTGTAATGACTGACGGACAGGCAAACAGGGCTTGTGGTTTAGATCCTGTTGTTGACTATGATCAAGATGGGGATACAACCGATGATTCACAAGATCATGCAATCCAAGCAGCATGCGATGCAAAAAATAAACACAACATAACTGTCCACGCTGTTGGATTTGGAAATGGTGCAGACACAGATACGCTAGAGGACATATCATCATGTGGCCAGGGTAATTTTTACTTTGGAAATGTTGGGGAATTGGTTAGTATATATCAGCAGATAACACAAGATATTATCAGTACAGCGTTCATTGAACAGACAGTTATTGGAAAAGGAATCTACACATTGCTTTATTCTGACTCTTATATATCGATGGATTATGACAAAGTCATTCCAAATGGAGTTTCAATAACAACAGAAACAGCGATATTCAACAACAATATCTCTCAAGGAAACTTTTTCGTTCCTCTTGATGCAGAGCCTTATGAAGCAGGCGTTGTTTCTTACTCTGGACCAAGATGGACAGACATGCTCCAAATTAACAGTTCTGGTGTGTGGGAAGATGTTTTTAATCTCGCTGAATATAACAGTAACAGTTATTTTGAGCTAGGTGACCCTTATATAGTAAATATTCCAGGAAGTAAATTAAAAAAAGGCGACAATTCAGTAATAGTTTCTACAGGAGCAGGTCCTTCAAATTCTTCAGGCGGTTCTATTTATGACAAGGTTGTTTACTCAATTGTGAAAAATATATCATCATATACTCCTGTAGTAATATCAGCAGATGGATGTTTGTGGGATATAGAATTTGAAGATAACACTGTTGGAAGTATTTCAGTGCCTAAAAACTACACAGGGAGTAATAGATGTTACTATAACTCATCAATTCCGAGTTTTGCACTTTTCAATAATAATGATGCTATTCAAATATCAACGTATGATTTATTGAAAGGTTTGGATTTAAATCTTAATGGAAAAATAGAGACAAAATTCACAGACCAGGATTTAACAATAAATACTATAGAAATAACAGGAATTCCTTTCACATGGGATACAGAGGTGCAGGCAAGAGCATGGAGATGAGAACCTCCAGCGGGTTCTTCACAACTCCAGCAACCTCGCCGAATCTTTTCGTTGCCTCTGACTGATTCGAATTAAAAAACAAAATGAGGAATAAAATATGAGTGAAAAAATTTTATTTGTTTGCAAGCACAACAGATTCAGAAGCAAGATAGCTGAAGCTTTTTTTAATAAAATAAATAAGAATAAAAAATTTAGGGCTTATAGTGCGGGAGTGTTTAAAGGATTTCCAGTTCATAACAATGTTATTTCAGTTGGGAAGAAATTAGGCATATACATTAACAAAAAAACAAAAGGTTTGAGTGAAAGATTAGTTAAAGATATGGATACCATAATTATAGTCGCAGACGATATTCCTACTTCATTGTTTAAAAACAAAACAAAAAAAATAATAAAATGGAAAATACCTGATGCAAATCAAGCAGATAAAAATAGAATATTATTCATATCAAATAAAATAAAAAATAAAGTTAAAAATCTGGTAAAGGATTTAAGATGAACAAAAGAGGTCAATTTTTTACAATTGTAGCAATTCTTTTAATAGCATTAATATTTCTTTCTTTTGAAATATTTTCCATATTCAGGGAAAAACAATCTGTAAAAACAAGGGTAGAGACAATGGATAGTTTTTTGCATTCTATTGAAGAGAATTTAGAGAGACAGCTTTTCATATCAGGATACAGGACAATTTTCGAGGCTCAAAATTACACTGCAACATATATATCTTATATAAGTAATGTTGACGCTTTCTTTGAAGAGGCGTTTTTTAATGGAACAGTTAATGGAGCTCCAAGTGATATAATGCTAGGAGTAACATATCAAGATATAATTGACTCAATAAACAGCAAGGCATCAAAAATTAATGTAAATATAATAATAGAAAACACAACAGTTGATGTCAGCCAGGATGATCCCTGGCATGTAAAGTTCACAATGGTGTCTGATTTTATCATGAGGGATAATCAGAATCTTGCATTATGGCAGAAAAAACAAATAATAAATGCCTTTGTTCCTATCGAAGAATTTGAGGATCCATTTTTTATAGTCGAAACAAACAGATTAGTTTCAAGAAAAATAAACAGAACAATTTATGAAGGAAATTATGTTGTAGGAGCAGACTATAGTAATCTAAGAGACCATGTTGATAAAAAATATTACACCAATAACTCTGATGCTCCAAGTTTCTTGAAAAGAATGACCGGAGATTTTAGCTCTGACCCTAATGGAATTGAAAGTTTTGTAAATGCACTTGAATTAAGCTCTCAAGGAATTCTCCCAGAAGATAAGAGTCTAGTTGACCATATATATTTTTCAGGAAGCAATCCTCCATGGACAACAGTGCCAGGAATGCAGGCATGGTTTAAAATTGATGACGGGCATAAAAGTAGATATCAGATTCCATAAGAATAAAAAATTAAAAATAATATCGAGGATAAGAAAGACGCTAATGGAAATATTTAAATACTAATACTTCATGTATAGAATATAATACTAAATAAAAAAGGAGGTTAAGGTGATAAGAAAAGAAAAGTCAGGGCCTTTCGCGAAAAAAGGTCAGGCTGCTATGGAGTTCCTTATGACTTATGGCTGGGCTATTCTGGCTGCTGTCATTGTCATAGGAGTGTTGGCTTCGTTTGGGGTATTCTCATCAAAAAATGTAATACCTACAACATGTACAATAAATGCTCCGTTTGGCTGTGACAAAAACCAGGTTGATGCTAGTGAGGCTTCAAATAGCATTAGACTTGTAATTAGAAATGGAGCTGGTCAGACAGAGATTGTTTCTAGCATAGATATTGCTGGATGCGGTATATATACTCCTGCTGGTGGATTAACAATGGCTGACCAAAATACGACACTAGTTACAATAGGTCCATGTACTCCGGTTCTTGTTGAAGATGACAAGTTCAATGGTGATGTAACTGTTACTTATAGACCACAAGGCGGAACATTAGACGCAATTTCATCGGGCTCTGTTACAGTCACTGTTGGCCCTTAATTTTTATTTTTTATTTTTATTCTCGTATTCTTGATATTTTACAATTTGTGTAAGTATAAGTAAAATTTTTTACAAGATTAAATCCATTTTATAGCTTAAAATAAATAACTCTAATACTCTTTCTTGGATATTAACTTTAATTGGCAAATTCATAGTGACTTCACATTTAAATTTTATTCATTTATTATTGATGTAAATATTCGCGTCAAAGGGAACTAAAGTTAACTACTTCCATAAAACATCTAAATTAGCTTTTATTAAATCAATTTCATGCTGTTGTGCTTTCTTATCAGTTATAGTTATAAGGAAAATACATTTATGGTTTTCATACACCAAAAATAGAAGTCTCTTTTCCGTTAAACTTTTTCTCTCTAAAGAATTTATATCCTAAAGGTTTTCCTGTAAAAGGTTGTGTTTTTAAGTTTTGTTCAAATTCTATAGCTCTTTCATAATCTAACCCTTTTAATTTTATTAATTTACTCTTATAATGCTTAGAACGAAAAACTCTAAACTTCTCCATAAATTATATTGGAAGTATAGTTTAACTATCTTAGCTTCTAGAAAGACAAAACTTTAAAAGCTATTTTTTGTTTTTTAAATTACGGCCCATTAGTCTAATGGTAGAATAGCTCGTTTACACCGAGCAGGCGAAGGTCCGATTCCTTCATGGGCCATTTCATTTATTTTAACACTTTTCTTTAACTACTCCTTTTCAGTAAGATTTAAAAGCAATGTTTTTATTTTTTCTATATGGAAACAAAGAATAATGAAAACATACCTGGAATGGAACTAAATACAAAATATGATAAAAAAGCCCCTTTACTTCCTGGTTCAAACGAAGAAATACAAAAAGAAATGGACAAAACCAGGAAAGAACTTGATAAATTAAAATCTGTTATTGTAAAGAAATATCCATTTACGCAAGCATTAAGCATTCTTCCTCCTCAATCAATAAAATTTTTCTTGGAAGAAGAAGAAATACCTAAAGAAACAGAAAAATATCTTCAATTGTACATGATTATTCCTGAAGAAAAATTCAAAGAAATACCAAAGATAAAGCCAGAGATTGTAAAGATGATTGAAGGAATTCAGTCAAAATTAAAACAAAAAGTATGGGTGCAAATAAAAACCCCTGTTGATTTGTGGGAAATATGCTTGGATTCAAAATTTGAAATAGTAACTGCTGTTGCAATGTCTTTCCCATTATATGATAAGGGAATTTTGAGCTCTTTGAGGGTTGCAGAAGTCCATAAATCAATGGTATTAAACAAGTTTGATAAGTATGTTGTAAGTTATGTCATTGGTGGGAGTTTTGTTAGAGGAGACACATTAAAGACATCAGATGTCGATGCTTTCTTGATAATTAATGATACTGATGTGAAGAGAATGTCAAGATTAGAACTTAAAGAAAGATTAAGAAATATAATCTATGGATATATTCCTGACGCCTCTGCAATGGCTGGTGTAAAGAGTAATGTTTTAAACGTTCAGATTTATCTTTTAACAGACTTCTGGGAAAGTGTTAAAGACGCTCATCCTGTTATTTTCACTTTTATCAGAGACGGAATTCCTCTTTATGATAGAAATACTTTCATGCCTTGGAAATCCCTCTTGAAAATGGGAAGATTAAAACCAAGTCCAGAAGCAATAGATATGTTTATGTCAATGGGAGATAATACAGTTAAGAGGGCAAAAAGAGCCCTCCTTGATATTCTCTTACAAGATATTTATTGGAGTGTAATAACTCCGAGTCAGGCATTGTTAATGCTTTATGGACTGCCTCCTCCGAATACAAAAGAAACAGCAAAAGAAATGAGAAGAGTTTTTGTCGAAAAAGAAAAAATGCTGGAAGAAAAGTACATTAAAATACTTGAAGAGATAACAATAAAATATTACAAAGGATATGAACATGAAAAAATTAAAGAAGTATCAGGAAAGGAAATCGACAGACTTTTAAAAGGCACAGAAGATTATCTAAAAAGGTTAAAAGAATTAAGGGAACAAATTGAAAAACAAGCACAGGAAAAAACAATAGAACAGGTTCATAAAGATGTTTTTGAACTTCTTAAAACAGTAACAGGAAAGGGTTCTCAAGATCAAGCTCTTGAAGATTTTGAGAAGAAACTTGTAAAAGAAGGAAAATTCACACATCAGCATTTAAGAATATTAAAAGATTTAATTGAGGCTAAAGATGAATCAAAAAAAGGAAAATTAAGCTTGCATAAAGCCGAGGAAACAAGAAAAAATGCCTCTATACTTATTAACAACCTTATAGAATATTCTCAAAGAAAAGATTTAACTCTATTAGATAGAGGAAGATTAATTTTAAAATACGGAAAAGATCAGTTTGCAGAGCTTGTAAATGTAAACAATAAAAGCTTTTTAGTCCAAGGAAATGTCATAAAAAAATTAACTGATAAGGCAGAAATGTCAGATATGGAAGAGCTTTCTCAGGCATTAAAAGAGCAAAAAGAAAAACAAAATATCCAGATTAACAATAAAATCTTTGAGCTAGTGAAGAAAGAGCTCGGTGATTTTGAGGTATTGATGTGACCAAAATCTCATTAGGATTCAATCTTAAAAGAAACTCCTACTGAAAAGGGTTAATACACTAATAATATTAAGTTAGTTTATCAAAACAGATTTAAGTTATCATTTAGCAAATATAGAACGTTAGTGAGACAATTTTTTTTACAATAAACCTAAAAACTCTATTTTAGATTTTCTCTAATCAAAAACTATAAATACCTGCCTTTTTTGAATTAGTTATGACAGAGTTTAATGTTATTATAGAAAAAGATGAAGATGGATGGTATGTTGCCAGTGTTCCAGAAATATCTGGATGTCATACACAAGGAAAAACTATACAACAAGTTTTGGAGAGAATCAAAGAAGCTATAGAGGTTTGTTTAAAAGCTGATGGAGAAGATGTTAAACCAATGAAATTTGTTAGTATACAAAAAATAGAAGTATGAGATGGCTAAAATTAAGATTTCTGGTAGAGAGTTATGTAAAATTTTGGAAAAACTTGAATTTAAAAAAATTTTTGGAAAAGGTAGCCATATAAGATTTAAACATTCAGATGGGAGAAGAACAGTTGTTCCTATTCATGGAAATGAAGACTTAGGACCTGGGCTTTTAACATCAATCCTAAAACAAATAAAGTTAACAAGAGAGGAGTTTGAAGAATTAATTTAAATCATTACGTAAAACCGCTCGCTTAAATGCTGACTCGTAAACTCGTCAGTTATTTTATTATGATAATTGAACTAGTATTGATTAACTCATCTTAATATAAAACAGCAAATCTAATTATCCTTAAGAGCGAGCCGTAGTAGGAATTAATTTGGCGAGCGAGAATATCATATTTTTCTTTTTGCATAAAAATAAAAACCAATTCTGTCTCTTAATAACATGCAATATCTTTTCATCCTCGGCAGAAATCTAGAGCTGTCAGAGGCAGAGATATTTTCTTATTTAAAAAAAGAAGGAATTTTTATTAAAGAGCATAAAAAGATTGATAATGCTTTGTTGATTGAAACAGATAAAGAGCTTGATAAAAACACCATCAATAAATTAGGTGGAACTATTGCTATAGGAGAAGTTATATGTAAAGTGGATGAAAAAGAATTAGGCAAAATAAATATTTACACCGGAACCAACAATAAGCTAAACTATGTTATTTGGAATTTTTCAAAGCATAGTTCTTACAATAAGTTATCTGATTATTTAAAGAAAAGATTTAGAGGAGAGAGTTTAAAGGCAACTCAAAGAAATTTAACAGGAAATTTAAAGATTCAAAATGGAAAAGAAGTTAGAATTTCCTCTGGATTAATAGATGAAGAGTATTTTGTTTTTGAAGATAAATTTGGAAAGGTAATTGAGAAGTGTGATTATAAAACTTTAGAAGAAAGAGATATGGAAAAGATAGTAAGAAGAAGTGAATTAGCCATCTCTCCTAGATTAGCCAAGATAATGATAAACCTGTCAGAAATTAAAAAAAATCAAATACTTCTTGATCCATTTTGTGGCATAGGTATAATATTAACTGAAGCATTAATTCAAGGAATTAATGTTATTGGAATTGACAAAGATAAAAATGCAATAGAAGGAGCAAAGAAAAATCTAAAACAGCTTGATATTAAAAAATATGAGCTTATAAACGCTGATTCCATGCATGTAAAAATAAAACAGGTTGATTCATTAGTAACAGAGCCTGAACTCGGAATCTTAGTTAAGAAAATACCAAATGAAGAAGAAACAAGAAATATTCTAACTAAATACGAGAGTTTAATGATTTCTGTCTTAAACAATTTAAAAAATTCTGTAAATGGAAGATTTGTTTTTACTGCTCCTTTCATTTTAACTAATAATAAAAAAAGATTTTCTGTAAACATTGAAAATATATTAAGAAAGATTGATTTAAAGCTAATCTCCAGGTTTCAAGAATATAGAGAAGAGCAAATAGTTGGAAGAGAGATATTTGTGATGGAAAAATGAATAAATCTTTATAAACAAAAATATCGCCAAGTTTAAATGGCTGAAGAGAGAAAGATAAAAAGCAGTAAGGTCGGTTATTTAGGAGATTCTCCCGGAGATTATGAAATGCTTTTGTTTGTTGTCGAATTAAAAGATAGTTATTTGGTTGATTCTGATAATCCTTTTGTAAGAGGGCTAACAGAAACCCTAGACAAAGTATATAGAGTCACAAGATATGAACCAAGCGTGGCTGGTTCTTTAGGAACTTCTGACTCAGTTTATTTTGTAGAGGTAACTGACAAATCCAAACTCGCGAAAATAGCTTCCTGTTTGAGAAATCTTTAATTTAATTCGTAATAAGCATATTGATTTTGGTGTTAATAATAAATTTATCCTTAAGTTAATTTATACTCATACACGAGCTAGAAATGGGTTTATTTATGTTAAGTTGTAAATTTGATTTAATGATATCAGAAACTTTAAAGTTAGAATGAATTCTCACTAAAATCTCTCAAAGAGATACCGAAGAGCTTTTAAACTAATTTTTATCTTAATTATAATGATTCATGGCAAAGTTATTCAATTCCGAAGAGGAAGACACACAATTCATGAAAGACATTTTCTTATAGAGATAGAAAGCTCTAAAACAAGAAAAGAGGCTGAAAAATTTATTGGAAAAGAAGTTACATGGAAGAGCCCTGCAGGAAAAGAAATTAAAGGGGAAATTTCAGGAGCCCATGGAAATAAAGGTCTTGTAAGAGCCATATTCGAGAAAGGTCTTCCTGGGCAGGCAATAACAACAGACGTCGAAATTAAAAATTCTCCATCTGCATCGCCTAAAAAAGGCGACACAAAGGTGGAGATAAAATAAAATGTTGGAACAAACGTATTTTGATATAAGAAATTCAATAGGAAACAACACCAGAGTAATTTACCATGGGGGATTGATTTCATTAATCGAGCTTCCTCAAAAATTTTATGATTTGAAAATTGATGGAAAAACCGTGTTTGCAAGAAACCAAACTCCAATAACAATCCCTTTCGCTTTAATGAACTTAGCAAGAGAAAGAAGAATGCCTATCCAAGGTTTAGCAGAATCATTGTCAAGATTAAACATTGAGGTAGTAGAATCATCTATTTTTTAAAATGACGAAAGGAGTTGGGAGAAGTAAAGGTCAAAGAAGAAGTGGCCAGTTAGAAGGAGATCTAGGAAAAATTGTTGTGATGGAATTTGTAGATTGGCCAAGAGTCAATGAGAGTGGAAGAACTCTACTCCCAAAAAAACACAAGGGAAGATTAGTTAAGACAGATGTACCAGTTGAAGAAGGATCAGCCCACACAAGTAAAGGTTATTTAGTTATTAATGAGAGTGGAGAAGCTTTACAATTGCCTATAAGATACATACAACAAAGATTACAATTAAATGGAACACCACTATATGCAATGAAAGACAATTATGTGGAGAAAAAATGGTGTCGTTAAGAAAAGCATCGGCATATACAAAAAAGCATGTTGTTCCTTTCACTAGGATAAGCAAGCAGAAAAGCAAGTCTTACATAAAAACTGTTCCGCCCCAGAAAATTGTCAAGTTTAGTATGGGTGATTCAAGAGGGTTTAGAGACGGAAAATTCCCCCATTACTTAACTTTAGTTTCCGAAGAAAAAGCACAAGTAAGACACAATGCCTTAGAAGCCTGCAGGCAGTATATAAACAGAAAGGCTGACGACGATCTTGGAGGCCAGTTTTTTTTTAGGGTTATTCCCTTTCCCCACCATATTCAAAGAGAGAATAAAATGCTTACAGGAGCGGGGGCTGACAGAATGCAGACAGGAATGCAGCTCTCATTTGGAAAAACTACTGGTAAAGCAGCCATTGTCCATCCTGGAAGTAAAATATTCTTTATAGCTCTTCAAACTCCAAAGGCGGTATTATTTATGAGAAATGTATTGAATGAAATACGCTCAAAACTGCCTTGTAAGATGAAGATTTTATATGAGGATAACAGTAAAACAGAGTTTTTGTAATATTTAATTTGGAAAGAATTTATCAATTAAGAAATCAATAAGTCTCTAACTCGAGATTTTTTATTCTCTTAAAATGTTTTTCGTTTTTAGTTAAAAGAATTTCTCCATTTCTTATAACAATAGCCGCTATTAAAATGTCCATAATTTCTATAAACTCTCCTTTATCCCTAAGCTCTGCTTCTATCTCTCCTGCAAGTATTGCGCTTTCTTTGTCTAAATTTAATATTATTAAAGAGTCAAGAACATCTTTAATTTTTTTCTTTTCTTCCTCTGTAACATATCTTACATTTTTCTTGAGATATATTCCTTTAATTATTTCTACAATACTTGGGGTTGTTACTGACGCAATTTCCTTTCCTTCTAAGAACATATCAAATTTTTTAGGTAAGGTTCTGCCTAAAATCAAATCAATTAGAAAAGTCGTATCTAAACAAACCATTATTCAAACTCCTTCATCAATCTTTTATGCCTCTTTTCATGAAGTTCTGAATGTATTTTTCTAGATTCCATAATATTTTTTTCAAGTTCCTCTCCTACTTTTCCCTTAAGTATCCCATATATATCTTTTAATGTTGTTTTTTGTTTTATCCCTCTAATGACTTCAGAGAAACTTTCATTCTCTCTTTTTTTTAAACTTACAAGTATTTTGTAGGCATCTTCTGTTATAGATATTGTTTTAGTTCCCATGCATACACATACATACACAGGTTTATATAATTTTGGGTTTTAGAAAATTTTCTCTAAGAAGAAAAATCAGTTAACGAAAGAGGGACTCAACCCTAAAGTAAGTGCTAAAGGGGCTATTTTTTTACCTAGATTATTCACCATATTTCCCTAAAATAAGACCTGTTTAAAAGCATTTATATGTTTTTCCACCCCCTAATTCTGTTACTCTTATTTAAGGGTTACAACCCAAACATTTATAAACCCCCTATTCTTTGAAAAATCAACTAAAAACACATAAGTGTTAAAAAACAAAAAAATGGCGGAAAAAAAAGAAACCCCAGAATATGAGAAGTATAGATATGGAGCCTCAGCTAGATGGTTTCTTAGTAGAGGGGAAGCTGAAGCAAAATATGCTGCTGGAGCTCTTAGGGTTTTAGCAGAAAAAGACGGCCTTAATCTTGGAGAAGAAGCTGAGGGATATATAGAAGGTGCTGTTGCTTCTCAAGAAGGTATTACAAAAGCTACAAAAATATATAGTAAAAAGTTTGATGAAAAATTAGATAGTAAAGCATCAAACATTCCAACTCACCCATGGTATGCTCCTGCTTTAGCTGGATTAAAACCAGAAACTGCAGATAGATATAAAGGATTCTTTAGTTCGCTTGGGGATGTTAGTATTAAAAAGTTTGAAGAAGAGGCAGCTAGATCACAAATCATATTAAATTCTCCTGAAAACTTAGATCTTTTTACTAGTGAACAAAGACAAAAAGCACAAGAAGTATTAAACAGATATAGAAATGCGCTAATAGCTAAACACACTCTAGATGAATACTTAATGGAAAATTTAAGAGATAGGGCTGTTGAGGCAACAAGAAAAAGTGATTTAGAAGACCTTGCCAAAAAATTGTCTAAAGTTTAATTTTTGATTTTTTAATTTCTATTTTATAAATTAGCTCAAGCTCCAACAATGTCATGAACTAGCCTTGCCATTACATCAACAAATTCCTTCGCCCTTTCCTGCCACTGATCAATTTCAGCTCCTTTTAAATCCTCTATGTGCCCATGAGAAATTCTCTTATGAAGAACAAGTACATCTCTGTACCAATCAACATATTTCATCTTAAGCTTCCCCATAGAAACAAAGTTTTCTCTTAAATCCACTGCCAAATGCTCTGGTGAGGGTGGCAGAACATTGACAGCTATCAATGCTGCATGAGCAGAATCAACCATTGCCCAAAAAATACCTTCAACAGAACTAAATTGTGCTGCCTTGCTTCTTGCTAAATGAGTTGGAGCCCTTTGCAATGAAACATAGATTGCTTCTGGAGAAGGCCTTATTTTTCCGTTAAGAAGGAGAAATTTTAAGGGCTCAAAAAATCCAGCCATGTCAATCATTGCTTCTCCATATCTTAAGACATTTATAACAACAGGATCTCCTCTCATCAAATCATCCCACCAAGTTGAGAGTTTAACTGTATTAATATGTAAACTCTGTTGGTAAGGACTACTTCTTAAAATTTTATCAAGTTCTTCTCTATACCAAGCAATTAATTCCTGATCCCATTTTATTGCAACGTCATCAATTAAAATTATTATGTCAATATCAGAGCCAGAAACAGACTCTTCTTTTGCGACAGAACCAAACAATATAATAGATTTTATTATCTTATTGAACTTTTTATAAATCTTCACAGCAAAATCCATTGCAATGTCGTGCTCTGTCTTAAGTTGCAAAGAAGGAACATTTTTTTTAACTTCTTTAGTAATTAAATTCGGGTTTTCTTTTTTACTAATATCTACCTTATATTTAGAATGCTTTTTTTTAGCCATTTTTTATTAATTTTGTGTAATCAAATTGCTCACTCGCTTTGCTCGTTCGATTTTTACATTAAAGTTAATGAATATGCGAATGAAATGAGCCTAAATTTTTTTACCTCTTTATTTTAATCGCATTTTTTATATTCTTAATAAGTTTAACCTCTTTTTAAAAGTTACTGACTCATAGTAATTATTCCATCGGAGTTCCTGACATCCTGCTTCCTCTTGCTCCAGGCATTTGACCCCCAAGTTCTGAAGGGAGTCTTGAAAAACCAGCCCCGAAAGTCTCATAATTAATACTAGGAAGCATTAATCCAAATCCTCCAGGATAATCTTGATGAAATCCAAGAGTTTGATTCCAAAAAGGGGAAACACGTGTAGAAGATACAGGAGAGCCTATAAGTTCTAAAGATGGATAAACAGGAGAGGTTTTAAAATGAGTCCACCATTGTCCAGCTTCAATAATCTTCCTTGCATCAAAACCTTTTTGTCCGAGCTTCTCCATGATTTTCTTTAGAGGAACGTTTCCCATTCCCATAGGCAACTCAGTATGCTCAAATCCAAAATTATCAGAAAGATGGACATGCTTTAAAAAAGGAGCAATTTTTTCAGATTCTTTAATAATGTCTTCTTCACTATAACCATACTTTCTTAGCATGTTTATATGACCAACATCCCAGGTAGCTCCGATTAATTTTTTAGATGTCTCTTTAGCATCACTTTCAGAAATTCCTTCTTTAACAGCCTTTTCAACAAATTGTTTTCTTGAAGCTTCAATTAAATTTTTTAAATCTTCTCCAGTGCTTAAGGCAAAGCCAGCAGGAGGATTTTCAATAGTTAAAATAGGCGCTTTATTGCCGAATTTTTTGTAAGCTTCAAAGGCAGCATTTCCAAAAGTTTGTGAAGATTTTTTTAAAGCAAATTCTTCAACAGGAACATTACTTCTTGGCGACGCATGATCTAAAAAATCAACTAACTCTCCTAATGCCTCTGAATGAATATCTGGATTAAAATATCTATCCGGATTTGCAACTTTTCCGTCTTTTAATCCAACCTTTTCCCCATATCTCTCAGAAAGTTTGGTTAATAATTCCGTTTTTCTCTTATCTCCATCCTCTTTAGCAAATTCATAAGCCTTACTAAAAAGCGCATCTGCGGACATCTTAGCTTGTTTTATAAATGTATGAGCAGACCTGACTTTGTTTATTTCAGCTTCTTCTTCCTTAGAAAAAGCTTGTTGCTCTTGAGAAATATCTTGGCCAGTGTACGCTTTTTTTAACAAATTAACATACTGGGCTGTAAAAATAGGATGAACATCTTTAAGAATTCTTTCTGCATTTTCTCTGTTTACTTCAACTTGGAAAAGAGAGTTATTCCACTCTGTTTCATTCAGGACATCTAATCTTCTCCTAGGATCTAAAATTTCTTCTTTAACCTTTCCTCCAGGATGAAATCTTTTTTCCTCTTCAAGAGGGACCAATCTCCCGCTTTCTCTATTAACTGCAATTATTCTTTTATAGATTCTCTCGCCTTCTGGAGTTTTTTTTGGTCCAAATTGAGAGCCAGGAAGTCCTTCAGCAGAATGAAAATTAACAGGAATATTTCCATCAGGATTTATTTCGTGGCTTCTTTCTAGAGTCTGGAAAACTTTTTTCTCTGCAAGCTCTCTTTCTGCCTCACTAAATCCTCCTCTCCTTGGATCCAACCCAGTAACATCCATGACAGGACCATGGACAGAAACATCGACTCCTGTGAGCTTGGACAATCTTTGAACTTCCTTCAATTGCTGTTTAGGAACAGAATCAAAAAAATCCGGAGTAATTGCTTCAACTTCAACATGTTTCACTCCTGCTGACAATTTTGATGAAACCTCTTGTAGAACATTTGCACTTCTTGGATCTGTTGTAATTCCTAAGGTTCCTGTATTAATGTAGCCACTAAGAGGGGTCGGCTCAAAAGAAGAATATCCTCCTTGATAAATATTTTCTATGAAATAGGGTTTTTTCTCTGGCATTTTATTTATGTTTTATATGATCTTTAAAATCTTTGGCAAGTAATGTAAAACTTCTTTCTAAGTTACCAAGCTTAGATTCAACTCTACTCATTTTACTATTAACCGTAAATAAATAACTAATTATTAATACCAATAAAGCTTGTTCTATCGTTGGACTGTTTCCTAATATATACCATGCAAAAACAAACAAAGATACTATAAATAAAATCCATATTATTATATCTTGAAACTTCATTTATCCTCCTCTAATAAACCACATTATTAGTAAAATTACAGCTAAAGCAAACAAAATCCATCCGATAATATCTCTCCAATCAAACTCTTTCTTTTTCATTGATAATTAACTTTCAATCTCTTTTTAATTAAATTTATATCGTTTTTTATATTAATAAAACTATGCTTCATGTTCATTTTTATCTCTCCAATTTCTCTGTAAATTTTAATCACAAAACCAGATAATAAAAAAATTACTGCAAAATTGAATTCAACGAGTCCAGGACTCCCTACAAAAATTAATTGTAACATCCAATATATAACTAAAATAGATAATAAAATAATAATGATATCAAGGATTGTGTCAAATACACTCTTTCTCTTATACATATTACTTTGGAGTTCCTATAATTAAAATTTTAATTAATAATATTAAACCAAGTGCAAAGATTATCAACAAAATCCAAAACCACCAATCATATTTCATAAAAAAATAAAATCAAATTTATTTATATACTTAATGCTTAGGAAGTTTAGGTTCGTATTTTCTGTCGTCGGGTTTTTTTCTTCCTGCACTATGAATATCCAATCTTTCAGGAACAGTATATTTTTCTATATTTGTAGAGCCCTGATCCTGCCTTTCTCCCATAAACATAGAGCCTTGCTCAATTTTAGATCTAGGGTCTTCTCTTCCTATTCTTGAAAAGTCAGCTCTTTCGGGGCTTAGAGTAATATGAGAGTCACTTGAAATATACTTTTTTTCTTCTTCTGCTGGAGAGGGAATATATTTAAAAGGATCATCTTGATTATTCGTTGTTGAAGGAGCATCCTGAACACCCCTCTCTAAAGTTACAATTTGAGGAGCCCTGTCAACTCTCTCAAGGACAGGAGCCTTAAAAGTCATAAATTCTTGAAGCTTTCCAGTGTCAATTGAAACATCTTCCAAGGTTTCCTCTAACTCAGATTCTTCTTTATCTTTAGAATCTTCATCGATTTCTTCTTCCTTCTCTATTTCTATTATTTTTTTCATTTTACTTTTATTTTACTTACATCTATAACAAAGTTCTAAACTATATAAATTTTAAGTATACCATAACTTTCAGTTAGTATGTTAATTATAACTTATTAATATTAGTATTAGTACAAGTGTTATGAGTCAACTTAACTTTAATTTTGTATTAACTAATTCTATCTACAAGTGAGAAACGAGCCAAAATCATTTTAAGTGGCTCTTTAAGACCATCTTATAATTAAATTAGCCTCAATATATTTTTACGGATTAAATTTTAAGCTAAATAATTTATCTTTTCAAATTAATTAATTTTAAATACACCAAAAACCTCTAAATATTATGGGAAAAAAAGAGGAAACTAAAGGCCAAGGAACAGTGTCTCCAATATCGTCAAAATCAAAAATCAAATTCATTAAAGGAATAGGTTTTTTTGTTTTTTTAGTCGGAGCTTTCATAATAGCTGATTCGGTTTTTTCAATAACAGGTTATGCAACCTCAATCTCTCAATTGCAAAGAGACAAAATATCTATACTTGGGTTGACTCTAGAATTAATAGGGGTTATATTAATGCTGATTAAAATTGGTGAAGAGAAAAAAACTGAGACATGAAAACCTCGAGAATTATTAGCCTTTTGTTAGTCTTGTTTGGATTTATTTTTGTTTTTAATTCTCTTTCAGGAATTACTGGAAATATTATAATAGAAAAGTTTGATGAGCAAGTTAGTTCTATTTTTGGGTTAGTTTTAATATTGTTAGGACTAATTGTTTTTCTATCTGGTTTAGAAAAAAATCTAGCCCAGGAAGTAATGGAAAGCGGAGCAGTAATCACTGATCCAAGAAAACTGAGAAAAATCGCAACAAGAATGGGCTATTCTGGAAGAAATGTTAAAGAAGGATATCAAATTTTAGATAGAGCAGGAAAACCTCTTACAGTTATACCGCGTCATTTAAAATATGGTACTTACAAAAGCATTATAGAAGCCTTAGCAACAGGAGAATCGAGTTTTAGAAAAAGAGCATATAGTCATTAAGCATTTAATATTCTTTTATTATGAAGGTATCTTCTAGTTCTATCTGGATAAACATCAGCAACTAAAGCAATTAATTGTGATACATCTACACCATTCTCGACAGGAGGCAGATAAATACGCCCTTTCTTATCAGGAGGAGTTAAAATTTCCTGGCATCCTAAATTAAGTTCTAGTCCTCTTTCTCGTGCTACCCTAACTCCTTGCCTTAACAAAAAACTTTCATCTAACTTAAACATTACCTTAGCAAAAAAATATTTTACGGGATTTCTTATATTTGCCATATAAATTTTTTAGAAACCTTTTATTTAAACTTTACTATTCATTGATACTGTCAACTTAAAATGATATTCTTCTTTTAATTTAAAATAATCTTAAAGATTGCTTTTATTTATATGTAAAATTTGCACTCCTCGCATTTGCTCGTCGTGAATTTATTAAAATGTTAAATCTGTGAACGAAAGTGAACAGCAATTTAGAAAATCACAAATTTGAGTTATGTCTTGATAACTTAACAGTATCCTATTCATTCCAAATAAACTTATCATATACTATCATTCCATGGGCCTTCTTGTAAACTTCAAAGATTTTAAAGGCGAGCCCTTCGGCTTTTTTCGCAGTGACTCTCCTTAAATGATTTTTCTCTACCCAATTATCTTTGCCAACAACTATCTCCTTATTATTAGATGGTTCAGGTGTTTTTTCTTTTTTTTCAGGCCTGTCATAATAACCAATAAAAGCCAAGAAAGGATTTGATGTATCACTTGGAGGCTGTTTAGGTCTATCTATTTCTCTGTCCTCTAAAAAAAAGTCTATTTCATCCTGAAGATGTGTAAGACTCTCTCCTGTTGCTCCTTCAACAAGATTAAGGAGGCCATAAAGATCAGATTTATCGAGTTCTTGGTTTAGTCTTAAAAGTTCCTCGTCATTTAAAGAATATCCTCTAAATGTTATTTCAGCCCTTCCGCCAAATGCATAGTGTGATTGTTGTGCGACTCTCTGAGGAATTCCTCTAAATTTAAAATCAACAAGAAGACAAGAATAATATTTTCTTTTCATTGAGTTTATAACTGATTCTTTTGTAAAATCACTAGGAAGCTCTCCTTCAAGGGCAGTTTCTTTTACATTTAACTCGGATTTTCCAAGTAGGGTTAGCTGTAATAAAATTGTGTTAAAAATGTTAACAAGATGCGGATTTCTTTCATAATCTTTTGGTTGTAATTTTGATGCCGCAACTAAATATGGCCTCGCCCATCTCGAATATAATTTAAGACTATTAACCTGGCTTTTAAGGTAAGTTCTTTCAAGCTCATATCTTTTTCTAAGCTCTTTCTCTGATTGATTAATCCAAGCGTTAAACTCCGAAATTCTTGAAGTCACAATCCTTTTTACTCTATCATTAAGGTCAAGTTCACTGACTTGTTTAGCATCATTAACAATAAGAAATGCGTCCAAGAGAGTTTGAAATCCGGCCTGCCCAAGAGCCATGGCTTTTATTCCTGTATTTCCTTTGTTTATGTCGACTTTATCAAGCCAGATCTGTTTTAGTGAAAGCTTCGCAGCCTCTGAAATATTTTTATCTCTAGAGTATAAATCATCATAAGATTGAAGCCTTACTCTAAATTCTTTAAGGTCATAAATAATATTTAATACTGACCTTAAAACAGTATTAACATCTCCAAGAATTTTTGAGCCTTGCTGCTGCATTATTGTTGCTCTTTGTCCAATCTCTGCAAAATGTCCTGAGCCAGGACTCGAAGAAAAATTATCAACGAGTTTTTCAGGAGAGAGTTTTTGATCTTCCATCAAATCAAGAATGAAAAAATAAACAGGCTCAAGAGTTTCAGAAGAAGAATCATAAACTAGTTTGTGCTCTGATTCAGCAACACTATCAAGTTCTCCTCTTTCTTTTTTCTCTGCCCTTTTTGCATAATATGGACTGATTTCTTCGATTATTTCGTTTGTTGGTTTTATCTCCATTTGAAAACCTCCTGCGGGTTTTCTATCCAGCAACCAACCGAATCTTTCTATTGCCTCCGACTGATTCGGACTGAAAACCTTTTTTTATTTTTACTTTTATAATTTTTTACTTTTATAATAACGAATATGAGTTTAAAAAATGTTTCTAATAAATTAATTTACAAAATCTATGTAATTTAACTATAAAAATCTTTTCCATTTTTTCCGACGGAAAAAAAGCTTTAAAAAGAATTCTTCATTTAATCAGTTATGGGTGAAACTAGAAATTTTGTTTTTGAGATGTTTAAAAGAAATAAGAAGCAATTAAGGATAATAATCATAGTTGCAACTATCGGAGCATTATTAGCTGCTATAATTCCTTATGTCTATGGTAAACTCTTTGATTTAGCAATAATCCAGAGTACAGGAACAAATGTTCTTCTTTCGTTGATTTTTTTGTGGCTTGTAATAAGTTTAATATCTACTTACATTTCAAACAAAACAGGCTACATGGGAGAGGTTCTTGGAGCAAAAATGTCTCTTGAATCAGAAGTTGAGGCTTATTCTCATTTTTTGACTCTTCCTGCATTGTTTCATAAAAAAGAACAAAGAGGAGAGGTTTTACATAAAATATCTAGGGGTTCATGGTCGCTTCAGGATTTAATTTCAACTATCTCTGACATTCTTCCTCAAATTTTAATGTTAATTTTTGCATTGATAGCAATGGCAATAATTCAATGGCAATTAGCATTGATAATAATCGTCTCATTTTCAATATACACTTATTTAACAATTAGATTAGTAAAGCCTGAGATGACGGCGAGGAAAAGAGAAAGCAGGGCTTTTGAAAAACAATATGGAAATGTTTATGATAAATTGTACAATGTTTTTTTGGTAAAAAACTTTGCAATGGAAGAAGAGGAAAAAGAAAGGTTTTCCAAATCACTCATCGACAAAATCTTGCCTTATGTAAGAGAGGCTGCAGAAAAATCAAAAAGAGTTTCAATTGTCCAGGGATTAATTAACAGTTTAAGCTTTGTTGCTGTCCTTGGCACCGCAATCTTTTTCTTAAGAAAAGGAAGCATAACTCCTGGAGAATTTGTGATGTTTTTCGGATATATTAATCTGGCATTTAACCCTTTGAGATTTTTTGGTAGTATTTATAGAAGATATAAAAGAGCGTCTGTTGCCATAAGAAGATTCTTAAAACTAAAAAAAATTTCCCCTGAAAAAATGAGTCATGGACACAAAAAATTGAATAATGTTAAAGGTGAGATAGTTTTCAAAAATGTGAATTTTGGTTACATAAAAGACAAGTTAGTTCTAAGGGACATAAACTTAAAGATAGCATCTGGCGAAAGTGTTGCTTTAGTGGGTAAAAGTGGAGTTGGAAAAACAACACTCTCTGAATTAATCTTTGGATATTATCAGAATAAGAAAGGAAAAATTCTTCTTGATGGAGTTGACATATCAGAGCTAGATTTGAAATGGTTAAGAGACCAAATTGCAATAGTGCCCCAAGACTTAAACCTATTTAATGATACTTTAATTAATAATTTAAAATATGCAAACCCTGATCCAAGTTTCTCTGAAATAGTCAACGCTGCAAAAGCTGCTTCTGCCGATGAATTCATTTCAAAACTTCCTAAGGGGTATCACACAAAAGTCGGCGAAGAAGGAATAAAACTTTCAATGGGGCAGAGACAGAGAATTGCAATTACAATGGCTTGCCTGAAAAATCCACAAATCCTTATTCTAGACGAGCCGACAGCAGCCCTTGATGCAGAGTCTGAAAAGAAAGTCCAGGAAGGAATAGAAAGGTTGATTAAAGGAAAAACAACAATAATAATTGCCCATCGCTTTTCAACTGTAAAAAATGCTGATAAAATAGTTGTTTTAGACAAAGGAAAAATAGTTGAGGTTGGAAATCATAAAGAATTGATAAAAAAGAAAGGCCTATATTACAATTTTTACACCCTACAGAAAGGATTGGATTAATTATTACGTTAAACCAACATAATTCTTATAAAGAATATCTATGTTATTTAAATATGAATTTAGATTATAAAGGTAAACTAAACATAGAACATAGATTATTAGAAATTCCTCTTGAAAAACATTGGGTAGGCCGACAATGGTATTCTGATAGTTTTCCTCCAAATTCTAAAATTGTTATTGGTTATAATGATACATTTGGAATAGCCAGAATAGAGGACCATAATGGAAATCCTTCTTTTATCGGAATAATGGATATTAAACCACATTTAGAAGAAATAGTTAAACAAGGACAGCTGTCAAATGAGCAAAAAAAGAGGATACTTATTGAAGCAATAAATCTTGCTCAAGGAAATTTTGACAGATATGGCTCAAATAATTCTATGTCATCAACTGCTGAGAGCATGGTAGAAGTAACTGATATGCAAGAAATTGATTCTCACTGGTTTTATCACAGGCATGAGGAATATGAAAAACAAATGGAAAGAGATGGAATTAAAGTTGTGAAAATCCCCTTTACTTCGACCCCTGTAAAAATAGATGAAAACCTTAACCAAAACAACAACTAAATTTAAAAATAATGATTTCTTTAATTAATCATGGGTTTATTCAAAAGAAAAAACAAGGTGATTGACCTGACAGAGAGATTAAAAAGAAAGCATGAAAGACTTGATGAAATGAAGTCAGAGATGAAAGAGGCGGAAAAAGAGATTGAAACAGAAAAACAAAATTCTTCTGGCGGAGTTTTTAGTTTTCTAGGAAATTTAGCATCTTCAGGCAAAAAAACAATAAAAGATGAAGAAGTGTCAGAAAGTGAAGAGGAAAGGAAAAAGAAGCTTGCAAAGAGACTTCTTGATATGACGAAAAGAATTGAGGATATGTCTAATCAAATATACCATATGCAACAAAGAATCGACCTTCTTGAGAAAAAATCAGGAATCGATAAATATTAATTAAAGTTATCTGTTGGTGAAACAGGATAAAAATCCTTAACAAAAAAATTTAAATATATGTTGTTCTTAGAATAAATAGCGGAGTTTAACCCGAAATTTATATTTCGCCTCGTCTCATATTCTTCTTTAAGCTTTTTTACCTAAAACACTAATAAATAGTTTTGTTTTCTTATCTATCCTACCAATTTCTTTTATATTGGAAATTGATAAATTATTGGAGTTTAAACTTTTTTTAATATCTTTTAAAGAATGCTTATAAAATATTGATAATGAGAGAGAGGTAACTGGGACTTTAACTTTACCAACTATTTTCTTTCCACGTTTTTTATAATTAAAATAAAAAGATTCCCATTTCCTATATGCCTTGGGATTTGCTGTAATTATTAAAAATTGCCCATGTTGTTTTAGAATCCTGGAAAGTTCGGCTGAAGCCTTTTTTAAATTCATAAGGTGAAACCAGACATTCACAGAAAAAACCGCATCAGCTGAACTACTTTTAATAGGAATATGATTGGCACTACCAATAATAAACTTTCTATTTGATTTTTTATATAATCTTCTCGCTCTTCTAACTAAATGTATAGATGGTTCAATCCCTATGTAAAAAGATTTCTTCTTTAAATTGATTTTTTCAGAACAAATTCCTTGTCCAGACCCAATTTCAATAATAGTATCGGGTTTTATTTTGGTAGCCCATTTTTTTAATAGAGGATAAATTTCATTATCCCTAGTCTCTCCCTTTGTGTTTTCTACATGTCTAATCCATTCCTTAGCAACCTTTTTATTTTCAAAAGGATTTTCTTCTTTTACCATAATCGCTATTACCTTCTTTGTTTTTTAATTCTTTTGACTTGCTAAGTATATCAAGTCAAGCCATTTATTTTTACCAAGATTAAGATTAACTCAATCCGGACAAAGTAATAATCCAGTACATTGTAAAGTTAGCGGTTGGTAGAAAACAATAAAAGCTCTGTTTTCTTTGGTTTTTTATGAATAATGAAAATCTTGCACAATTCCATCACAAACTTCTATCCCTAAAACCCCAAATTATAAAGGAAGTAACTAATGCAATAAATAAAGCTGTTAAAAAATCAGGCAATCTTCAAAATTATAAGATTGTATGGAATCAGTTAGAATCTTTGGCAAGCCCAGAAATAGAAAAAATTCTCAAGAGCAATTTCTCAAATTGTAAAATAATCTTTGCTAAATCAAAGTCCGCATATCCAGATATAAGGGTGGAATTTAAAGAGCTAAGAATAGCTATTGATATAAAATCTAACGAATCTTCTAAGAACCCTTGGTTTGATATAGCCAGACTTGATACAATAATAGAAAAGAGAATAAACAAATATGATGAAGAATATGAATTAATAGTTAAATATGATAGTGAAAGTGGGCAATTCATAAAAATGTTTTTTGAAACTTTAAAAGATGCTGTCGGAATAAATACAAAATGTGATGGTGTAAAATTTAGACCTTATGATGGAAAATTAAGACCTAAAAGCTGGGCTGACTTTGATAGTGGAAAAAGTTATTGGCAGACAAAAGAAAGATTTTTAGATGGGATTAAAAAATCAAAAAAGTATAGATGGAAAGAACTGATGAGAAATCTTGCAAAAACTCTTTCTAGAGAGGAGAAAGAAGAATTTAAAGCACTTTTTGATTAATTATACTTTCATACATTCTTTCTAATTGAGGAAGTCTCATAATTTTTGTTTTATGTCCATTTATCTTTAATTCTACCTTTTTAAGATAGGGTTCAATTGTTTTATAATCTATATCCCTAATACTTAAAACTTTATTTAAATAAATTGAAACATATTTGTCTGCTATTTTAATTGGTTCGCTTGCTTCAACATTTTCTTTGGCAATCTTAACGTAATTTTCATCAATATCAATTCCCGTATACTTCCTTCCTAATCTTTTTGCTGATACTGCTGTTGTTCCTGTCCCAATCATGGGGTCAAAAACTATGTCTCCTTCGTCAGTTGTAGATAAAATCATTCTTTCAATTAAATGTGGTGGTAATTGGCAAGGGTGTGCATCTCTTCTAATTTTGTGCCTTATTCTATGAATATCTGTCCAAATATCACTCACAATTTTCCCGTAAGGATGTAACATATATTTTTTACCTCCCCAATCGGCAATTAAATCGCCCTTTCTATCTCTTGCGTGAGGTGCTCTAACTGGATATGTTTTTGATTTTAGAGTTTTAGTATACCATACAATCCCATAATGAGCAGGCAAAAGTTTAGTATTTGTTGGAGAACCTAAGGCATCCCACGCTATCCAATGTCTAAAAACAGCTATTCTATTTAAGAAAGAAGAATTGTAAATGAGCCATTTCGGAATATTTATAAGAAATAAAGAGCCTGTTGGTCTTAAAACTCTTATACACTCACGTAACCATCTATTGCACCATCTTAAATAATCTCCGTATCTTTGATTATCTTTATATTTTGAATAATTTTTGTTAAGGTTATATGGGGGGTCAATAAAAACCATATCAACGCAATTTTCAGGCATTTTTTTCATAATTTCAAATAAATCTCCATGTATTATTTCATTTTCAAATTCTTTTGGTAACCCCATGATATTATATATTTTATTCATTTTTATATACTTTGTTGGTATGACATGTTAATCAAAGCAATCCATTTATTTTTAACGTCTTTCAAAATTTCAGCCAATTCAGGAATAGCCAATACATAAGGACAGCATTTTATTTGTTGGTGTTTTGTTATGAAGTTATAATAAACTTCCCAACCTTTCATTATTGCATTTGCTGAATTAATTGAACCATGAAATCCCCTAAATGTTTTTGTTCTTGCCTTTACTGAATTATGCAATCTTTCAATAGGATAATTAAAAACTTTATCTTTTTCTGAAACAATCACTCTGTTATGAAAGACATTATATCGTCCCAACTTATTATTGTAGCCAAAAACACTTTTAATGGTTTTTATGTAAGCGTTCCAACCATCAGTAGTAGCCATTTGTATTTGGCTACCTGTTCTTTCTTTTATTCTTGAAGTTATTGCCTTAATATCTCTTCTGTTTCTTGTTTTAGCATATTCAGAAGAAAGCATAAACTTTGTTTCTGGGTCTATGCTATCAATAAAGAAATTTTTATCTATGCCTTTCATTCCTTTCTTATGATTCTTTCTTCGATGAAATTCTATTTCATCAATTTGCACTTCAGAACCAACATTTAGTTTTAATCTATTTGTGAACTTACTTATCATCTTAGAATATTTCACAACCCAATTATAGACGCTCATTTGCGAAGCGTTGTGAGGGTGGAATATTGCTAAATGTTCTTGCACTTTTCTTGTTGAAACGCCTCTGTAAAATAAATCTATGGATTGAGTTATCTTTTGGGGCGTATTTCTCATTCTGTAAAAACCATCATCACGGGTAAAATAGGAATTACAAGATTTACATTTATATCTTTGTATTTCGCCTCTGTTTTGGGTTTTCCTTTTACACCATTTGATAATATTATTAGAATTACAACTAGGACACAATACTTTTTTATACTTGTTTTGTTTTTGATTTTCGTATTTCATCTGATTTAAGCGTTGGGTGTGATACAGGGGAGCTTCGGCTCCCTTTTTTTCTTAATTATTCAACATACCAATATACAAATGCTTTTCCATGTTTTCTTGATTTTACTTTTCCTGCTTTTTCTAACTTTCTAAGGCAATTACCAATTCTACTATACATAGTTGGTAAGCCCTTTTTCCATGCAGAGAATGACTTATTTTCTATATCGTCTTTCTTTACATTAAAAACATCAATCATTAAACCAGCGATAGTATAAGCGTTTTCTCTGTCTTTTTTCAAGGTCTCTTCAACTGTACTACAAACATCTTCTTTTTCAATGTTTTTTACAGGTATCTTTATTTTTACTCCCATTTTACCTCCTTTCACATTATTGTTATTAATGTATCTCATGTTATTAATGTATTAATAGTATTAAAGTATTTAAACCTTTCTATAGTAAAATATATATTATCAATTATACTACGGCACTAACGAAAGATTTATATACTAAGCTTGAGACATATACTTGAGACATATAAATCATATTAAAGGTGAGTCAATGAAACAAGATACAATAAACAAACTTGCTCCAGACGAAATAATGATGTTATCTCCAGAAGAAAGAAGCAGATATTATGAAAGATATTTATTTGAATTATTAAAAATGCACTTCAAACAAGGTTTAACTTTGGCAGAATTAGAAAAAATAACTGGAATGAGTGTAAACACCCTTTCAAAATATCTTGAATTATTAAATTCAAAAAGAAAAGTTTATCGTTCAAAAAGGGGGAGAACTATTATTTATTATCCAAACGGTAGAATAGTACACTCGCTAACTGAAAAGGATTTGATTCTGACTGATGAAATTACTGGAAATGAAAAAAGATATAGGATTTATATGATTGAAAATCCCGAAGGAGAGCAACTCGTTTATATACAGGAGAAAGAATTAGATAGCAATGGTTTTGAAAATGTTGTAGCAGGAATAACTTTGCCAAAATCAAGAATAAATGAATTTATTTCAATGTTACAAAAAATAAATAAAGAAAAATTTAGGTTAGAAGATGACGAAGCTTAAATACATTGTAAAGAAAACTGATGCAAGAACAAGAGCAAAAACAGTTGAATTTGTGAACCCAGTTTTAGATAAAAAACATCTATTTCCTTCTGTTATGTTTGATATAAGACAAAAAGAAGAACTTGACGCTATCCTAAATATTTTTACAAGGGGATATAAATTTGAAAGAGTATTCGGTTTCCAAATTCCATATTATAAACTAACAAAATATATGCCCCAGATATTGAAGAAAGTCCCGAAACATCTTTCGTTTATTTCAGATATAAATTCAGAAGTATTCTATTATGGTGGAGTTAAAGAAGAAAAGAAAAATTTTTATCTCACATATAAATTAATACCAGATAAAATAAAATCTGAAATAATTGCTATTCAAAAGAAAAAAGGTTGCGGTGATAAAGCAAAAATGCATTTTTCCTTATGGAATAATATAATCTCTGATAAAAGATTATTACTTAATTTAATTACGGATTATGTAAATAGACAAATGAGTTATCAGTTTGACTTTATTACTATTCCATCCCCGTTGATATTAAATAAAGAACACCTTTCTCTAGTTGAAAGTTGTTATTCTCAAGCTATGAATCTTTATCATGGCGCATTAGTAGATATTGAAGAAGAGCAGGGAAGACTATTGACTCTTTACATAAATATCCATAGAACTTTTTTGAATAAAGAAACAAACCTTAAGGAATTATATGCTATGATTGGTAGATTAAAACCAAAAGCGATTGCAATTAAATTAAATGATGTATCTGATGTTAGAACATTGAAAG
>CAZCCD010000001.1:0-5450 GCA_964497435.1 Candidatus Woesearchaeota archaeon | reverse complement strand
AGCTTATGAAAAACTTAGGAATTATTTCTTATGAATTGGAGATTCCAATATTTTATTTATCAACCTCAACAGAAGGATTAGTTTCTCAAGCGTATGGTGTTGATTGTTTTACTCAAATGTTTAATAAAATGGATAATATGGAGAAGGAAATAAAAGGATTTGATTCTCAAACATCAAAGAATTTTTGGGTTCTTAATCCTAAGTTTAGTTCTGGCAAGATAGTTCTTTATGAAGAAAAAGACTTTGTTGATAGACCCTCTTTTGAAAAAATAATGGATAAAAATAGAGTTTTGCCATACCCAATTCCTCAGCTCTCAAATTTAGATATTGAACGCATCAAAGGAATGAGCCCAAATACATTTAGACAATTTGCTAAGATGGTCTTGATATTTGTCAGAAATTTTGAAGTTAATGAAAACGCAGAAGCTATAGAAAATTCAGATATTTCTACGTTAAAAAATAGATATAAGACTTGGTTTACAGACCACAAACTCTTCCCTGCTTAATTTTTCCTTAATTATCTTTCTTATAAAAAATTACTTTATTTCACCAACCGCTAACTTTACAATGTAATAATCCAGCAAGATTTAAAAACCTCCTCTTAAATCTACTTCTACTTAAAATGACAGAACAAGTGACTTATGATGAAATATTAGAAGGTTTTTATAGTGATTACTGGGTTGGAAAACCCTTAAAAAAAGTTAGCCATGAACATATGTTAAATGAATTTAGAAAAAATGGACATAATATAGTTACTTACGATATGATAACTCAATATCAATTAAATGGAAGGATTTAGATAATTAAAATGCCAAGAAAGAGATTAACAAAAACCGAGAGTCTTTTAGTAGACCATATTAATAAATCAATAGAGTTTGTTCTGGGATTTGATAATAGAAAAGCTGAAAGGCATTACAGAAGAGCTGAAATACTTTTGCAGAGTTTATATATAGGTTCCAAAAGATTTGACTTATATAATGAAGTAAGAAATAGAGTTAATAATTACAGAGAAGTTTTAATGGACCTTGGAAGAGTTATTCATCTTCAAGAATCACTGCCTTTTTCTGGAAGAGTTCATAATGCCTCGATTACTGATAGGTATGCCTCGATGACATCAAGAAGATCAGGATTTTAGATAATTTTATTAAGTATTTTTTCTTGAAACAATAATAACCTAAATAATGGTTATTTATAACATGAAAAACCTTGACAAAAAAGCCAAAGCATATGCATTGAAAAACGCACTCTCACATGAAGGAAAAGCCAAAGCTGGAAGTGTGATATCTTCATTGTTTCATGAAGGTTTGAAAAAAGATGAAGTAAAAAAATATATTAAAGAGATAAATAAAATAGTCAATGACGTTAACAAATTAAATTTAGAAGAGCAAAAAGATGAATATGAAAAATTAAAAAAAGAGGTTCATGAAAGAGATAAAAGAGAAGGGCTCCCTGAACTTCCTAGAGCTAAAAAAGGAAAAGTAATAATGAGATTTGCTCCTTCAGCTTCTGGCCCTTTGCATATAGGACATGCAATGACAGGTTCTTTGTCTTTTTTATTTGTCAAAGAATATGGCGGAAAATTCTATGTTAGAATAGAAGACACTAATCCTGAAAATATTTATCCTAAGGCTTATGAGATGATTGAAGAAGACTCGAAATGGCTTTTTAATAACAAGGCAGAAATAATAATCCAATCTGACAGAATGAAATATTATTATAATTATATTGAAAAGCTAATAAATAAAAATTTTGCGTATGTCTGCATTTGCACTGGCGACGAATTTAGAGAATATGTAAAGGAAATGAAAAACTGTCGATGCAGAAATAACAAGGTCAAGGAAAATCTTGAAAAATGGAAAAAAATGCTTGATAATAATGGTTTCAAAGAAGAAGAAGCTGTTGTAAGGTTCAAGACTTCTGAAAAAGACGGCGGAATGTCTCACAAAAATCCAGCGATGAGAGATTTTCCTTTAGCAAGAATAAGTTTAAAAAGTCATCCAAGGCAGGATAAAAAATATAGAGTCTGGCCTTTAATGAATCTTGCTGTTGCTGTCGATGACATTAATCAAGGAATGACTCATGTTATTAGGGCCAAAGATCATATAGACAATGCAAAGAGGCAAGCAATGATTTTCAAGGCTTTAGGAAAAGAAAAACAAATTCCATGGACAGGATTTCTTGGAAGATATAAATTTAGAGATCTTGATTTATCTACAACAAAGATGAAACTTGCAATTGAAAAAGGAAAATACACTGGTTGGGATGATGAAAGGCTTCCTACTTTGTTGGCTTTAAGAAAAAAAGGGTATAAGCCAGAAGCATTTTGGAAGTTTGCAGAAAGAGTTGGTTTCTCTGAAAGTGATAAAGTAATAGATAAGAAAGAATTCTTTACATTATTGGATAGTTTTAACAGATAAAAGTAAAGAAACTTCGTCCAGGCTTGGCCGAAGAAAAGAGAATTCTTTACATTATTGGACAGTTTTAATAGATAAGAATAATTTTGTTAAAGTAAAAATTTAACTTAATGCTAGTTTTTTAGGATACCTCTAATCTATATATAAAGGTTAATAGAAGAAAATAATAGTAATAAAGTTGTGAATATCAAGGTTAACTGATATGCGAGTGTTAACAAGCACTATTATAATATTCCTAAATGAACTATTACATAATCCAAAAAGAATAAAAAGCTTTAAATAGGTGTTTTATCTCAATATTATATAATAACGAGGTAAAAGTGATATCTGAATCTAAAGATTCAGCTAGCATCATTTAAAGTTAAAATGCTGAAAGGAGGTGTTAGATGATATATAATAAAAAAGGGTTGTCGACTGTTGTAACAACTCTAATAATCATATTACTAGTACTAGTTGCCATAGGAATTATCTGGGTTGTTATAAGGGGTGTGATTGAAACAGGAAGTGAGGAAATTGACCTAAGCACAAAATGCCTTAGTGTTGATGTTAGAGTCACAAACACAACAGGATGTAGTGCTACTACATGCACTAATGTTAGGGTTTATAGAAAAACAGGCTCAGAACCAATTGGAGGAGTAGCTTTAATCTTCCATAATTCATCATTAGTTGATAGCAGCGATGTTTATTACAGCATAGGTGATATACAATTGTTAAATACAAAAACAATTGCTCCGGTGAATATAGCAGGTCTTACTGGAATCCCTAACAAAGTTGATATTGTGCCATTCTTCAAGAATGAAAAAGGGCAGAATCAGTTATGCACACAAGTCAACTCATATGAATTTTAATTTTTTATTTTTTATCTAATTCTTATTTATTTACTCTTAGTGCGAACTTTGTAAGATAAATTTGGATTAATTCAAAGCTTACAGAAATAAATTACTCTTTATTTCCAAATGTGAAATAATAATGTCTCACAACATGCGGGGCTATTTCATGGAGAAAATCTTCCCTCTTTCTTGGCCTTACCAATTGTCTATGATACATCCCACCAAAAAATGCCGAAGAACAAGCCCCTAAAAATCCTACGTAATACATTGCCGGCATATCTAATTTATCGGCAATGAATGATAAAGTTAAGGAAGCCAATCCTGTTACTGCAATTTTTTTAAGCCCTCTTAAACTCCTATTTCTGTTATTATTAAGATATGAATTAACTAAGTCTAAAGAAGTTTGATGAGTTGTCTTAGTCTCATAATTAGGAAGAAATTCTAAAGAGTGTATTAAAAGTTCTCTAGTCAAAACTACTCTATTTAATTTTTCAAACATTTTATTTCTTTTTCAGTGGAATTTTGTTCATTGGGAAGATGATCCTACTTTTTCTAACATTCTGATAGCAGGTTCTCTTGGACTTATTCCTAGACATCTACAAGAGATTAAAATTCTCTTAACTTCAAGTGGAGAGAATCTGTCTATGTATCTATAAGTTGAATGGCCGCTAAAGGGTTTACCTTTTCTCCAATAATCTAAATGAGTTTCCAAGGTCTCTGGAGCATTATAATCCATTTCTTGATAATGCTTATCAGCAAACTCATGTTTTTTCTTTTTATCATCTAAACCCAACTCACTCATTTTATCATCTATAAGATAACCTAGACTTCTCCTTAAGTCCCTGACTCTTGGAGCAGTTGTTCTGCCCCATCCGAATGCTAATTTTGCCATAAAAAATTATATTCGTTAGCTTTAAAAACTCTTATATTTTCAAATTTATATGACAGCTAGATGTGATATACTCGCAGCCTCACTAACGTGCGTGAGACGACAACGTGAAGCTGCTCGTCGGCATAGTTAAGAAAGGTTTTATTAGCTGTGCTTGCGAGGACACCTATCGGTTTCCTTTAACTCGCAACCTCACTCGTTGTGAGTTTAGCAATTTGTCTCGTGAAGCTGCTCGGCTTAACCTTCCCTTTAAATTACTGCTCAAGGCTGATTCTGAAAACAATTATAAATCATTCTTAACTGAATTAAATATAGCTTTCGTAAGTGTCTATCCGAATCCTTCGGAGGCAAAGAGAAGATTCGGTTTGGATGCTAGAAGTGCGAGGAAACCATTGGTTTTCAACTCAGGTCTCATCAGAGGCAAAGAGAAAGACCTGTTGGATGCTGGAAGTGTGAGAAACCCGCAGGAGGTTTTCAATGGTGATTGTAGTATAACGGCAGTACGCTCGACTGTGGCTCGAGAGACGAGGGTCCGACTCCCTCCTTTCACCCTTAAGCGTAAGCGCAAGGGTAGTTTAGCGGAATTTGATAAAATTCCAGCTTTCACCTTTACAACAACCACGCCTGAGTGGAGTCAAAGGAGAAAAAAATGAATCACCCCGCGCTGAAGCGCGAGGTATCAAGGAATAAAATGTTAAAACTAACAAACCCAAGGTTGCGAAGAAGTAATATAGTGTTGAACAGCTTCGGTAGTTGTGTTTCCAACACTCCTAAAGAATTTTCCAGGACTCCAGAAATGCCCGTTTCTAAAATGGTTTCTGAGCCAAGGATGTTTTTTCATCAAACTGAAGGCACTGTAACCCTTAAACAACTGCAAAGCTTTGCTGATGCTCATGGTTGGAGGCAATTCAACAAACAGATGGATATGGTCAACAGCGATGTGGAGCTCATAGATTTTACACTTTTGCCTGTAAGCAACCTGCCTCAGGAAAAACTCACAATCCATCCTCAAGCTGTAAAACTTGAAGGGGTCTTTGGCGTATTTAATTTTCCAGACAAAATGGAAAGCATTTTGTCCGAAGCTATGCTTCCTAGATTTCAAATCCATTTTTCATCTCCTAGTATAGCTCATGCTAACTTTAGTTTTAATTCAGGAGGTCTAGTATCCAGACCTCCTAATACTAAGAATTTCAAAGAATTAAATTTTGAGGACGGCGATTCCTCCCAAAACTTAAAAGTCTGGGTATCCTCGCCGTGGATGTAATGAATTACTTAAATGATAATGAAAGATTTGAAAGAGAAGATCCATGGCAGGAC